>NZ_JBHUYK010000018.1:0-149265 GCF_042668615.1 Nocardia sp. NPDC057272 | reverse complement strand
GCCTATTGGGCACCGGCCGAATTCGTCGATATCCCGTTCACCGAGCGGCGGTGCGAACCAGATCGACTGCCTTGGTGATCTTGACGCGGGGCCGTCCCGCAGCATCGCCCGCCGCGCGTTCGGCGGCATCGATCGCCGTCCAGCCGTCGCGGTCGACGACCTCGGGCTGACGTTTGCGGACCAGCGCCGCCAGCGCCTCCCGGTCGTTGATCGGTGTCTTCAGCTCACCGGCTGCGAAGTCGCCGATGATCTTGTCGACCGTCTCCTTCGCGTCGACCTTGTTGGTGCCGATGACGCCCCGTGCGCCGCGCTTGATCCAGCCCGTCACGTAGACGCCGGGCGCGACGCTGCCCTGGTCGTTGGGGACGATGCCGCGCGCGTCGTCGAAGGGCAGGTCAGGGACCGGCTCACCGCGATAGCCGATGGAGCGCAGCACCAGTCCGGTGGCCAGTGTCCCGGTCTCGCCGGTCGCCTCGGCGACGGGGCCGGATTCGGAGGAGACCAACCGGTTGCGGCTCACCTCGAGAGCCTCGACGTGGCCGTCGCCGGTGATCGCGAGCGGGGAGGCGAGGTAGCGGAACACGATTCGCTTGTTGCCGGGGGTGCTGGGGCGTTCGGCGTATTCGTGAGCGAGGCGGACCTTCAGTGCGTCACCTG
Organism: Nocardia sp. NPDC057272; assembly: GCF_042668615.1. Classification (NCBI taxonomy): domain Bacteria; kingdom Bacillati; phylum Actinomycetota; class Actinomycetes; order Mycobacteriales; family Nocardiaceae; genus Nocardia; species Nocardia sp. NPDC057272. The sequence goes on along the minus strand of NZ_JBHUYK010000018.1, from coordinate 148,608 downwards.
GCTCGAGGTCCGCGGTGTCGACGACCACGTCGACATCCGGCAGGTACCCCAGTGCCAGGAACTCCGGCGAGGTGTAGGCGGCCTCGGCGGGACTGCGGCGGCCGAGGAGGACGACTTCGCGAATCGCGCTGTGGCGCAATGCCTCGAGCGCGTGATCGGCGATGTCGGTGGTGGCGAGCTGATCGGGATCTGTGGTCAGGATCCGGGCGATGTCCAGTGCCACGTTGCCGTTGCCGACGATGACCGCGCGCTCGGCGCTGAGGTCGAATTCGCGGTCGGCGAAGTCCGGGTGCCCGTTGTACCAGGAGACGAACTCGGTGGCGGAGTGACTGCCGGGCAGGTCCTCGCCGGGAATGCCGAGCCGACGGTCGGTGGAGGCGCCGACGGCGTAGATCACGGCGTGATGGTGGGCCAGGAGCTCGTCGTGGGAGATATGGTCGCCGACCTCGAGATTGAGGTGGAACCGGAAATTGTCGCGCCGGAAGTCTGCGGCGAAGGCGTCGGTGACGATCTTGGTGCCCGCGTGATCGGGCGCGACACCCGCGCGGACCAGGCCCCATGGCGTAGGTAAGCGGTCGAACATGTCGACCTCGACATCGCCGCGCTCGAGCAGTTCCTGCGCGGCGTAGCAGGCGGACGGGCCCGAGCCGACGATGGCCACCCGCAGCGTTCCCCGCTCCTTGGGGGGACGCAGCTCGGCAGGGATCGGAGTGAAATCCGCTTCCAGTGGATTGGCCTGGAAATACTCGGCATTGATGTCGCGGTACCTGGACAGTGATTCGGTCAGTTCGTCCTCTGGGAAGATGGCCTGCACCGGGCAGGAGTCCGCGCACGCGCCGCAGTCGATGCAGGTATCGGGATCGATGTAGAGCATCTCCGCGGTGGCGAACTCGGGTTGATCCGGGGTGGGCCGGATGCAGTCCACCGGGCACTCGGCGATGCAGGTCGCATCGTTGCAGCAGCGCTGGGTGATGACATAAGCCATGGCGGGTTCCTCGGAGGTCGCAGGTTTCGGCCATTGACTGACCGCTCGTACGGTCAGCATAATCGACGTAAGCATTCAGTGGAAACGAGGGAAATGACGTGACGTTGCAGACGAGCGAGCTGTTGGCAGGCCGGGTGGCGTTGGTCACCGGCGGTAGCCGGGGCCTCGGCCGGGAGATGGTGGAGGCGTTCGCCGCAGCGGGTGCCGATGTCGTGATCGCCGGGCGCAAAATCGACAGTTGCAAGGAGACCGCGGCGAAGGTGCGGGCGGAGTACGGCGTGCGCGCTCTGCCGGTGGCGGCCAACGTCGGCGACTGGGCCGACTGTGACGCACTGATCGAGGCGGCCTACGGCGAATTCGGACGGGTCGACATCCTGGTGAACAATGCCGGTATCTCACCGCTGTATCCGAGCCTGGACGCGGTGGGGGAGTCGCTGTTCGACAAGGTGATCGGGGTCAATCTCCGGGGACCGTTCCGGCTGTGCGCCGAGATCGGCACCCGGATGGCCGCGGGCGACGGCGGTTCCATCATCAATATCAGCTCGGTGGCGGCTACCCGCTCCGACGTGATCGCGCTGCCTTACTCGGCGGCGAAGGCGGGCCTCAACAATGTGACCGAGGGGTTCGCCCAGGCCTTCGGCCCCAAGGTTCGGGTCAACGCTATTCAGTGCGGGCCCTTCGAGACGGATATCGCCAAGGCGTGGCCTGCGGAATTCCGGGCGCAGTTCGAATCGGCGGTCGCACTGGGCCGGCCCGGGCGACCCGATGAGATCATCGGCGCCGCGATGTATTTCGCATCCGATGCGTCCTCGTTCTGCACCGGCTCGATTCTGCGCCTCGACGGCGGCATCCGCTGATCACCGATCAGCCATCCAACCATCCAAGCTCAGTGAGGTAACAACCCATGGCATGGGATTTTCAGACCGACCCCGAGTTCCAGCAGGTCCTCGATTGGGCCGACGAGTTCGTGCGCACCGAGGTCGAACCATTGGATCTGGTGTTCGGCAGCCCCTACGACCGCTCGGACGAGAAGGCGATGGCGATCGCGGGCCCGCTCAAGGCCCAGGTCAAGGAGAAGGGACTGTGGGCTTGTCACCTCGGCCCCGAACTCGGTGGCCAGGGCTACGGACAGCTCAAGCTCGGACTGCTCAACGAGATCATCGGCCGCTCGATTTGGGGACCGTCCATCTTCGGCTGTCAGGCACCGGATTCCGGTAACGCCGAGATCCTGGCCCATTACGGCACCCCGGAGCAGCGTGCGAAGTACCTCCAGCCCCTGCTCGACGGCGAGATCGGCTCCTGCTACTCGATGACCGAGCCGCAGGCCGGCGCCGATCCCACTCTGTTCACCACCACGGCGGTGCGCGACGGGGACTGCTGGGTCATCAACGGCGAGAAGTGGTTCAACTCGGTGGCCGCCTTCGCCGAGTTCTTCATTGTCATGGCGGTCACCGACCCCGAGGTCAGTCCCTATGAGGGCATGTCGATGTTCATCGTGCCCGCGGGCACGCCCGGGCTCGAGATCGTCCGCAATGTCGCGGTACACGGCTTCAGCGACCACGAGGGCTATGTCCGATACACCGACGTCCGGGTGCCCGTCGACCATCTGCTCGGTCCCGAGGGCGGTGCGTTCGCGGTGGCCCAGACACGCCTCGGCGGCGGACGTGTGCATCACGCCATGCGCACTGTCGCCCTGGTACGCAAGGCCTTCGACATGATGTGCGAACGCGCCGTCTCGCGGCAGGTGCGCGGCGGAACCCTCGGCTCTCTGCAATCGGTGCAGGAGCGGATCGCCGACAGCTGGATCGATCTGCAGCAGTTCCGGCTCCTGGTGCTGCACACCGCCTGGCGCATCGACAAGGAGCAGGACTACCTGAAGGTGCGCAAGGACATCGCGGCCATCAAGGTGGCGATGCCGCGGGTGCTCCACGATGTGGCCCAGCGCGCACTGCACCTGCACGGCGCGCTCGGCGTCTCCGAGGAGATGCCGTTCGTCGACATGTTGATCCACGCCGAGGTCATGGGCATCGCCGACGGCCCGACCGAGGTGCACAAGACGACACTGGCCAAGCAGGTCCTGCGCGACTACACCCCGGCTCCCGGGCTGTGGCCGACCGGACACCGTCCGGCGCTGCGCGAACAGGCCGCCGCCCATATCGAAGCGCAACTGGAGCTGGTCGTCGGCAACCTCTGACCCCGCGACGATCGGACCTCCGGCGAGTGGCCGTGTGTAGCATGCACACGGCCACTCGTTCGTGGCGATCAGCGGGGCGCCCGCCGCGGTGAATCAGTTCGCTACCAGGGGCATCGGAACTTGACTGACCGCCCGTACGGTCATACCATGAGTTCATGGTTCAGCCCGACGAAGAGCGACCGGCATTCCTCCGCAAGGACGGGCACGTCGCGATCATCACGATGAACCGCCCGCACGCGATGAACGCGGTCAACGCCGCCATGTCGATCGCGCTGCAAGAGGCGGTGGACGAATTTCTCGCCGACCCGGAGCTACGGGTCGGCATTCTCACAGGCGCCGGAAAGGCGTTCTGCGCGGGCGCGGACCTGAAGGAAGTAGCGGCGAAGCGGTCACTGATCGGACCGGACCAGCGCGAGCGTGGGTTCGGCGGCATCATGAAGCAGCTGCTCGACAAGCCGTTGATCGCGGCGGTGAACGGTTATGCGCTCGGTGGCGGAACGGAATTCGTGCTCGCCTGCGACCTGGCGGTGATGAGCGACGCCGCCACCCTCGGCCTGCCCGAAGTGCGGCACGGCATCATCGCCGCCGGCGGCGGGCTGCTGCGCATGTCGCGACGCGTACCACTGGCGATCGCGCTGGAAGCCGTCATGACCGGTGCGCCGATCGCGCCCGAGGAGGCACTGCGCTGGGGACTGGTGAATCGCGTAGTGCCTGCCGACCAGGTGCTCGACACGGCGATCGAACTGGCCGGCAAGATCGCGCGCAACGCGCCGCTGGCTGTGCAGGCGAGTAAGCGTGTGCTGTATCAGGCCGCGGCGATGTCGGACTGGGAGGCGGAGTCGTGGAAGCTGAGTGACGACGCGGCCAAGGCGATCATGCGAACCGCTGACGCCAAGGAAGGGCCACGCTCGTTCGCCGAGAAGCGTAAGCCGAAGTGGGAGGGTCGGTGATGGCGGCCACCTCGACTATCGCCGGGCTCGGTCTCACCGCCGTCGGCAAGGTCTACGGGCGTAGCGCGACCGATTTCGCGGCGGAAGCGGTTCGGCTCGCGGCGGCGGACGCGGGCCTTGCGGTCACCGACCTGGACGGCCTGCTGGTGAGCCCGGGAACCAAGGGCTCCCCGAAGCTGTCCCTGCAGAAAGTGCTCGGGTTGCGGGATCTGCGGCTACTCGCCGAGATCCACGCCCTCGGTGCCAGCCCGGCCGCCATGATCGCAGCAGCGGCACAGGCGATCAACAGCGGTGAAGCCACTGCGGTCGCCTGCGTGTTCGCGGATGCTCCACTGCGCGAAAAGGGCTCGGCCCGTGATGCTTTCGGAACACAGCGCGCACTGCCCAGCGGATTCGCCTCGTACCACCTCGGCATCGGCGCGATCACGCCGAACCTGTTCTACGCCATGGCCGCCCGTCGTCATTTCGAGACCTACGGCACGACCAGCGAACAGCTCGGCGCGGTCGCGGTCGGCCAGCGTAGCTGGGCGGCCCACAATCCCGTCGCGCAGTTCACCAAGCCGATCACGGTCGCGGACCACCAGTCCTCACCTCTGATCGCGGACCCGCTGCACCTGCTGGACTGCTGTCTGGTCTCCAACGGTGGTGCCGCGGTCATCGTCACCTCCGCCGAACGGGCCCGTGAACTGGCACAGCCACCCGTCGACATCCTCGGTTGGGGCCAAGCCCATCCCGGGCAGGTGATGCGGCAGGGTTCGGACTTCGGTCTGCGCACCGGTGCGGCAGTCGCGGGGCCCGCGGCGCTGCGCATGGCAGGCGTCTCGGTCGCCGATGTGGATCTGCTCGAGCTCTACGACAGCTACACCTTCACGGTGCTGGTCACCCTCGAGGACTACGGATTCTGTGCCAAGGGCGAGGGCGGTTCGTTCGTGTCCGACGGCAAACTCGGTCCCGGCGGCAGCTTGCCCTGCAATACCGGAGGCGGCCAGCTGTCGAGCTACTACCTCACCGGATTCACGCCGATCGTGGAAGCGGTCGTGCAGGGACGCGGTCAGGCCGGCGCACGACAGGTCGACAAGAAGGACGTGATCATGGTGAGCGGCAGTGGTGGCGTCCTCGAACACCATGCCACGCTGGTCTTGAGTGGAGCCGGCCGATGAGCGAAACAGTGACCTGGCCGCCCATGAAGCGTGATGCCAAGAGCGCCGAGTTCTTCGACGCGGCGGGCCGGGGGGAGCTGGCCATCAAGAAGTGCACAGGCTGCGGGCGTTCGCTGGCGCCCGAGGCGATGGTCTGCACCGATTGCGGTGGTAGCGATCCGGTGTGGACCAGCGCCTCGGGCACGGGAACGCTCATCACGTGGACCACAGTGCACAAGGCACCCAACCTCGCCTTCGCCGACCTGGTGCCGTACACCGTCGGTGTCGTCGAACTGGCCGAGGGGCCGTGGCTGTACGCGCGAATCACAGGCGAGCCCCTGGTGGGAGCCGCGTTGCGCGCAGAATTCGTCAACCCGTCCGAGGGCGAGAGCTACCCGGTGTGGGTCGTAGCGAGCGGAGAATGACCATGCCCGAATTCGACCTGGCGACACTGCACGAGGCGATCGCCGAGGCACTTGCCGAGGAACCGTGTGTGATCACCGCACAGCGGAGTGACAGCTGGCGCGAGACCACCGACCGGACGCGCAGGTTCGCCGCGGTGCTGCGGGCCAACGGGCTCGGCGGACGCAAGCCCGTCGACAACGCCTGGGAGACCGGTCAGGACCACCTCGGCCTCTACCTGCACAACGGCGCGGAGTACCTGGAGGGCGTTCTCGGCGCGCACAAGGCGTCGGTCGCGCCGTTCAACATCAACTACCGCTACACGCCCACCGAGCTGGCGTACCTGCTCCGCGACGCACAGGCAAAAGCGGTGCTGTTCGGCGGGCACTTCGCCGAGACCCTCGCGGCGGCGCTGACCGAGCTGGACGAACTCCCGCTGCTGATCCAGGTCGACGACGGCAGCGGCGCACCGCTACTCGACGGCGCGCTGGACTACGAAACCGCGCTGGCCGCAGCCGATCCCGCACAGGGTGTCCCCGAATCCGGGCCGGAAGACCGCCACCTGCTCTACACCGGCGGCACCACCGGTATGCCGAAGGGCGTCATCTGGCGCGTCGGCGATCTCGTGGCCGGTCCGCTCGGCGTCCGCAAGGCGACGTCGACGGAGGAAGTCGTCGAGCGGGCGCTGCGGATCCGCGGTCGGGTGCTCCCCGCACCGCCGCTCATGCACGGCGCCGGGACCGGTATCGCCCTCGGCGGCTGGCTTTCCGGTGCGACCATCGTCTTCCAGCCGAGTCCGGAACGGTTCGATGCCGGCGTGCTGCTCGACACCTGCGTACAGCACGAGGTCACCTCGATCGCCATCGTCGGCGACGCGTTCGGCGCGCCGATGGTGTCCGAGCTCCAGGCACGTCCGCGCACCCTGCCCGCCTTGACGCTCATCGTCAACAGCGGTGCCGCGCTGCGTGACTCGCTCAAGGACCAACTGCGTGAGCTCATCCCCAGCGTGCGGATCAGCGACATGCTCGGCTCCTCCGAGACGGGTTTGCACGCCAAACGCGGCTCCGGCTCGAGTACCTTCTCGGCGCGCGGCAACACCGCGCTGATCGACGAAACCCGTACCCGCATCGTCGAGCCCGGCAGCGAGGAGATCGGCTGGCTGGCCCAGGGTGGTGCCATTCCCATGGGCTACCTCGGTGATCCGGACAAGACCGCGGCGACCTTCGTCACCGTGGACGGCCGTCGCTTCTCGGTCCCCGGTGACCGCGCCCGTCTCACTGACACCGGCGAGTTCGAATTCCTCGGGCGGGAGGCCACCACCATCAACACCGGTGGGGAGAAGGTCTTCGCCGAAGAGGTCGAACAGGTGGTGCGAGGGCTACCCGGCGTCGCCGACGCTGTGGTCGTCGGGCGCCCCAGCCAACGCTGGGGGCAAGAGGTCGTCGCGCTGTACCAACCCGCTGACGACACTGTCACGACCGAGCAGCTGCGCGACGGCTGCCGCGAAGCGCTGGCGGGCTACAAGATCCCCAAGGTCTTCCTTCGCGTCGACAGGGTCGGCAGGCACGCGAACGGCAAAGCCGACTATGCCTGGGCCAAGGCCGCCGCAGTTTCCACCCCACAGGAGCAAGCATGATCACCACCGTCCCCGATTTCGGGAACCCCGACACCTACCTAGACGGCTTCCCGTACGACGAGGTCGCCGCACTGCGCCGGGAGTCGCCGGTCGTGTGGGTGCCCGAACCGGCCTCGGGTGACTTCCCCGGTGGCCCGGGCTTCTGGTTGTTCACCAAGCACGCCGACGTGATGGCCGCGGGGAAGCGCCCCGAGGTGTTCAGCTCTTATGAGGGCGGGACCTGGGTTCGTGAGGTGTCTCGCGCGGAACTTCAGATCCAGCGCCAAGCGATGCTGAACATCGACCCGCCGATGCACACTCAGATGCGCAAGCTCATCAGCAAGGCCTTCACGCCGCGCGTGGTCAACGGCATGATGGAATCCATCAGCGCGCACGCCGATGCGATCGTCGACCGGCTCGGCGACGGCGGCGACATCGACTGGGTCCAGCAGGTCTCCTCCGAGCTGCCGCTGCTGGTGCTGGCCGACATCCTCGGCGTCCCCTCCGACGAACGGCATCTGCTGTTCGACTGGACCAACCGCATGGTCGGCTTCGACGATCCGGAAGCCGTGGACAAGAAGTCCTACGTCTCGGCGTTCCTCGAGTTGTTCGCCTACGCTCGCGCCCAGACCGCGGCCAAGCGTGCCGAACCCACCGACGATGTGTGGAGTCTGGTGGTCAATGCCGAGGTCGACGGTCGCCGCCTCACCGACGACGAGCTGGACCGGTTCTTCCAGCTGCTGGTCATCGCCGGCAACGAAACCACCCGCAACATGCTCAACGGCGCGATCCTGCTGCTGTCGCAGAACCCGGACCAGTTCCAGCTGCTGCGTGACGACCCGAGCCTGATGCCGCAGGCCGTCGAAGAAATCCTGCGGATGTTCCCGCCGATCCTCCAGTTCCGGCGCACCTGCGTCCAGGACACCGAGGTCAGCGGGCAGCAGATCAAGGCAGGCGACAAGGTCGTGCTGTCCTATGCCGCTGCCAACCGCGACGACACCGTGTTCGAGAATCCCGACACCTTCGACATCACGCGCAAGACCAACCCACACGTCTCCTTCGGGTTCGGTACTCACTTCTGCCTCGGTAGCGGTGTGGCTCGCCTGGAGGGCCGCGTCCTGCTGACCAAGCTGTTCGAGCGCTTCAGCACCGTCGAGGTCACCGGCACGCCGGTCCGGCTGCGGTCCAACTTCGTCAACGGCATCACCGAGCTGCCCGTTCGGCTGGAACGGTAAGGTCGACATTGAGCAACCTCTGGACCACTCCCGAACGGTTGGAGCTGCGAAAGCTGGTCGCCGACTTCACGATCCGCGAGATCGCACCGAACATGGACCAGTGGGAGCGCGACGGGCAGCTGCCGCGCTCCCTGCACCAGAAGGCCGGATCGCTGGGCCTGCTCGAACTGGCGTTTCCCGAATCCGCCGGTGGCGCGGGTGATTACATCGATCTGTCCATCCTGATCGAGGAATTGATCGGCAACGGCGGTAGTCCGGGTCTGTGCGGGTCGTTGCTGACGCATACCATCGCCGCGCCGCACATCGCCACCGCGGGCGATCCTGCCCAGGTAGTCGAATACGTGCAACCGACCCTCCGGGGTGCGAAGATCGGTTCCCTCGCGATCACCGAGCCGGGCACCGGCTCCGACGTGGCATCCGTGCGCACCACGGCAGTGCGCGACGGCGATCACTACGTCGTCAACGGCGCCAAGACCTACATCACCTCGGGGACCCGCGCCGACTACGTGACGACGGTGGTTCGCACCGGTGACGCAGGCCATCGGGGATTGTCCCTGCTGATCGTCGACACCGACACGCCGGGATTCTCCGTGGGGCGCAAGCTCGAGAAGATGGGCTGTCTGTGTTCGGACACCGCCGAACTGCACTACGACAACGTGCGGGTGCCCGTGGCGAATCTGGTCGGCATGGAGGGCTCGGCCTTCGCGCAGTTGATGACTCGCCTCGACGGTGAACGGCTCAATCTCGCGGTGCAGGGGTACGCGACCGCCCAGCGCGCCTTCGACCTCACCCTGCCGTGGGTGCGCGACCGGGTCACCTTCGGTGAACCGCTGGCCGATCGGCAGGTGATCCGGCACAAGCTCGCCGAGATGGCGCGACAGATCACCGTCGCCCGGGTCTACGTGCGAGATGTGCTGTCCCGCTACGTCGCGGGCGAGGCCCTCGGCGCCGAGGTGCCGATGGCCAAGAACACCGCGGCGAACGCCTGCGAGTACGTCGTCAACGAGGCGGTGCAGATCTTCGGCGGCATGGGCTACATCCGCGAGAACGAAGTCGAGCGGCTCTTCCGCGACGGCAGGCTGCTCAGCATCGGTGGCGGGGCGACCGAGATCATGAACGAGGTCATCGCGAAGTCCCTTCCGCTTTGGACGCGCTGATGGGCCACTATCGCGCGAATGTTCGCGACCTCGAATTCACGCTGTTCGACGTTTTCGGGCTGGACAAGATCCTCGCCACCGGCGCGTTCGACGATCTCGACGGCGAGACGGTGCGCACCATGCTCGCCGAGGCCGCGAAGCTGGCCGAGGGCCCGGTGGCGGAGGCGTTCGCCGACGCCGACCGCAACCCGCCGACCTTCGATCCCGCCACGCACACAGTGAGCATCCCGGAATCGTTCAAGCGATCGCTGCGCGCCTGGCAGGACGCCGAATGGTTCCGGGTGGGGCTGCGGCCGGAAGTGGGCGGTGTCCCCGCCCCGTCGATGGTGGCCTGGGCGATCACCGAATTCCTGCTCGGCGCCCAGCCCGGCATCTTCTTCTACCTGACCGGTCCCGCGTTCTCGGGCGTGCTGTACGGCATCGGCAACGAGGAGCAGCAGCGGTGGGCCGAACTCGCGGTGGAGCGGGGTTGGGGCACCACCATGGTGCTGACCGAACCCGACGCCGGTTCCGATGTGGGTGCTGCCCGGACCAAGGCGATCCCTCAGGAAGACGGCAGCTGGCACCTCGAAGGTGTCAAACGCTTCATCACCTCCGCGGACGCCGACGATCTGTTCGAGAACACCGTGCACCTGGTGCTCGCCCGACCCGAAGGCGCCGGGCTGGGAACCAAGGGTTTGAGCCTGTTCTATGTCCCCAAGTTCCACTTCGACTCCGAAACGGGCGAGCTGGGCGATCGCAACGGGGTATTCGTCACCGGCCTCGAGCACAAGATGGGACTGAAGGTATCGGCCACCTGCGAAGTCACCTTGGGCGGGCACGGCACGCCCGCCAAGGGTTGGTTGGTCGGCGATACCCATAACGGCATCGCACAGATGTTCCAGATTATCGAGACCGCGCGGATGATGGTGGGCACCAAGGCGATCGCCACCCTGTCCACCGGCTACCTCAACGCGCTCGACTACGCCCGCAATCGCGTGCAGGGTGCGGATCTGACGGCGATCGCGGACAAATCGGCACCCCGGGTGAACATTCTGCGCCACCCGGACGTGCGCCGGTCGCTGCTCATGCAGAAGGCCTACGCCGAAGGGCTGCGCGCGGTCTACCTGTTCACCGCCGCGCATCAGAACGAGGAGGCGGCGCAGGTCGTCTCGGGCGCCGACCCCGCGATGGCAGCCGGAGTCAACGACCTGATGCTGCCGATCGTGAAGGGTGTCGGCTCCGAACGCGCCTTCGCGATGCTCACCGAGTCGCTGCAAACCCTGGGTGGCTCGGGCTACCTGCAGGACTACCCGATCGAGCAGTACCTGCGTGACGCGAAGATCGACTCGCTCTACGAAGGCACCACGGCGATCCAGGCTCAGGACTTCTTCTTCCGGAAGATCCTGCGGGACAAGGGCATCGCGTTCGAGTTCCTGCTCGGCAAGATCACCGAATTCGCGGCGGCAGCACCGTCGGAGCTGGCCGGTGAAGCCGATCTGCTGGTCGCGGCGGTGGTGGATGCGCGAGCGATGGCGGCGGTCCTGACCGGCTATGCCACCGGTGCGGACCCGGCCGAGGTCTATCGGGTCGGGCTCGGGTCGGTGCGGTTCCTGATGGCTGTGGGCGATCTGGTCGTCGGCTGGCTGCTGTTGTGGCAGGCGAGCGTGGCGCTGGCATCGGGCACCGTCGACCCCGACTACCGGGCGGGCAAGGTGGCGGTGGCGCGCTTCTTCGCCGCCGACATCCTGCCCGGGCTCGCCGCGGTGCGCGGCGTGCTGGAAAGTATCGATCATGCTGTGATGGACCTCGCCGATACGGCGTTCTGAGGCTCCGCGAGGCGAACGGCAGCGGCAGGCTCCGGTGGATACATCCACCGGAGCCTGCCGTCGTTTCGCTGGGTTGTCAGCTCATGACGCGACGTGCGTCGCGCTCGGGGTTGATCAACGCGATCGCGAGGATGCCGCCGATACCGGCTGTGACGCCGTAGATCTGAAACGCCAGGAGGTAGCCGTCGGCTTTGGTCTCCGCCGCGTCGACGATGACACCGGTGAGGTAGGGGGCGATCAGGCCGCCCACCGACATGAGGGCGGTGAACAGGCCGAGGGTGCCCGCCAGCTGGCTCGGCGGGCACAGCTGGGAGACACCAGCGATGAACAACGCGTAGACACAGTTGCTGATGCCGTAACCGAGGGTTATCGCGGCCACCGCCTGCGCGGGCGTGCTCAGGAAGGGCAGCGCCAGCAGGCTCATGCAGGTGACCAGCAGTGTGCACCCGGGCAGAATGCCCCGCATGGCACGTCCAGAGGTGCCCTTCGCCATCATCCGGTCAGCGATGAAGGTCGTGCTGAAAATGAAGAAGAGGCCCGCGATGCTGGGGACACCGAACAGGCTGCCTGCCGTCAGCCGGCTGTAGCCGAGTCCCTCTTCGAAATAGGAGGGGAGCCAGGTCAAGACGGTGGTGGACAGCGCGTAGGCGCTGAAGATGGCGAGTGTCGCGGCGATGAAGGTGGGGGTGAGGAAGATGCGCAGCCACGGGACCTTGATGATGGGGGCGGTGTCGGCGTTCTCGGCCTCGGCGGCGGCTACGGCCTTCGCGCCGTAAGGTCCCTCCTTCCAGGTGGACAGCCACAGCAGCACCCATGCGGCGCCGAGGCCGGCAAGGGTGAGGAAGGCGGCGCGCCATCCCCAGTGGACCACGATGGCCGCCAGGGCCGGTGCCGCCAGGATCTTGGTCAGCGGGGCGCTGGCGGTGAGGCAGGCGCTGGGCAGTGCCCGCTTCTCCATGGGGTGCCAGGCGAAGATCGCCGTGCACACAACGGCGAGGGCCGGTCCCTCGAAGAATCCGAGCAGCATCCGGCTCACCAGCAGAACGCCGAAGGATGCCGCAACGACTGTGGGCAGCATGACGAGAGACCAGGACAGCGCGATCGCAATCAGCAGCCAGCGCATGCTCACCCGGCGCGCCAACGGCCCGGCGAGCAGGCCGCCCACGGCGAAGGTGACGAAGAAGGCGCTGCCGATCAGGCCGATCTGGGAGGCGGTGAGACCGAGCTCGTCCCGGAGCGGTTTGGCGGCGATGCCGAGGATTGCCTTGTCGGAGTAGTTGATGACGTACAGCACGACGACGGTGGCGGTGATGCCCCAGGCGCGTGCGTGTGAGTAGACGGGATCGGTCCCGGATACACCGGTGGGTGCGGTGGATTGTTTCGTGGTCATCTTGATCCGTTCTCGGGTGTTGCTGAGTGTGCTGGCCGCGCGATAGCCGCAACGTCGAGTTGTGGGCGGTCCCTGCGTGGCAGGCGGTGATCCACGAGGGTGAAGGGCCTTTGATCGCAACCGGGCGGACAGGGGCCGGTGCGGCGGGGGATCGGAGCCCTGAATTTTTCGCCCGCACCGGCGTTACGGCAGCCGTTCGAGAATGCGGGGAGAGGGTCGACAGGCGGTATGTGGAGTGAGGAGCGCGGGCCGGTTCCGTTGCCGGAGCGACCTGTTCGCGATCAGGTCAGTCGTGGTCTCGAACCGCGCTGACTGGTTGAGGAGGGCACCTCCGCCCGGGCCTCCGGGATATCGAGGTGTGTTACGTGGATCACAACACTAAACATACAATGTGTTCAATTAGTAGGTGGGCAAATTGGTGGGTATCGGCGGGCGTGAAACTTTTCGAGGGGGCCGGGCGGCTAGTGGTGTCCCGCTGCCTGTGACATACTGGCCGTACAGGCGGTCAGTGTCGTCGGATTCCGGTAGCCACATACCGCACGCTCGCTGCCGCGCTCTACGTGCGGTTCAACCAGACCGACGCGCGCCGGGACTTCTCGGCGATCGTCACCGACATCCGGGAACGTTCCGGGGAGGGCGCCGAATGACCGAATACGAGACGATCCTGCTCGAGCGTAAGAACCGGGTCGGCTGGATCACCCTCAACCGGCCGAAGGCCCTCAACGCGCTCAACACCCAGGTCCTCGACGACATCGTCGCCGCCCTGGACGAACTCGAGCGGGACGACGAGATCGGCGCGGTGGTGATCACCGGCTCCGCCAAGGCTTTCGCGGCGGGCGCCGATATCAAGGAGATGCAGCCCAAGTCGTACATGGACATGTTCATGGACGACTTCTTCGCCCGCTGGGACCGGCTGGCCCAGTTCCGCAAGCCCACCGTCGCCGCGGTCGCGGGGTACGCACTCGGCGGCGGTTGTGAGCTGGCCATGCTGTGCGACATCCTGATCGCCGCCGACACCGCGCAATTCGGGCAGCCCGAGATCAAACTCGGCGTGATCCCGGGCATCGGCGGTTCGCAGCGGCTGACCCGTGCGGTCGGCAAGGCCAAGGCGATGGACCTGGTGCTGACCGGCCGGAACATGGGCGCCGAGGAGGCCGAACGGGCGGGTCTGGTCTCGCGTATCGTGCCCGCCGACGACCTGCTCGACACCGTCGCCGAGGTCGCCGAGGCCATCGCGGCCAAGTCGCTGCCGGTCACCATGATCGCCAAGGAAGCGGTGAACCGGTCCTTCGAGACCACCCTCGCCGAGGGAATCCGCTTCGAGCGCCGCGTCTTCCACTCCCTGTTCGCGATCGAGGACCAGAAGGAAGGCATGAACGCTTTCGTCGACAAGCGCACCGCGCAGTTCACCCATCGGTGACGTGGATGGTCGAGGATGTCGTCGTGAGGCGTTTCTGGCCGCAGCGCGCGGAGTGTTCGCGACCGCTGGATACCACGGTGCTCGAATGGACGACATCAGCGCACGGGCGGGCATAAGCAAGCCGGTGCTCTACACCGAGTTCCCTGGCAAGCTCGATCTGTATGTCGCTGTCCTGCAGCAGTATCTGGACCGGATGGTGGCCGGTGTTCGTCGAGGCGTGGCTGTGGACGCCGGGTACGGCGAACGTGTGCGGCGTGCGGTCATGGCCTACTTCGACTTCGTCGACGAGGACGAGGGTGGACACGTGCTCGTGTTCGAGACCCCGGTGCCCAGCGAACCAGTCATCGCGTGGCGGGTGAGTTGTGCCATGAGGGAATGCACGACGCTGGTGAGTGACCAGTTACGCAGTGCTGGTGTCGACCCGGCCCGAGCTGGCATGTGCGCGTCGGGCCTCGTCGGCGCGAGCCATCTCGCGGCCAGGGACTGGCTCGATGCCGGACGACCGATTTCCAAGAGCGACGCGGCAGAAACTGTGGTCGCACTGTGCTGGAGCGGGCTGTCGGCTGTCGATCGCCTCGGCCCGCCGATGCGATCGACACCGCAGCGGTGGACCCACAGGTCGGGGTGATCGTGTCGACCGGGGCGGGTCTTCAGCGTCGGCGCGGATATCAACTCTGATTCCACAACCGGCGCGTCCCCACGCCGTCTCGCCCTGTGCGCAATCTCAATCTACCTGGAAGGACACCCATGCTCTCGCTCACCAGCTCGCCGTCCGAGCGTCGCTCGCAGCGTGTCACCCGGCTCGCGCTCGGCGGCCTCATGACAGTTGCCGGCGTCTCGCACCTCACCTTCGCGCGCGGCGAGTTCCAGGCGCAGGTGCCGGACTGGTTCCCCCTGGACGCCGACTTCGCCGTGCTCGGCTCCGGTGTCGCCGAGGTGGGGTTCGGCCTCGCACTGCTCGCCCTGCCACGCAAGCGGCGGATCGTCGGGCTCGCGCTCGCCGCGTTCTTCGTCGCGATCTTCCCCGGCAATATCGCCCAGTACGTCGAGGGCACCAGCGCGTTCGGCCTCGACACCGACACCAAGCGCCTGCTCCGGCTGTTCGGTCAGCCTGTGCTGATCGCTGCGGCGCTGTGGGCGGGCGGGCTTCCCGAGCGCGCCGAGAGGTAACCAGCGCGCAGCGCGGATTCGAACGCGGCGGGTGGCTGTGGCCCGCTGTGATCGGGCTCGACGGCACGAACAGCCATTACGTCAGGGAAGGCGAAACAGTGATGCAGATGGTGATCGACGAGTCGAGCCGACGTGCGCGGGCGCTGCGGCAGGCGATCGAACCCTTGGCGGGGCACGTGTACTTCGCGCCGGAGTGCCATGCCGCTTACGAGCGTCTCGGTTTCGCGCCGCCCGGAACGCTGGGCAATGTCGCGACACCGGATGCCGCAGCGTATTTCACCAGTCGCGGCGCGGCGATGGGTCAGGTCCACGGCCTTGTGGTGGCGGCGGCCTTCGCCGTGTTCGAGCCCGGCGTCGTCGCGGCCGGAGTCGAACACGGGTGGCGGCTCACCGACGCGGCGACGATCTCCGCCGCGCGCACTGCGGGCGCGATCGCGCACCTCGAACGGGTGCTGGGGCCCTGCCCGGCGGGGACCGAGCGTGTGACCGCGCTGCTGACGCGGGCGCTGGAACCGCTCCGGTCGGAAGGGCGCCCGCTGTTCGCCGGTCTGCGTGCGCTCGATCTGCCCGACAGCGCGATCGGCCGCGCCTGGCGCCTTGCCGACTGCATGCGGGAGTACCGTGGCGACTCGCACACGGCCGCCTGGAACGCGGCAGGCTACGATGCCGCCGAGATCGGTCTGGTGGGTGAGTTGGCGCGCGGGCTGCCCGCGCGCACCTATGTGCGGTCCCGAGGTTGGACCACCGAACAGCTCGACGCGGCGCAGGAGCGACTGCGCTCGCGCGGCCACATCGACGGTAGGGGACTCACGGCGACGGGTACGTGGGCACGAGAAGCTGTCGAGGTCGCGACGGACCAGCAATCGCGTGGCGCGATCGCGGCACTCGGCGATGACCTCGACGAGCTCATCGGTTTGCTCAAACCGTGGAGTGCGGGCCTGATGTTGGCCAGTTATCCCGCTCTGACCAGCGCGGAGCGGTGCGACGCGGCCCGCATCGTCAATTACTCGAAGGGCGTGAGCCGATGATCACCGACGCCGTGTGCAGTGCCCGCGCCCGCGCCCTGTGGGCCGCGATCGAGCCGTTCGCCGGACAGGTGTATTTCTCCACCGAGGCGAACGCCGAGTACACCGCGCTCGGCTTCGGCGCGGGTCGCGGGTCACTGGGCGGCGGTGCGCAGACCTCCAATCGCGATGCCTACAACGCCAGCCGTGGCTCGGCACTCGGGCACGCGCGCGATGCGGTCGTCGCTGCCGCGTTCGCGGTGTTCGAGCCGGGCATGGTCGCCGCGGCGGTCGAGCGCGGCTGGGCGGTCACCGATTCCGCCTCGCTCGCCGCCGCTCGTCGCCGCGGGGCGACGGACTCGCTGCGCCGGATGCTCGGAGAGGAACCGGAGGGCATCGGGCGGGTAATCGAATTGCTCACTCGCGCAACCGAACCCCTGCAGGTGGCGGGGCGGCCACTGTTCGCGGGACTGTGTACTATCGACCTGCCCGATGATCGGCTCGGTCGGGCGTGGGCGCTGGCCGACCGGCTCCGGGAATACCGCGGCGACTCCCATACCGCGGCCTGGATCGCGGCGGGGTTCGACGCGGTGGAGATGGGGTTGCTCAGTGAGCAGAGATGGGACCTGCCACCGCGCACCTACGTCTACACCAGGGGATGGTCGGATGCGCAGCTCGACGCCGCGACGCATCGCCTGCAGGAACGCCGCCTGCTCGACGGTGAGCTGCTGTCACCGGCAGGCCGGGCCGCGCGCGAGGAGATCGAGACCGCCACCGACCGTCAGCTGCGACCAGCGCTCGAGGCGCTGGGGGACGAAGCCGACAAGCTGATCTGCACCGTCGGACGGTGGAGCGCGACGATACAAGCCGCGGGTGGCTACCCCGATCTCACGGCGCACAGATCGCGCGGCGAGTAGCGGCACAGCGTCAACAGACGTAGGGACGTCAGCAGACCGGGGCCAGGCTCTGTGGACGGAATGGTGCAGGCGGTGGCGGCCGCGGGTCTGGTGCGCGGGATGAACGTGAGGAGTCACCTGCCGACCTCGGGTTGTACAGTTCATTCGACGCAGCACTGATCCACCCGCCGAGCAGTTGGCGGTCGAACCTGTCACCGTCCGTGGGGTATTGCTCTCGCGCAGGGCAGCATCCGAGTCGGCCGTGCCGAGTTGGACGACATCGCTACGGCGATCGCACTCCTCGTCTCCTAGGACGACGCGTCGAGATGGGAACGGGCGAACTCGTACTCATCGAGGGAGGTCGGCTGCTCGCAGTCGGTGGATCCCAACGTTGAAGGAGCCTTCGCTATGAGCAGCATGAGGGTGATCGTCAGTCGAGTACTCGAGGCGAGTTTGGTTGTGGTCGGCGTTGCCGCATTGTGGGCAGGTGAACCTCGTGGGTGGTTGCTCTGCTGGGGTCTGCTTTCCTCCATGTATATCGGTGCTTGGCTGGTGCGGTTGCTGCGGAACCGGCACGCCGACGACCCCGCGGAGTGGCTGGACGAAATTCCCGATAGCTGGACCGCCCTGGTCTTGACGGTGGTCACGAGCGCCGTCGGGCTGGCTACGGTGTTGTCGATCGTGGCAGGCGACGTCGACGAGGAACAGACGGTGTCCACGGAAGTCATCGCGGTGGCGGTTGCGCTGCTGGCCTGGTTCCTGTTGCACCTGGGGTTCGCCGAACAGTATGCCCGCACCTACCATCGGCGGCTTCCAGAAGAACAACTGTCGTTCCCTGATACCCCTCGGCCGAATTTGCTGGACTTCGCCTACTTCTCCTTCACCATCGGGGTCTCGTTCGCCGTCTCCGACGTCACGACCAGAACCCGTCACCTCCGGGCGCAGGTACTGCTCCATTCGGTGATCGGATTCTTCTACAACGTCGCGGTCATCGGCGTCGCGGTCGATGTCGTGAAGGGGCGGTGAGCCTGGCAGAGGCCTGACGGCCGACGGTCAGTGGGCCATGACGTAGGCACCCGGGGCGACACCGAGGGGACGGAACTCGGCGTTGCCCAGCGTGGCCGCCGCGGGCCTGTCGTGCCCTGATCGGTCGCCGAGCCACGCGGCGTAGTCGGGCCACCACGAGCCCTGGACCGTTGGCGTTGCGGCACGCCAATCGGCGGAATCGAGAGAATTGTCTTCCGACACTTGGTAACTGGATTTACGGTTACCGGGTGGATTGACCAGCGAGGCGATGTGACCGTTGGTCGACAGGACGAAACGTACCTCGCCACCGAGCAGCTGCGCGCTGCGGTAGCAATTGGTCCAGGGGCAGATATGGTCGGCCGAGCCGGCCACGACGTAGGAGTCGACCGTGATCCGGTGCAGATCGATGGGTGTGCCGAGCACAGTGACGGCGCCGGCGGTGGCCAGCTTGTTGTGCAGGGCGGCTTGGATGAAGTCGCGATGCAGAGCGGCGGGCATCCGAGTGGTGTCGGCATTCCAGAACAGGATGTCGAATTTGGGTGGGGTCTTACCCTGCAGATAGTTGTTGACCCAATAGTTCCAGACCAGATCGGAGGGGCGGAGCCAGGCGAAGACTTCGGCGAGAGCGCGGCCGTCCAGGTATCCCTTGCTCTGTGATCGGGCGATCGCGGCGCGGGCGACACCTTCGTCGATGAACGAGCCGGCCATGCCTGCCCGGTTCTGGTCGATCATGGTCACGAGCAGGTTGAGGCTGGCCAGTTTGCCGATACCCTGGGTCTGCGCGCAGTGCGCGGCCGCCATGCAGGCGATCAGGCCACCCGAGCAGGCGGCCGTGGTGTGCACGGCGCCGGCGCCGGCGATGCGGTCGACCACACTGAACGCGTCGATCACGGCTTGGGCGTAGGCGTCGATGCCCCAGTCACGGTGGCGTTCATCGGGATTGCGCCAGGAGATCATGAACACCTGCTGGCCCTGCCGGACCAGGAATTCGACCAGGCTGCGGTCGGGTGCCAGATCGAGTACGTAGTACTTGTTGATGGTCGGCGGAACGATCAGCAGCGGCACCTCGCGCACGGTCTCGGTCTGGGGCAGATACTGGATCAGCTCGAACATCTCTGTTCGGTACACGATCGCCCCGGGAGTGATCCCGAGGTCTACGCCCACGTGGAAAGCGTCGGGCTCGACCATTGCCGGGATCCGCGGCGAGCTGGCGAAGTCGCGCAGTAGATTGCGCGGGCCCGAGATGGTGTTGAAGCCGTTGGTGGCGAAAAACGTCTTCCAGGCGAGGGGACTGATCAGCGGATTGTTGCTCGGCGCAGCGGCTTCGAGGATATTCGACAACACGAATTTCATCCGCTGGGCGTCGCGCCACTCCATAGGTGCGTCAGTGAGGAGCCCATCGGCCAGCTCGTTGGCGGCCAGGTAGGCCTGCACGATGCGCTTCAACAGCGGGTTCTGTGACCATTCCGGGTCGGTGAAACGCCGGTCTTTCGGCGGTGGGGCCAGTTCGGAGCTGCCCTTGACGATGCGGCCGAGTTCCTCGACGAGCGTGCTGACTCGCGTCTTGACCCGGTCGGGGCGTTTGGCCAGAGCGTCGAGGAAACGAACGCCCGAATTGCCGGGCAGCCACGGGTTGGCGTGCCCCAGCGCGCCTTCGATCAGCAGTTGGTCGAAGGGAATCGCGAACTCCGGGGTGTCACTGGTCGTGCCGTGATTGATGATGGCGTCTCCACTCTCGTCGGCCGCGCCGGCGCAGTTCGCGCGGCGTGCTCTGGTCGGTCCGCGTCGATCTGGTAGCAAGATCTCGTGGGCGCGGTGGTCGACGACCGAGGGGCGGGCCTGCTTCTCGCAGTCCGGTGGCGAACGCACGATGACCCGCATCTCAGTGCGGCCACCGTGCCGAACGCGTACTAGAACGGTCGCGCATGGCGCCCGTCCAGCCAATGTCGATGCCGACAACACATCTCCGGAGAACGTGTCGGCACCCACACTCTGTTCGCTCGATGCGGCATCGACCGCTACCTCGTGGATAACCTGTCGAGGTGCCTACTCCAAGTCTCGCTCCGCCGGTGGCGAAACTGGCCGCTGACCTGCTCGGGCAGATCGACCAACTGGCCGACCAGCTGCTCGCCCGGATTTCCGGGCAGATCGAGATCTACCGCATGGAGAGCATTGTCGACCGGGGCGAACTGCGAGCATCGCTGATAGCCAACGTGAATCAGATCCTGGCTCGGTTGAGCGGCGAACACGGGGTCGACCTGTCGGCGCCCGCCAATATCGGACGCACCCGCGCCGTGCAGGATATGCCGCTGCCAGAGGTCCTGCGCGCCTATCGCCTCGGCTTCGCGTTCGTGTGGGAGCGATTGCTCGCCGCCGCCCGCGACTCGGGCCAGAAGTCGGTGGACGCGCTGCTCGATACCGCGACGGCGATCTGGGAACTGGCCGACGACTTCTCCCTCGCACTGACCGAGTCGTACCGGGAGGCGATGAGTGAACGGATGATCGCGGCCGACCGCAGGCGATCCGGCATCATCTCGGCGATCCTGGACGGGCCCACTTCCGGTTCGCTCAGCGCCTGGGAGGTCGCGAAGCTGCTCGACCTGCCCTACGACGGCATCTTCCTCGTACTCGTCGCGGAGGTGACGGGTTCGCACTGCTCGGCTCTGCCGCGACTCGAGGACCGACTCCGGCAGCTCGACGTCGGTTCGGCGTGGCGCTCCCGGCCCCAGCACGAGATCGGGGTGCTCTCCCTGGGTCGCCGTGACCCGTCGGAGGTGCTCGCCTCGGTCGAGCAGATAGCGCTCGGACGTGTCGGCGCGAGCCCGGTGTTCCACCGGCTCGACGGTGCGGCCCGGGGATTGCGGCTGGCCCAGGTCGCCCTCGAAACGCTGTCGCCCGGCACGACGGGTATCCGCCGCCTCGACGACGACCCGCACATCGATCTCCTTGTGCGCGACCGTGATACCACCCGACGATTCGTGCTGCGCGTGCTGAGCGGCGTCCTCGCCGCGCCCGACCACGAGCGGACGACTCAGCTGGCCACCGCGACGGCATGGATCGACTCGCGTGGCTCGGCGGTCGAGGCGAGCCGGTTGCTGTACTGCCATGAGAACACCGTCCGGCATCGCATCCGCCGCCTCGAAGAACATCTGGGTGGCTCGCTCGACGACCCGCGAATGCTGAGCGACCTCACCATTGCCCTGCAAGCCATCCGCGCGTTCCCGGAGCTCGGTAACCGGCTCGGTACGTCGTCCCCAACCTGAAGGAGGCCACGTGGTCGAGGTCGAAACCGTTCGGCGATTGAGGATCAGCGGACGGCGCCTGCGTGTGGCGGTGCGCAGGGGACACGGCCGCCCGCTGCTGATGTGCAACGGGATCGGTGCGAAGCTGGAGCTGTTGGCGCCCTTTCTCGACCGGCTCGACCCGGCGATCCCCGTGATCCGATTCGATCCGCCCGGAATCGGCGGTTCCGAATTGCCGCGCGTGCCTTACAACTTCGCGACTCTGGCCTGTCTGCTCGGCGAAGTCCTCGACGACTTGGGATACGGCGAGGTCGACGTACTCGGCATCTCGTGGGGCGGCGGCCTCGCTCAGCAGTTCGCCCTCCAGCATCCGCGGCGGTGCCGTCGACTGGTGCTCGTCGCCACCGCGACCGGCTCGCTGATGATCCCGGCCCATCCCCGCGTGCTGAGCAAGATGATCACGCCGCGCCGATACCGCGACCCCGCCTACGCGGCAGCGATCGCTGCGACGATCTACGGGGGACGCCTGCGCGCGGAGCCAGGGCTCGCGGAGGAGATCCTGTTCAGCCACTCCGGCCGGGCGTCCGGGCTCGGCTACTCGCTGCAGTTGCTCGCGGGCGCGGGGTGGTCCAGCCTGCCGTTTCTGCCGCTGATTCGGCAGCCCACGCTGATCCTCGCCGGCGGCGATGACCCGATCGTGCCGGTGATCAACGCGAAGATCATGCACCGCCTGATGCCTCGGTCGACCCTGCACATCTACCCGGACGGTCATCTCGGCCTCGTCACCCAGGCCGATGACCTGGGACCGCGAGTGGCCGAGTTCCTGCGTCCGGCGCCGCGTTCGAGCTGATCGGCCCGGTGTCGGTTCGCTCACTCGGCGCCGACGATGCGCAACGCCATCTCGGCGTAGGCGGCGGCGATGTCTTCGGGCGACCAGTCACCATCGTCGCGATACCAGCGGGCGATATCGATGCCGAGGGAGAGTAGGGCGACACCCGCGATCCGCGCGTCGGGGGCGTCGAAGACTCCTGATTCGTTGCCTCGCTCGACGAGTTCGCGCATGGTCCGATCGATCCGATGACGGATGGCGCGGATCTCGGTCTGGTGTTCGAGGCTCAGGGAATTCAGCTCGTAGTTCACGACGCGGGCGCTGGTGTGGCCGCGGGCGTGATGCGCAGCGAAATCGAGGACCACGTTGCGTAATGCGGTTCGTGGATCGCTCGACGATGCGGCCGCCTTCTGAACCAGCTCGAGCGTCGCCTCGTGCCCCGATCGGGAGATCAGGTGCAGCAGTTCCTCTTTGGATTTGTAGTGCACATAGACCGCGGCCGGGCTCATACCAGCGGACGCGGCGATGTCGCGCGTCGTGGTCCCGTTGAAGCCCTTCTCCGCGAACGCTGCGAGGGCGGCTTCCAGCAGACGCGCGCGGGTCGAGTCGCTGCGGGATTCGGTTGTGTCGGTCATGGGATCGCCATTATCTCGCTTCCGCGAGACGGCATTCGTCAC
This sequence comes from Nocardia sp. NPDC057272, assembly GCF_042668615.1. NCBI lineage: Bacteria > Bacillati > Actinomycetota > Actinomycetes > Mycobacteriales > Nocardiaceae > Nocardia > Nocardia sp. NPDC057272. Next base: position 125,469 of record NZ_JBHUYK010000018.1, on the reverse strand, counting down.
GGGCTGTGTGATGTGGCTAACAGGGAATGATCGCCTATTGACGGCGATCCGGGCGGGCTGCACTATCGCTAACTAAGCAAGCGCTTACTTATTGAGGAGTTTCGATGCCGGAAGCTGTGATCGTCGCCGCCGCCCGTTCCCCGATCGGCCGTGCGGGCAAGGGCTCGCTCAAGGACATGCGTCCTGACGACCTGACCGTCCAGATGGTGCGGGCCGCCCTGGCTCAGGTGCCGAACCTCGACCCGACCCAGATCGAGGATCTGGTCCTCGGCTGTGGGCAGCCCGCAGGGGAGTCGGGCTTCAACATGGCCCGCGCCGTCGCTGTGGCAGCCGGGCTCGATACCGTTCCCGGTACCACCGTCAACCGCTACTGTTCGTCGAGCCTGCAGACCACTCGCATGGCGCTGCACGCCATCAAGGCAGGTGAGGGCGACGTCTTCATCTCGGCGGGCGTCGAGACGGTGAGCCGTTTCGCCAAGGGCAACGCCGACGGCCTGCCCGACACCCAGAACCCGATTTTCGCCGACGCGGTCGCTCGCACCGCCGAACGCGCCGCCGGTGGCGCCGCGTCCTGGGCCGACCCGCGAATCAACGGTGTGCGGCCCGACGTGTATATAGCCATGGGCCAGACCGCCGAGAACGTCGCCCAGCTCACCGGGATCACCCGTGCAGAGCAGGACGCCTTCGGCGTCCGTTCACAGAACCTGGCCGAAAAGGCCATCGCGAACGGTTTCTGGGCCACCGACATCACTTCGGTCACGCTGCCCGATGGGACCGTGGTCAGCGCCGACGACGGCCCGCGTTCGGGCGTCACGCTGGAGGCGGTGAGCCAGCTGAAGCCGGTGTTCCGGCCCGACGGCACGGTCACCGCAGGCAACTGCTGCTCGCTCAACGACGGCGCGGCCGCCCTGATCATCATGTCCGACGCGCGAGCCGAGGAGCTCGGGCTCACGCCGTTGGCTCGGGTCGTCAGCACCGGTGTCTCGGCGCTCTCGCCCGAGGTCATGGGCCTGGGCCCGATCGAAGCGTCGAAAAAGGCGCTGCTGCGGGCCGGTCTCACCATCGATGACATCGACCTGGTGGAGATCAACGAGGCCTTCGCGGTGCAGGTGATCGGCTCGGCCCGCGAGCTCGGCATCCCCGAGGACAAGCTCAATATCAACGGCGGCGCGATCGCGGTAGGGCACCCGTTCGGCATGACCGGTGCGCGGATCACCAGTACCTTGATCAACTCACTTCGCTACCACGACAAGCAGTTCGGCCTCGAGACTATGTGCGTCGGCGGCGGCCAGGGCATGGCGATGGTGCTGGAGCGTCTGTCGTGACCGGCCGATTCGCGGGCAAGACCGCGATCGTCACCGGTGCGAGCCGCGGCATCGGCCTCGGCATCGCGCAGCGACTGGTCCACGACGGCGCGAAGGTCGTCATCACCGCCCGCAAACAAGAAGCCCTGGACGAGGCGGTGCTGCAGCTGGGCGGCGCCGCGCACGCGCTCGGTGTGGCGGGCCGCGCCGATGACGCCGATCATCAGGCCGATGCCGTGGCTCGGGCGATCGAAGCGTTCGGCAGTGTCGACCTGCTGATCAACAACACCGGAATCAACCCGGTATACGGGCCGATGATCGAGATAGATCTCCAGGCAGCCCGCAAGATCATCGAAGTCAACTGCCTCGCCGCGCTGTCGTGGGCTCAGCAGGTGCACAAGGCGTGGATGGACGAGCACGGTGGCGCCATTGTGAACGTTTCCTCGGTCGCCGGCGTCCGGCCCGCGCCGGGCATCGGCTTCTACGGCGCCAGCAAAGCGATGCTGACCTACATCACCCAGGAATTGGCCGTCGAGCTCGGCCCGAATATCCGGGTCAATGCGGTGGCACCCGCAGTGGTGAAGACCAAGTTCGCCACCGCGCTCTACGAGGGCCGCGAACAGGAAGTCGCCGATACCTACCCGCTGAAGCGGCTCGGAGTGCCCGAGGACATCGCAGGCGCCGTGGCGTTCCTGCTCTCCGCCGACGCCGCCTGGATCACCGGCCAGCTGCTTGTCGTCGACGGTGGCGTGACGCTGACCGGCGGCGTCTGAATGCCCGACTGGGAAGCGGTCGGCGTAGCTCTCCGCACGCTGGAGACCCGACCATCCCGAGCGGAAGAAGACAGTTCAACTACTCAGCCCGGAGCTGACGTCAATATGCCCAGGAGTGAACCGATGAGTACCCCAAACACCGCGATCGTCACTGGTGCGGCCCGAGGCATCGGTGCGGCCGTGGCCCGCCGACTGGCGGCCGATGGATTTGCCGTCGCCGTCATCGATCTCGACGAAGCCGCGGGCAAACCGGTGGTAGCGGAGATCGAAGCCGCAGGAGGACGCGCGATCGCTATCGGCGCCGACGTAGCCGACGAGACGGCCGTGGAAGCCGCAGTCGAGCGGGCCACCGCCGAACTCGGCGCGCCCACCGTGCTGGTCAACAACGCGGGTGTTCTGCGCGACAACCTGCTGTTCCGGATGACCGCCGACGACTGGGACACGGTGATGAACGTGCACCTGCGCGGATCGTTCCTGATGACCCGCGCGGTCCAGAAGCACATGACCGCAGGCGGTTTCGGTCGCATTGTCAACCTGTCGAGCACCTCGGCACTCGGCAACCGCGGACAGGCCAACTACGCGGCCGCCAAGGCCGGGCTGCAGGGATTCACCAAGACCCTCGCCTTCGAACTCGGCAAGTTCGGCATCACGGCGAACGCGATCGCGCCCGGTTTCATCGAAACCGAGATGACCGCGGCGACGGCCGCGCGCGTCGGTGTCTCGTTCGAGGACTTCAAGGCCGGGGCCGCGGCTGAGATCCCGGTGGCGCGCACCGGCGTGCCCGACGATATCGCGCACGCGGTCTCGTTCTTCGTCAGCGAGGGCGCCGGTTTCGTTTCCGGACAGGTGCTCTACGTGGCGGGAGGACCGAAGGCATGAGGATATTTCAGGGCGTCACCGAGCTCGAAGCCGCGGCCGGGTCCCATGTCGGCTACTCGGAATGGCACACCATCACCCAGTCGCAGATCAACGCCTTCGCCGACGCGACCGGTGATCACCAGTGGATCCACATCGACACCGAGAAGGCGGCGAACGGGCCGTTCGGCACCACCATCGCGCACGGCTACCTGACCCTGTCGCTGGTTCCGCTGCTGGTCGCGCAGGTGTATCGGGTCGACGGCGTGAAGATGGCGGTCAACTACGGCTCCAACAAGCTGCGCTTCCCCGCGCCGGTGCCGGTGGACTCGAAGGTGCGCGCCGGGGTCGAGCTGGTCTCGGTGGCCGCGGGCGCCGCGGGACATTTGGTCACCGCCGAGGTCGTGATCGAGCGCGAGGGCGGCGACAAGCCGGTCTGCGTGGTCGAATCGCTCAGCCTCGTGGTGGCCTGACGGAAACCTGGACGGTGACCGCCGCCGCGCTGGCCGCGTCACCGTCCTGGGAAACCTTCTCGCCAAAACGATTTCGGGCACAGCGATCCGCGCCGTGCTCGAGTGCGCTACTGCGGGGGCAGATGACCGCGGAACAGTAGATAGGCGATTGCCTTGACGAGGGTTTCGATGGGGTCGACGAGGTCGATGATCATGGATGGGTGTCCTCGGTGGAGTAGGGACTCATGCGGGGTCGAATTTCGAGACGAGCCAGTGGTCGCCGTGACGTTCCAGTTCGACGCGGACCGTGGTCGTGGTGGGAGTGGGTTCGGGGTGCGGCGCCAGCGTCGTCTGCTGATTGACGAAAACCACTGCGACGGCACGACTCTCGTCGAACTCGGCGATTCCCTTACCCGTCACGGTGGCGGTGGTGCTGATCTTCTTCTCCTTGGCCGCCGGGGCGACGACGTCACGGGTGAACGTGCGGTAGTAGTCCGCGAAGGTACCGGTGAGGAACTTGTTCGCGGCGTCGAGGTCGGTATCGACGGTGTCGGCCTTGTAGGTGAGGATGGCGACCGTCGCGTCGGCGGCGGCATCGACGGCTGCCTGCTGTCGGTCCGGTGCCAGCGCCCGGTCCTCGGCTCGGACAGCAAAGAACAGGTACGTCCAGGCGGTCGCCGCCGTGACAGCGAGCGCGACCGCGATTGCCAGCCTGGTGGGCCCGCGCCGCGTCGATGAATCAGAACCCATTGGCGCCGAGAGTGATTCGGTCGTTTCGTCGGTCTCGGGTGGCAACTCTTCGGTGTTCATGCGACGAAATCCACCTTCGACATCTTGTAAGTCCCTTCGTGTTCGGTCATCGTCACGCGCAGCCGCCAGCTACGGCTCTCGTTCGCCGCGCCCGCGGCGTTGCTGACCGTGGACGACGCCGCCACGATCACCGTCGCGGAATCGCCGTCGCGGGACTCGATTCCGGCGGCGACCACCTGCCCCTGTGTGACGACCTTCGCCGCCTGGACGACAGAGACGAACGAACTCGACCTCGCTTCGAAGTCCTTGGCGAACGCGCCCGTCGAATGGTCGAGGACGGCGCGCACATCCTCCGCGGCGGAGCGCTCCCGCACCGAAAGCATGGCGTTCACACCGGAATTCGCGGCCCTGAGAATCGCGGCGTCCTCGGCGCGCGCGGCTTGCGCGGTCCGGTGCCCGTCGAACTGGACCACCGCGAGCACGGCGAAAATTACCGCGACCGCGACCAGGACGAGTGGGAAGGCAGCGGTCTTGGCTGCTTTGATCATGTTACGGACCTCCGATCCAGGGATTCGTACCGAGCGGTGCCGTACCGCCCGCGCGACAGGAGTCGACATCGGGAGCTCGCACCCCCGGGTTCTCCATGCACGGCATGTTGCGGGCGCCGCGTGGCACATAGGGTTCGACCGGCGCGACACCGCAGTAGTTGGGTGTAGGGCTGTCGATCACCGACGACTCGCTCGGTGACCGGCGCTGATCGGGTGGCACGAAACCGGTCAGACACGGCGGGGGCGCGTTGACGTTCAGGTTGAAGTCGAGGTTGGCCATGCCGGGTTCGGAGCCTTTGACGATGCTCTGCGCCATCGCGGCCAGGGGCGGGTAGACCACGAGGATCTGTTCGAGGCTCATGTTGTAGATCCGCAGGACCTCGGCAACCGACTGCAGGTTCCCCAGGGCGCGGGGCAGGGTCGGGGTGATCCGGCCGAACAGGTCGGCCGCCTGGGTTCCCGCCTCCTGGCCGTCGGCCAGCAGCGCGCCCACGTGGGTGTCGTTGGCGGCCAGGGAACCGGTGATCGAACCGAGATACCCCGTCCACGCCCGGATGTCGTCGCCCGCGGCCGCCTGGGTGTCCAGCAGGGCACCGGCATTGTCGATCAGGTGCAGGGTCGGTGCGAGATGGCGGTGACCCTCGTCGAGCACGTTGTTCAGGCCGTCGAGGATCTGCTGCAGATCGGGACCGGAGTTGCGAAACGCGACACCGCTCTCGGTGATCACCGTCTGCAGATCTTCGCGGGGGATATCGCCCAGTGCGGCATCGAGCGCGTCGACCATGTGCGCCGTCGGCGTCGGCAGCCGGGTGCTGTCGATGCGGTCACCGTCGGCGAGGTAGGGCGCCGAATCCGTCTGTGGCAACAGCTCGATGTACTGTTCGCCGATCGCCGACCGGCTGTGCACCTCGGCGCGCAGGTCGGTCTTGGGGATGTCGAGGCCGGCGTCGAGGTGCATCGTGACGACGACGGTGTCCGCGTCGATGCGCAAGCTGTGCACGACGCCCGCGTGGACACCGCGGTAGGTCACGTTCGATTTCGGGTACAGCCCGGCGCCCGAGGGGAGCGCGAGTTCGACTGTGCTGCGGCCGATTCCGAGCATCGCAGGCACCCGCAGATAAGAGACGAGGATCCAGCTGACGACGACGACCGTGATGATCGCGAACGCGCCGAGCTGGTAGCGGACGAATTTCGTGAGGAGCATCAGTTTCCTCCTCGGCTCGGCGGGTTCAGCGGGGTGATCAGCGGGTTGCCCGAAGTCGGTGGGAGCGGGGGCAATTGGCCGATCAACCCGCCGAGCGAGGCGAGCTGACCGGCCGCGGGAGTTCCGGTGAGCAACGCCCGGTCCATCCGCGCGGTGGTCAGGTCGAGATTCAGGAACAAGTTCGCGAAATCACCCTGCATCGCGTTCCGGTAGGTGTTGAGCGGGAACGGGATGGTCCCGAGGAACGACAGCGACGACGGCAACGCAGGACCCGCGTCCGCCAGCCCGCGCAGGGACGGCTCTAGTGCGCGCAGATTTGCGTCGAGTTCGGCGCGGCTGCCGGTGATCACCTGGTTCGCGGCGTCGGCGAAGTCGCCGATCGCCAGCAGTGCGGCGGCCAGGTCGTCGCGCTGTTCGTTCAAGGTGCTCAGCGCGGGGGCCAGGGTGGCTACCCCGTTTTCCACCACCTGACGGTCGTCGGCGACGATCTGGGCGAACCGGTCGATGCCCTCGAGTGCGCGGATGAGGTCGTCGCGTTGCGCGTTGAGCCGGGTGGTGAAGTCCTCCACATTGGTCAGCAGGTTGCGCACCACGTCCGCGCGCCCGGACAGGGCAAGCGTCACTTCGCGGTTGATCTCCTCCAGCTTGCCGATGCCACCGCCGTTGAGCAGGAACGACAGCGTCGAGAGGGTCTGTTCGGTAGTCGGGTAGGCACCGCCGCGATCGAGCGGAATGCGGTCACCGTCGCGAAGTTCGCCCCTCGGCTCGGGTGGGGCGAGCAGTTCCACGTGGGCGGAACCGAGCAGGCTCGTCGAACCGATCTTGGCTGTGGCGTTGGCGGGCAAGCGCACCTGCTCGTCGAGGGAGACGGTGAGCAGGGCGTGATCGCCGTCGACCTCGATCCGGCGGACGGTGCCGACATTCACGTCACCGACGCGTACCCGCGCGTTCTCGGTCAGCGTCGTCACGTCGGGCAGCTCGATCTGCACCTCCCATGCCCCGTCACCACCGCCTGCCGCGCCGGGCAGGGCGAACTGGTTGGGCCCGGTCCATCCGCAGCTCGACAGCAGCGTGGTCGCCGCGAGCCCGCTCGCGAGGGCGAGCACGGTGCGCACGCGGCCGGTCATCGGGGACCGGTCCCGAACGGCGTCGACAGTGGCGGCAAGCCGGGCAGCAGCAGACCGGGCAGCCCACCGGTCGCGGGTGGGGCCGGTGGCGCTGTCGGCGCCGCGGGCTCCGTGCTGTTCGCGGCCGGTTCCGCCAGTCCGGGTTCGCTGTAGACGATCTGATCGGGCAGGGCGCCGACGGTGTTGCCGACCACGGTCCCGAGCGGAATGTGGTTGAAGGCCAGGGTTTTCAGCACGGGGCCGAGGTAATGGATGCATAGATCGGTCGCTTCCTGTGCGCCCTGTCCGCCCGCGCCCGCGATCGCGCCGCAGAGGAACTGGACCGGATTGGCGGTATTGGTGAGCACCGTCGCCGAGGTCAGCGAGTTCTGCGCCGGCTGGTAGATGTTGCTCAGGTTGACCAGGGTCGTCGGGACGATGTGGAAGACCTGTTCGAGGTCACGACGCTTGTCCACCAGCGCCTGGGTGGCCGCGCCGAGCCCGTCGACCGTGGCCCCCAGCGCTTGTTTGTTGTCCCGGACGAATTGCCCGATATCGAGCACCGCACCGTCGAGTTCGGCCACCACGTCGCCGAGCGTGGTCTCGCTCGTGCCGAGCAGCTGGGTCACCGAGGCCAGATGACCGTTGAACTGCACGATCTGCTCGTGGCTCTGCGACAGCGCGTCGACCAGCATCGACAGATTCCGCACCATCGAGAACAGGTCGGTGCGCCCGTCCGACAGCGCGGTGGTCGTGCGGGCGAGCTTGTCGAGGGTGTCGTGCAGGGTCGCCCCGTTGCCGCGCGCACTGTCCGCGGCGTTCCCGACGAGCTCGCCGAGCGTGCCCGTGGCGGGCTCGGTGCCGTCGGCGCGTGGTCCGAGGGTCTGGGTGAGCCGGGTGAGCTGGTCTTTGACGACGTCCCATTCCACGGGCATGGCGGTGCGCTCTTGCGGGATCACCCCACCGTCGGGGAGCACCGGGCCGCCGGAATAGGCGGGAGTGAGCTGGACGAATCGGGTGGTCACCAGCGTCGGTGCCACGATCACCGCCTGCGCGTCGGCGGGCAGATCCCACCGGCGGTCCAGTCTCATCCGGACGGCCACCCGGGTGCCTTCCGGGTCGATCCGCTCAACCCTGCCCACGTCGACGCCGAGGATCCGCACGGAATCCCCGGGAAACAGGCCGACCGCGGCGGGGAAGTACGCCGTGACCGAGCGCTGTGACAGCTTCGGGACGATGACGTAGCTGAGCAAGGCCAGGAACGCGAGGATCGCCGCGGCCGCGGCAAGGGAAAGAGTTCGGCGGTTCATCCTCATCGTGGTCCCTCCGTCGGGGGCTCGGCGGGTGGGGTCGGTACGCGGCCGTCGCCGAGCGCGGCGTCGACGAACGGCTGAACGTACTGGCCGGGTAGCAGATTGGTGATGTAGGCCTGGAAGAACGGGCCGCTGCCGAGTGCTTCGTTGAGTGTCCTGGCATAGGTCGCCAGTCCGGGGATCGCGGCCTCCAGTGAGCTCCGGTGCCGTTCGAGCAGATCCAGCACCCGGTTCACCCGCTCGAGTGCCGGTCCCAGCTGCTCGCGGTTGTCCGCGATGAGCCCCCGGATCTGCTGGGCCACCGCTGCCAGATGCGTTGTCAGAGTGTGCAGTGCCGCGCGCCGGGCATCGACTGCCGCGAACAGTGTGTTGCCGTCCAGGACGAGCGCGTTGAGCTGCGTCCGGCGTTCGGCGAGTACTCCGCTCACCGTCGAACCGTGACGCAAAAGCTCCTTCAGCGCCTCGTCGCGAGATCCGAGGGTGTCCGAGAGCCGGGCCACCCCGTCGAGTGCGGTGTGGACGTCGGGCGCCGACTCCGCGAGCACCTCCGAGGTGGCACGCAGCGCGTCCGACAGCTGATCGGTGTCGATGTCGGCCACATTCGCGGTGAGTGCGCCCAGCTCGGTCGGCAGGTCGTAGGGCGCGCGGGTGCGCTCGAGCGGGATCGGCACGTCCGGGTCGTAGCGGCCGGGGTCGTCGCTGGGCACCAACACGATCGCCTTGGCGCCGAGTACCGCTCGGGTACGCATCTGCGCTCGCGGCTGCTCGCCGAGGGCGAGATCCTCGCGCACCGACAGTGTCACCTCGACATCGGTGCCCCGCAACGCGACGTCGGTGACCTGCCCGACGTTCACACCGACCAGCTCGACCTTGTCGCCGACCTCGATGCCACCGGCGTCGGCGAAGATCGCGGTGATCTCGTGATCGGCGTCGAGGAAGACGAGATCGTCGTAATTGGACACCGCGACAACCCCGGCGAGAATGACAGCGGCACCGATGATTCCGGCCCGCGTGCTCTGGTATCTGTCGTAGCTGATCATTGTGGGGTCACACACCTGCCCTGTTCCTGCTGCACGAGTTTCGCCACGATCGGCGCACCGCCCGGCCCGTCGACGCGGACCGACACCGAGCACAGGTAGAAGTTGAAGAAGCTGCCGTAGGAGCCGAGGCGGCTCAGGCGCCGGTAGGCTTCGGGCAGTTCGGTGAGCACCGATTCGATCTGTTCGCTGCCGTCATCGAGAGTTGTTGCCGCCCGGTGTGTTTCGGCGACCACGCCGTGGAGGGCGGGGCGGTCGTCGAGCAGCAGGTCGGCGAGAGTGGCCGAGCCGTCGTCGAGGTGGGCCAATGCGTCGGCGATCGGCACGCTCTGGTTCGACAGCCGGGTCACCAGTTGCTGGAGCTGGTCGATGATGGTCGACAACGCACCGCTGTCGTTGCCGATCGACTCCAGCGTGGTGCCCAGTTCGGTGATCGCGGCGCCGATCAGCGCGTCCCGATCGGCCAACTGGTCGGTCAGCACAGCGACCTGCTGCAGGATGCCGGTGATGCTGCCGCCCTGACCCTGCAGTACCCGCAACAGGTCGCCCGAGAGCTGGTCGATCTGTTCGGGTTCCAGCGATCTGGTCAACGGTGCGAGCCCGCCGAGCAGCGCGTCGATATCGAGCGCGGGTTTCGTCTGTTCGACGGGGAAGACCCCGTCTTCGGGCATCGCCTCGGATTTCGCCGTACCGTTGGTGATCTCGAGATAGCGATCGCCGAGCAGGTTCTGGTACCGCACCTGCAGGGTCGCGTTCTCGGTGATCCGCACGTTGTCCATCACGTCGAACTCGACGTGGGCTTGGCGCCCGTCCAGGTCGACAGCGTGCACGCGCCCCACATCGACCCCCGCGATCCGCACCTCCTGTCCCGAGGTGAGCCCTGAGGCGTCGGCGAAGATCGCCTCGTACGGTGTCCGGCTGTCGAGCCGGATCCGGCCGAGCACCAGGATCAGCATCACCAGGACGAAAATCATGGCGACGCCGAAGATCCCGAATTTGACCGTGGTCTTGGTCATCGCGATCCTCCTGGGATGCCGTAGAGCAGGAAGTCGAGCACGTTGAGCTGGGCTGGTTTGCCGTCCGGCGCGAACGGGTTCACCCCGGTGTCGGTGACGACGTAGGGCGCGGGTCCGTCGGCGGGATTCACCGAGGGCAGGCGTCCACAACGGGGTCCGCCACCGGCCGCGACCTTCGGCAGGTTGCCCGGGTTCTGATAGGGCGCCTCACCCGCCAGCACCGTTCCGCTGACGTTGATTCCGGGAACGGTGCCGCCGATCGCGGTCTCGACCGCGGCCCGTGCCTCGTCCAAACCTTGGAAGAAGCAGGGGAATTCGGGCGAATAGTCGCCGAGCAGCCCGGTGGTCGGCACCAGTTCCCGTAGCAGGCCGGCAATCGCGGCCCGGTTGTGGTTCAGCAGCGTGTTCCCGGAGGCACCGAAATCGACGGCGGCGAGCAGGAACCGGTCCAGGTCGTCGGCCTGCTCGACGATCGTCGATCCGGTGGTGGTCAGCGATTCGACGGTATCGAGCAGGCTCGGTGCCGCGTCAGCGTAGAGGTGCGCGACGTCTGCGGTGACCACGAGGTCGCGTTGCAGGTGCTCCAAACTCGGCCGTAGCGCGCTCAGGTAGGAATCGGCGCGCTCGAGTGTGCCGCCGATCTGCGTCCCGCGGTCGCGCACGGCGTCGGCCAGGGCGGTGAGGGTGGCGTTGAGATCCTGGGGGGATACCGCGCGCAGCACAGTTGTCAACCGCTCGAACAGGGAGTTCAGTTCGGGCGTGATCTCGCGGGCATCGATGGTGTCGCCGGCGTTGATATGGCGCGAGGAAGGCTGCTGCGGCCGAACGAGATTGACGTACTTGGCGCCGAAGACGGAGGTCGAGTCGATCGTGGCCTCCACATTCTCGGGCACCGCGCCGACCTGATCGGGGAACAGTTGCAATTCGACCCGGGCGTAGCCGTCGGTTTCCTCGACCTTCGCGATCCGGCCGATCTGCACGTCGAGCATCTTCACGCGCGCGCCCGGTTCCAGACTCAGGCCCGAGCGTGGCGTCAGCAGCATGACATCGACGCTGCGCACGAATGTCCCGCGGAACTGCAGCGCGACGAAGACGGCCACAACGGCCAGCACGGACAGGAACACCACGCCGTCGAAGGTGTAGTGCGGCTCGCGTGGTCCGCGCCGCGGCGATCGGCGCCTCATCCGGCGAAGTGGAAGTTGCCCGACACGCCGTAGACGGCCAGGGAGACGGCAAGGGTGACGAAGACGACGGCGGCCAGTGACGCGCGCACCGCGCGTCCGACGGCCTCACCGACTCCGGCGGGCCCGCCCGAGGCGGTGTACCCGAAGTAGGTGTGGATCAGCATGACGACCAGTCCCATCAGAATCGCTTGCAGAAATGACCACAGCAGGTCGGTCGGTACCAGGAACGACCGGAAGTAGTGGTCGTAGACGCCGCCGGATTGACCCCACACGACGACCGTCACCATGCGGCTGGCCAGGAACGACGCGACGACCGCCACCCCGTACACGGGAACGATCGCGATCATCCCCGCCACGATGCGGGTCGAGGCGAGATACGGCACCGACCGCACGCCGATCACTTCCAGTGCGTCGATCTCCTCCGAAATCCGCATGGCGCCCAATTGCGCGGTCGCGCCCGCGCCGATGGTCGCGGCGAGTCCGACGCCGGCGATCGACGGCGCGGCGATGCGGACATTCACATATGCCGCGAAGAATCCCGTCAACGCCTCGACACCGATGTCACCCAGAGACGCGTATCCCTGCAGTGCGACGACCGCACCGGCGGACAATGTCAGGAAACCGCAGATCACAACCGTGCCACCGATCAGCGCCAGCGCTCCGGAGCCGAGTGCGACCTCGGCGATCAAGCGCAGCGTCTCGCGGCGGAAACGCCGGACGGCGAACGGGATTTCGAGGATGGCGTCGCGGTAGAAGACCGCTTGCCTGCCGACCTCGTCGAGCGTTCTCTTCGCTCCTGATATTTCGACGACCGTCATCATCTACCTGCTGTCATCTTGATACCGATGGCGGTCGTCACGACGTTGACGAGAAACAGCGCCATGAACGCGTAGACGACCGTTTCGTTGACTGCCTGTCCCACGCTCTTCGCGCCGCCCTTGACGGTCAGGCCCCGGTAGCACGCGATCAGGGCCGCGATGAGCCCGAACGAGGCGGCCTTGACCTCGGAGATCACCAACTCAGGAATCCCGGTGAGCAACGGAATTCCGTCGACGAACGCGCCGGGTGTCACGTTCTGGAAGAACACCGAGAAGATGAAGCTGCCGACGATCCCGATCGCGCACACCAATGCGTTCAGTAGCAGCGCCACCAGCGTCGAAGCCAGCACACGCGGGGAGACCAGCCGCACGATCGGGTCGATGCCGAGCACTTCCATCGCGTCGATCTCCTCGCGGATGGTGCGCGAGCCGAGATCGGCGCAGATGGCCGTTGCCCCGGCACCCGCGACCACCAGCACCGTTACCACGGGTCCCACCTGGGTCACCGCGCCGAGCGTGGCACCGGCGCCCGCCACATCCGAGGAACCGAATTCGGCGGCGAGAATATTGAAGGTGAAGCTGATCAACGCGGTGAACGGCAGCGCGACGAGCAACGTCGGCAGCAACGACACCCGCACGATGAACCAGCACTGGCCGATGAACTCGCGCCATTGGAACGGCCACACCGCCATGCCACGGAACGCGTCGGCCGACATGGCGAAGAACTCGCCGAGCAGAGTCAACGGGCGCGCAACAGGATTCGTCATCGGGTCCGCCATTTCTTTCCGGTCGTGGCGCTCTTGCCTGCCGCCGCGGCGACGAAGACGAGGAGCAATGTCCAGGCCGCGCCCGCGGTGAGTTCGAACAGCACCGAGCCGATCCCATAGACCGGAGCCCCACACCGCGCGAGAAATAGCGCACCTGCTCCGGCAGCGACTCCGGCGAACACACCTGCCGTCAGCCAGCGCAGCGTCGGGTCGGTACCGGAAATCCGGTCGGCCCGTCGGCCATCCCACGCGCCCCATGTCGCCGCTGTCGCGACGACGACAAAGGCGCCCGCGCCACGGAAGTACGCACCGTGCTGTGGCCCCAAATCGAGCAGGGCACCGACGAGCACCCGGACCGACACCATCACCGCCGCGCATCCGGCGCCACGGACGAACCAGGGATCTCCCAGCGCTCGGGCGATCCCGGCGGGCGCGCCGGTTCGTGGGTCGGTGCCGTGTCGGGTCAGGACATGGCTGCTCGGTATCAGCACTACGTTTTCCTCGCGATCGGGCGGCAACGCGCGGGACAGGGGATCGAGCGGAGAGAACGAAACCTTGGCGCGCAAGAGAATTCGGGACGAAGGTTGCTTGCTCGGCGACGTCGATCGGTCGGCGGGGAATCGGCTGCCGGTCCACTGACCCAGCCCTCGCACCCGCCGGTTTCGACGTATCGCATGTCACAGTAGGTAATGTTTGTGAGCTGGACCATATGCCGACTGCACCAACCTCGAGCCCGCGTTAGTGCACCGTGCACTAAGAGGTCGGCTGGTCCTCGCTCCCGCTCAGTACGCTCGCGCCGAGCCACTGGCAGGCCTGCAACGCGAGCTGGATGTCCGGTGCGACCGCTGGATCTTCGGGCGGATGACCCAATCGCTCCGCGGCCTGCTGGAGGCGATACTGAATCGTATTGCGGTGCAGATGCATCGCGTCCGCCGTGGCGGTGTAGCTGCGGCCGCACGACAGGAATGTCAGCAGCGTTTCCCGCAGCCAGGCGTCTCGCTCGTCGTCGGCCGCCAGCTCACCGAGCGTGCGGCGCACGAACCCGCGCAGTGCGTCCATGTCCTCGGTCATCAGGGCGAGCGGCGTGATCTGGGCATAGGCGACGACCCGCCGGTGGCTCGCCGCGCAGGCGAGGGCCACCCGCCGCGCGCGAGTGGCTTGCCGATGTGAACGCCGGAAACCACTGCCGCCGTGCTCGGCGTCGCCGAGCGCCAATCGGACATCCAGCCCCTGTTCGGCGAGCACCGATTCCATCGCCTCGAGATCGAGCGGCCCACCGCGGCGCAGCGGAACCCACACCTCGACCTCGTGCTCGTCGGCGGGCACCATCAGCGGCGGGCCCGTAGCGCCGAACTGCTTGGCCAGCAGCGTGCGCGTCTCGTCGAATTGCGTCACCGCGTCGCGGTCGGACACCGACTCGTCGAGCCATACCGCAACCGCGAGATGGAACGTGTCGAGCCGATACCCCAGAGCTTGCTCGGCATGGCGGACCTCGGCGCCCGAGCCGGTCAGCAGCGTATCGACCCACTGTCGGCGCAGCCCGCTACGGCTGCTCACCCACCGGTCCCGCTCTTCCTCGTACGCTTCACTGACCTGTTCGAGCATGCGATCGATCCACAGCGCGGTGCGGTTGACCAGCGCGATGATGGTCGGTGCACTCACGTCCGGACCGAGGGTGAGGGCGAATCGCATCGCCTGATCGACGAAGTCGGTGTGTGCCATCCGGTAGGCGCGGATCACCACGGTGATCGAGACATCCCGTTGCGCGAGCACCCGCAGAAACGACAGCACCGCCGCGGGCAGCCGGATATCGGATTCGCCGACCGCATCGCCGAGGAAGTTGATCGCCGCGATCACGTCCTCGACGATGCTTGCCTCGAGCAGAGCTGCCATCCGCTCGTCCTCGGTGAGCTCGGGCAGCTCCGAGCGCGCCGAGGTCATCAGATCGGCGACGAATGCCTCCATCCGGTGGCCCATTTCCAGGGCCACCGGTCGAAGGACGTTGTCCCCCTGCTGGATCCCGCTAATCGATGTCCTCGCCGATCCTGCGCAGGTACTGGCACACCTCAGCGATTGCTTGCTCGGCCTGCACGAACACCGTGACCTCGGTGAAGAAGCCGTGGAAGACCCCGGGATACCTGGTCGATGACACCGGGATGCCCGCCTCGCGCAGCCGCTGTGCGTAGGCCTCGGCGTCGTCGCGGATCGGGTCGACCTCCGCGGTAATGACCAGCGCGGGTGGTAGTCCGTGCAACGACTCCGCACGCATCGGCGCGGCGAGTGGGTCGCCGCCGGGGTGGCCGGCCCCGACGTACTGCTCCCAGAACCAGCGTCCCTCCGCGGCGCCGAGCAGCGGCGCGTCGGCGAAATCCGACCACGACGGTCTGGTGAACGTATCGTCTACGGCGGGGTAGGCGAGCACCTGCGCGATGGGCAAGGCGCTGCCCTCCTCTCGGCGATACAGGCACAGAGCGGCGGCGAGATTGCCGCCCGCGGAGTCGCCGCCGATCGCGATCCGACCCGGGTCGATACCCAGTTCGGGCGCTGATCGGAGCAGCCAGGCGTAGGCGTCGACGCAGTCTTCCAATGCCGCCGGGTACGGGTTCTCCGGCGCCAAGCGGTATTCGAGTGAGACGACCGTCCAGCCGGATCCAGCGGCGATCGCGCGGCACAGCTCGTCGGCGCCGTTCAGGGTTCCCAGCACGAAACCGCCGCCGTGCAGATAGACCAGCGCGGGCGCGGCACTGGTCTCGGTGGCATTGCACGCGCTGTACAGGCGAGCCTCGATCGAACCCGCTCGCGTGTTCACAGTCAATTGATCAACTCGCTCGAGCGCCGTGATCGGATCGGTAGACGGAGGTGAGTCCACCAGCGCGCGGGCCTGCTCGGGGCCCAGCTCAGACAGTGATTTCTGTAGGACATGGCCGAGAACTTCGGCTACTGCCGCAGCCTGGTCGTCGAGCAGATGCCACCAGGAGGGGGCGTCGTTCATGGGCAAATCCTCGCTACTCGTTGACAAGAAGTGATCTGTGCCTCACCATCATAGTCACGTGATCCAGACAATTGACTAGAAGTTCACGTTCCATTTGGGATCCGCTGTCGACGGTGTACCGCGCACACGATCTCGTCGCATCGAAAGGACAACATGATGACCGAAACGACGATCGGTCCCGCGACGCGCGGGGCTGACGCGGTCGGCGGGGTCGACATCCGGATCGAGGACGACGCAAGTCCGATCGTCCGGCTGATCGGTCGGACCGTCGCCGACTCTCTCCGCGCTGACAGTTCCCTCCTGCCCGCCGGGCTGACCGGCGCGATCGCGATCCGTTCGCACGACACCCCGCAGGCGGCCACGATCACCATCGCCGACGGCGCGATCGCGGTGTCGGGCGGTGTGTTCGTCGAGCCCGACCTCGACGTGACTGTCGACCTGAACCAGTTCTTCGCCCCGGTCGGCGAGCCCGCCGGCTCGCCCGAGCTCGTAGCTGTGGCCACCGCGCTGCTGTCGCCGCCGCTTCCGGACTGGAAGACCGCCGCGGTGAGCTTCTGGGAGGCGGTCAGGACGGTCCCCGGCATCCCCGACATGCTGATCGCCGTCATCGAGGGTCCCGACGGTCTGGAGCAGGTCGTCGCGGGCGAGGGGGAGACCCACTACGTCATCGCGGGCCCGCCGGATCTGCTGGCCGCTGTCTTCACCGGCGGGGTAGATCTGCTCGCCGCCCTGTCCACCGGCCTGCTCGGCGTGCGCGGCACACTCGCGCAGCTGTCCGTGCTGGTCGCCGCATCCTGGAAGGTTCGTTACGATGTCTGAAACTGCCACCACCGCAACGTTTCTCGAGCCCGATGTGCACACGGTCCGGATCGAGTCGACCAACCATGACGGCACCTTCCACGGTAAGAACATCGCGCCGAGGAAGTTCGCCGCGAGCGCCGATTCGGGTTTCGCGATGGCCGACCTCCTGTTCGGCCTCGACCTCGGCAATGCGCCGACCATGGGCTTCGCTTACCCCTCCTGGCGTGGGCACATCGCCGACCTGCAGTTGCGGCCCGATATGTCGACACTGGTGAACTGGGCGCCGGGTCTGCAGGCCGTAATCGGTGACTACTGGCAGGCCGACGGCACCCCGGTCGGTACCTGTCCGCGCAACCTGGCTCGCAAGCTGGTCGACCGGCTCGCCACCCGTGGTTTCACCGCCACCGTCGCGGTCGAGATCGAGGCCACCGTGTTCCAGGAGTCCGTCCACGAGGCCAGGGCGAAGGGCTACCGCGACCTCACCCCGCTCGGCGGATCCGCGGGCACCGCCCTCAACCTCGCGAAGTCGAAGGACTGGGTCGACTACATGTCGGCCGTCGTCCGCCGGCTCGAGCAGATCGGTATCGAGTGGGACGCGTGGAGCGACGAGGACGCGGCCGGTCAGGTCGAACTGAATCTGGTTCCCGGCGACCCGATCTCGGTGTGCGATAACTGGGCTCGCGCCCGGCAGGTGATGCGCGAGGTGGCCTTCGAGCTCGGTCGCACCGTGACTTTCATGGCCAAGCCGACCGCCGGCTACGGCCAGGCCTCGCACGTCAACCTGTCGCTGCAGCGCGACGGCGGCAATGCGTTCTACGCCCCCGACGGGCCGTCAAACACGATGCGGCACGCGGTCGGCGGGTTGCTCGCGACGATGCGTGGCGCGACGTCGGTCATGCTTCCGCAGATCACCTCTTTCCGGCGGCTGGTCGACCTGAGCGGACCACCGACGACGGTGACCTGGGGCATCGCCAACAAGACCACCGCGGTGCGCGCTGTGTGCGGTCATCCGGCCTACTCTCGCCTCGAGTACCGCGTTCCCGGCGCCGACTCCAACCTGTACCTCGCGGTCGCCACGATTCTCGCCGGTGTGATCGCCGGAATCGACGGCGAACTCGAACCCGCGGATCCGGTCAGTGATATGGCGTGGTGCGCCCCCGACCTCGAACGACTGCCCGACACCATCACCAAGGCCGCCGCCGCACTCGAGGCGGATCTGATCCTGCGTGAGCAGCTCGGTGACGAGTTCGTCGACTATTGGGTCGGTACGCGGCGCTGGGAGTGGATGCAGTTCCACACCGCAGGCGGTGACCCGTTCGCCGAGCTGTCGGAGTGGGAGTCCACACGCTACTTCGAGTTCCCGTGACAGGGGGCTCCACTCGGGTGAAGCCCCTGATCGGTCTGACCGGGCGACGGTTCAGGATGGAGCTGGTCAAGGGCTCTCACCCGGCGTACGGCCAGCGTTTCACCGATGCCTTCTTCTCCGATTTCGCGGAGCGGATCACGCGTGCGGGCGGCGTGCCGGTGATGCTGCCCTATGACGCCGATCCAGTCGCGCTGGGTGACTGGTTGTCCGGTGTCGTGATCACCGGCGGGCAGGACGTGCATCCGAGCTGCTGGGGCGGCGACGAGTCGGTGGTGGGCGAGATCGATCCGCTCGCTGATCCCTCGGTCCACGACCGCGGCCGGGACGAGTTCGAGATCGCGCTGACCCGGGTTGCGCTGGAGCGGCAGATCCCGCTGCTCGGCGTGTGCCGCGGCATGCAGGTGCTCAACGTGAGCCTCGGTGGCACGTTGATTCCCGACCTGCCGGTCGGGCCGATCAACCACCTCATGTCGGCGGGGCCGCTGTCGGACGGCGATCCCGAGCACGCCGTCACTTTCGACGCCGGGACGACCGCCCAGAAGGTGTTCGGCGACCGGCTGGTGACCAATTCGTGGCACCACCAGGCGATCGACGTCTGCGGGGACGGGCTGGTGGTGACCGGTCGCACCATTGACGGTGTCGTCGAGTCGGTCGAGCTTCCCGGCGCCGCTGTGCTCGGGGTGCAGTGGCATCCCGAGTGGATGGCCACCGATGACGGCGCGTTGCGTTGGCTGGTCGAAGGGGCCGCCGAGCGGCGCTGATCGAAGCGGAAATGACCGTGGCCGCTACCTGTTCCGGTGGCGGCCACGGTGCTGTCGGTTCGGTGCGGTCAGTCCACGTGCACCCAGGACACCAGCGACCGCATGTCCGGCTCGGTCGTGATCTCCACCGGCTGGGTGGAAGGGGCGGCCCCGCCGAGGTTGGCCGCCATCCACGCATCGAGCACGCCGACAGTGAGTTCCATTTGTACTCGCGCGGCGGCGATGTCGGTGAACACCAGCCAGTTGAGGGCGAAGCCGTCGGACAGTGCGGACACCACATAGATCAGCTGGTCGATCATGTCAGAGCTGACCGGTCGGCCCGCGGCGGTCGTGGTGCCCTCGAGGATCGTACGCATGGTCGCGAAGGCTGAGGCGTACACAACCTCGGCTTGCTCGCCCTCGCGCTGACCCCAGCTGATCAACTCCAGAATGGTCGCGCCGAAATCCGGATTCTCCAGATACCACTCCAGCACGCCGCGTAACAGTCCGCGGGCGGTGTTCTGCACGTCGCTGTGGACGTCGCTGCGGTTCAGCACGTCTCGATACTCGCCGGCGAGATATTCGAAGACAGCCGCGAACAGCACCTCCTTGGTGGCGAAACAGTAGTGCAGCGTGGCCAGGGGTGCGCTCGCCTCTTCGGCGATGCGGCGAGTGGTGGCACCGTCCACGCCGTGGGCGGCGATCACGCGCACGGCCGCGGCCACCAACTCGGCGCGTCGTTCGGCGGCACGAATGCGAGCCATGCGGAACTCCTTCGAATCAAATCTGAACGATTGATCAAGTCAACGTTGACATTACCAGTCTGAACAGCGCACGAGCGAGCATTTCACTGGAGGCGAGTCCAAATAGTTAGTCATATGCCTTGATCAATTGACCCACTACAGCTACCGTTATGGCAGGCCTCACATCTGCACCCACTAGTGATCGCACTCCCGCTCTGCGGCGTGGCGATCCCGGCCCATCTAGAACCACTCGTGACGGCGTGAGCACCGCGCCTGCCGCAGCCCGGCGACTGCAGGTCGATCGACGACCTACCACCTGCTACCGCGAAGAGGACGACATGACCCAAGTCGAATCGGTCCACCCCGAACGCTCGAGCGCGCTCGAGCGCTTGGCGGTGGACCCGCCGATCGACACCCTCGTCGGTCTTCTGGCCGACCGGTCCGTCCGCTCTCCCGGCCGCGAATTCCTGCGGTTCGCGGACGGGTCCTGGACCTACGCCGAAATCGACGACTGGACTTCGCGTCTGGCACATCGACTGATCACCGACGAGGGTGTCCGACCGGGAGACCGGATCGCGATCATGCTGCCCAACGTCGTGCAATGGCCGGTCGCCTGGCTGGCGATCCTCAAGGCGGGCGCGGTGACGGTCCCGGTCAACTCGTCGTATCAGCGGGCCGATCTGGAATTCGTTCTCCAGGATTCCGGCGCCCGGGTGCTGTTCACCGACGCTGAGCACACCGCGCTCGTCGACGAGGTACGCGCCGCGAACATCGACCTGGCCGACGTCCGCATCGTCGAAGCCGCCTCGCCCGACGAGCTCGCGGCGTACCCGGTGGACCGACCCGCGATCGACATCACGGGCGAGACCCTCGCAAACCTCCAATACACCTCGGGGACAACCGGATTCCCCAAGGCTTGCATGTTGACCCACGATTACTGGACTCGCCTGGGCTGGATCTGCGCCAAAGCGACCGGCCTCGGCGCCGACGACGTGGCGCTCACCTCGCAGCCGTTCTCATACATGGACCCGCAGTGGAACACCTCGCTGTGCCTCACGATCGGCGCGCCGCTGGTGGTGCTTGCCCGATTCTCCGCCTCCGGTTTCATGGCCGACGTCCGTAAGCACCGAGCCACGTTCTGCTACGTGCTCGGGTCGATGCCGACGCTGCTGTTCAAGCAGCCGCTTACTGTGCAGGACCGCGACAACGATCTGCGTATCGTGCTCTGCTCGGCTGTCCCCGTCGCGCTGCACGCGGTGCTCGAGCATCGGTGGGGTGCGCCGTGGCGGGAGATCTTCGGGATGACCGAGAGCGGCGTCGATCTGGTCAGCCTGCCCGAGAATGTCGGTGACGTCGGCAGCGGACGTCTGGGGCAACCGGTTCCCACCAAGCAGATCCGCGTGGTGGATTCCGAGGGCCGCGAGGTCGCCGAGGGCGAGTCCGGCGAATTGATCACCGCGGGCAAGCCGATGATGCTCGGCTACTGGAACCGTCCCGAGGACACCGCGCAGGTCCTGCGCGACGGCTGGCTGCACACCGGCGATGTCGCCGTCCGTGAGGCGGGCAGCGTCCGGCTGGTCGGCCGGATCAAGGACATGGTCCGCCGCGGTGGGGAGAACATCGCCAGCGCCGAGGTCGAACGCGTTCTCGAACGCGACGACACCGTGGTCGCGACGGCGGTCGTGGGCGTGCCCGACGAGCTGTTCGGTGAAGAGGTCAAAGCCTTCGTGCAACTGGCGCCCGGCGTTGAACAGAGCCGTGAGACCGCGCAGCGGATCCTCGACAATGCCCGAAACCAGCTGGCGCGCTTCAAACTTCCGCGCTACGTGGAATTCGTCGCCGATTTTCCGCGCACCCCGTCTGAACGGGTATCCAAGCCCGCGCTGAAGGCACGCGCCGCCGAGCGTCCCGGCACCACCTACGACCTGCAACCCCCGCGCGAGGAGAGGAGCCGGACGTGACAGACAACTACCTGGCCACCCGCATCGACGACGACGTCGCGGTGCTCACCCTGAACCGGCCGGACAAGCTGAACGCGCTCGACGTAGCCACCCGCATCCAGCTCGCCCAGACCATTCGCCACTTCGGCCCGGGCGATCTCGTGCGCGGGATCGTGCTGACCGGAGCCGGCCGGGCCTTCTCCGCCGGGGAAGACCTGCACGCGGCGCCGACCACCTACGACGAGCTCCGCGGGGCCGTCGCGACCTTCCACGACGTCACCCGCGCGGTTCTGGAGACCCAAATCCCGGTGATCGCGGCCGTGAACGGCATCGCGGTCGGCGGCGCCTCGGAGATCACGCTGTGCTGCGACGCACGGATCGGCAGCCCGGCCGCCGAGTATTTCCAACCGGAGAACCACCGCGGAATCATCATCTCCAACGCGTCGAGCTTCCTGCTGAGCCGCCTGGTCGGCAATCACGCGATGCGCATCGTCCTCGGCTCCGAACGCGTGAAAGCCGATGAGGCACTGCGCATCGGGCTCCTGGACGAGATCGTCGCCGAGGAGTACCTCCTTCCGCGCGCGGTTGACACCGTGCGCCGGTGGAACCCCGATTCCCGCACCACCGCACAGCATCTGGGCCTGTTGCGCCCGCGTGCCGACGAGATCGAGGCCGCCTTCGCCCGCGAAGACGACGCGGCCCGCCAGTCCTGGGAGTCCGGCGCCCTCACCGAGGGCATCGCGGGCTTCCTGGCATCGAAGAACGAACGGAGACAGTGATGATCACGACCGAAGCAGCGGTGCTCACCGCGGTGAACCAACCCCTGGAATTCACCGAGATCATGGTCGACGACCCGCAACCCAACGAGGTCCGCCTGGCCGTCTCGAACGTCGGTCTGTGCCACAGCGACCTGCACTACATGACCGGAACCGTCGGCGCCGACCTGCCCGTGGTGGTCGGGCACGAAGTGGCGGGTGTGGTCGAATCGGTCGGCTCCGCGGTCACCACCCTGCGACCCGGCGATCGGGTCGTCGGTGCACTCACACCCTCCTGCGGTGCGTGCCGCAACTGCCAGGTCGGGCACCCGACCCAGTGTCAGCGCACCGCGCAGCTCCGGCAGCGGCCCCGGCCCGCCTTCCAGCTGCCCGGCGGTCAGGAAGTGCACCGGCTCGGCGATGTCGGCGCGTTCTCCCGGCACACTCTCATGCGCGAGAACGCGCTGGTACAGGTGCCCGACGACGTGGGTCTGCACGTGGGCTGCCTGCTCTCGTGCTGCATCATCACCGGTGTGGGTGCGGTGTTCCGCGGCGCCCAGGTCCGGCCTGGTGCCACCGTCGCCGTAATCGGTTGTGGCGGCGTCGGTTCGGCCATCATCCAAGGTGCGCGCCTGGCCGGTGCGTCGGCGATCGTCGCCGTCGACCTCGATGACGCCAGACTCGCGGCGGCCCGGACCTACGGTGCCACCCACGTGGTGAACGGCGCCACCGACGTGCCCGCCGAGATCCAGCAGCTGCTCGGTGACGGCGTCGACTACTCGTTCGAGGCGGTCGGCAGCGCGCGCACCGCGGCCACCGCGCTGGCAGTGCTGCGGCCCACCGGCACCGCGTGCCTGGTCGGTATCGCCCCCGACGGCACCGACCTGACGCTGCCCGCCTCCAGCTTCTTCTTCGGCGAGAAGCGCCTCATCGGTTCTTACATGGGTTCGGGGCAGGCGCAAGAAGACATCGCCCAGTTCGCCCGGCAGTACCAGCAGGGGCGGCTGCTGCTCGACGAGATGGTCAGCGACATCATCCCGTTCCACGACATCGACAAGGGCTTCGAGGCAATGAAGTCCGGCGAGGTCACCCGCATCGTCGCCGACCTCACCGTCTGATCCCCGAAGGAGCTCCTCATGTCGAATCCACAACTGCCCCAACCGATCAACTACATCGCCGACGACTGGTCCGAGTGCGCTACGATTCCCGGCGCCTGGAACCTCGACCCGAACACCGGCGAGCCAGTGCACCGCCAGGTCACCACCACCCACGCCGACGTCGAACGCGCCCTGCGCCACGCCGAACAGTCCTACGGCTTCGAACGCTGGGACGACGCGGCGAGCGAGGAACGCGCCGAGATCATCGAGCGCGCGGCCGACATCATCGAGTCCCGGATCGAGGACATCGCCCGCACCGACGCCCTCACCAGCGGCGTCCCGATCGCCAAGTCCCGGTTGGTCGCGCAGTTCCTGCCGCACCGAATCCGTTCCGCCGCCGCGGAATTGCGCACTCTCCCGCGGCGCACGGCGCTCGCGGCCGGTGGGCGCGACGTGCGGCTCTACAAGGTCCCGTGGGGCCCCGCCGCCATCCTCACCCCCTGGAACGGCCCCAGTTTCATCCCCGCCTCGAAGCTGGTGAGCGCGCTGGCCGCCGGCTGCCCGGTCATCCTCAAGCCGTCGGAGCATGCGCCGAGCAGCGCGCAGATCATCGTCGAGAGCTTCGTCAAGGCCGGTCTGCCCGCCGGCGCGCTGCAGCTACTGCACGGCGCGGGTGACGTGGGCGCGGCCGTCACCGGCGACCCGCGCGTGAAGATCGTCTCCTTCACCGGCGGCCCGAACGCGGGCCGGGCCATCGCCCGCGCGGCCGCGGAGGACTTCAAGGTGCTCCAGCTCGAGCTCGGCGGCAATAACCCGGCCCTGGTGCTCGACGACGCCGACATCGACGTGACCGCTGACGGCATCCTCGACGGCATGACGAAGCTGAACGGTCAGTGGTGCGAGGGTCCCGGCAAGGTGCTGGCACACAAGAGCCTGGTCGAGCCCCTGCTCGAAGCCCTGCTCGACCGCATCGCCCGGATCGAAATCGGCAACTCCCTGGATGAGCGCACCGAACTCGGCCCCATCTCCAACGCCCCGCACTACGGCACACTGCGTAGCCGCATCGACGGGCTGCGCGCCCACGGCGCCACCATCCACCAGCCCGCGAAACTCCCCGCCCTGGACGGCTTCTTCCTCTCGCCCACGATCGCCACGGGAGTCGACCCGGCCCTGGCAACCGCAGAACTGTTCGGCCCGCTCATCAGTCTGCACGCCGTGGAGTCCGACGAACACGCCCTGCGGGTGGCCAACGCCAACCCCTCTGGTCTGGACGCCTACGTGTTCGGCGGCGACCTGGATCGCGCCATCGAAGTCGGCTCCCGGGTCCTGTCGGGGGAGGTGCGCGTGAACGGCGCCAAGGTCGCCGACCTGGCCGACGATTCGGCCCAAAGTTTCTGGGGCGCTTCCGGAATCGGCGGCCACGGCCCCGGTGAGTCGGTCCGGGTGTTCTGCGGCGACCGCGTGGTCGGCGTCGATTCACCCGACCTGCCGTTGTAGCGATCGCGGAACGACTTCCGCCCAACCCCTTGACTGTGACCGGTACCACTGGTGTACTTCAACTAGGTCATTTGATCCAGTCGGTCGACCATACTAAGGAAAGCGGCTCCTGCCATGAACTCCACCCCTACCTCAGAGATCGTCGACGTCATCGGTGTCGGTGCCGGCTTCACCGGCGTCTACCTCTCGCACCGGCTGACGACAGCAGGCTGGACCTTCGCCGGTTTCGAAGCCGGACCCAGCGTCGGCGGCACCTGGTTCTGGAACACCTATCCGGGCGCCCGCTGTGACGTCGAGAGCATTTACTACTCGTACTCCTTCGACGAGACGCTCCAGCAGGAGTGGACGTGGAGCCAGCGCTTCGCCCCCCAGGCCGAAATTCTCAGCTACATCGAGCACGTCGCGGACCGTTTCGATCTGCGCAAGTACTTCACCTTCAACACCCGCGTCGTCGCCTCGACCTGGAACGCCGCCGATCGGCTGTGGGAGGTCCACCTCGACAACGGCGAGGTCCGGCGCAGTCGCTACCTGGTCTCGGGTGCCGGCGGCCTGTCCACTCCGAAGGATTTCGATGTGCCCGGCCTGTCGAACTTCACCGGGCAGACGGTCTCGACCAGCCGGTGGAACATCTCGCTCGACGAGCTGAAGGGCAAGCGCGTGGCGGTGATCGGCACCGGATCCTCGGGCGTGCAAGCCATTCCGCTGATCGCCGAGGTCGCCGAGCACCTCACGGTATTCCAGCGCACCCCGAACTACGTGATGCCCGCGCGCAACGCCGAACTGACTGCGGAGCAGGTTGCCACCGTCAAGGACAACTATGTCGGCATCCGTGAGCAGTGCAGGCACTCGCCCGGTGGCATCCCCGATCGCCCCGTCACCGACAACGCTTTCGATGTCTCCGACGAAGAGCGCAAGCGACGGTACGAGGCGGCCTACGAACGCAGCGGTTTCCTCGGCGTCGGCGCCGAGTTCGCCGACCTGCTCTTCGACGCCGAGGCCAACCGAACCGCGTCGGAGTTCATTCACGACAAGATCCGCGAGATCGTGGCGGACCCGGCCACCGCGGAACTGCTGGTACCCAAGTATCACCCGCTCGGCGCCAAGCGCAGCGTGTTCGGCACCGACTACTACGAGACCTACAACCGGTCGAACGTGTCGCTGGTGTCGCTGCGGGACGAGCCGATCGAGACGATGACCGAGCACGCGATCGTCACCCCGAACAGCACCTACGAAGTGGACGTCATCGTGCTCGCGATCGGGTTCGACGCCTTCACCGGCCCGCTGTACGGTCTCAATCTCACCGGCGCCTCCGGCAAGAAGCTGCAGGAAGTCTGGAGCGACGGAATCCGCTCCTACCTCGGATACATGGCCGCCGACTTCCCTAACTTCTTCATGGTCGCCGGACCGCTGAGTCCCGCGCTGGCCAGCAATGTGGTGGTGACGATCGAGCAAGCCGTCGACTGGATCGCCGACCTCATCGAACACGCCCGTGACACCGGCGCCACGCTGGTCGAGGCCACCCCTGAGGCCCAGCAGGAATGGGTCGACATCACCGAGTGGACCGTGTCCCAAACGCTGTACGCCACGACCGACTCCTGGTACCGGGGCTCCAACGTCGAGGGAAAACCCAGCACCTTCCTGGGTTACCTGGGTGGTGTCGGCAAGTACCGCCGCATGTGCACCGAGATCGCCAAGCGCGGCTACCCCGGCGTCGCGATCGACGGCGAAACCCAGTCGCGCACCGTCGGCCCGATTCACGAGGAGATCGCATGAGCGCGGTAGTCCATCGGCGGTATGTCGCGTTCTCCGACGCGCACTACGCCGGTAACCTCGTCGACGGTGCCTACGCCTTGAAGCTGTTCGGCGACGTCGGCACGAATCTGTCGATCGAACTGGACGGCCACGAGGGTCTGTTCGCCGGCTACTCGTCGGTGGACTTTCTCGCCCCGATCCGGGGTGGTGATGTCGTCGAGGCCGAGGCAACCCTGGTGAAGAAGGGAAACCGAAGTCGCACAGTCGATTTCGAGCTCCGGGTGATCTGCCGGGGCTCCGATGACACCGGTCGTGCGCATGTGCTGAATCCGCCGCTGGTGGCGGTCCGCGCGCGCGGCACTGCGGTCATCCCCGCCGATGGAACGGAGTAGGCACCATGAAATTGATCGACGACACCGGGTGGGCCGACCAACCCGCCAAGGTCCAACCGTCACTGGTCGGTGAGATCGACTGCGACGTCGTGGTGATCGGCGGCGGGGGCGGCGGCATGTCGGCCGCCCTGCGGCTCGCCGAGAAGGGCGTCGATGTGGTGCTGCTCGAGGCGAAGACGCTGGGCTGGGGTGCCACCTCACGCAACGCCGGATACATCACCAACTCGGTCGCCGCCGACCCGGAGATGCTGGGCTTCCTGATGAAACGTGAGCGGTTGCGCGAGCTGTACCGCTACGCCGAGCACTCGGTGCATTTCGCCGAGGAAGCGATCGCCCGGCACGGGATCGAGTGCGATTACCGGCAGGAGGGCATCGTGATGGCGGCGGTGTCGAAGGGTCAGCTGCGGCACGCGCGCCGCAATGCGAAGGTCATGGCCGAGGCCGGATCGAACGCCGAATTCGTGGAGGGCCCCGACGCCGGTCTGCCGCAGGGTTTCCTCGGTGGTATTCGCGAGGGCGTCGGTGGCACAGTCAATCCGGGCAAGTTCGCGCTCGGACTGCGCGCCGCGACGATCGCCGCGGGAGTGCGCGTCTACGAGGCCACGCCCGCGCGTGATGTCGTCGACTCGGGCGGGCGGGTCAGTGTCGTCACCCCGAACGGTCGAGTCCGGGCCCGCAAGGCGCTGCTCACCACCAATGCCGCGAGCAACGGGCTGTCCATCGCGCCCAAACACCTCGCCACCCCGGTGTGGACCTCGCTGGTGGAAACCGAACCTGTTGCGCCCGAACGGCTCGACGAGATCGGCTGGACGAGTCGTGCTCCCCTGGTGACGCTGCACATGATCCTCGAGAGCTACCGCGTCACCCCCCGCGGAACCATCGCCTTCGGCACCCGCCGTATCCAGGCCGGCCGTAACCCGCTGCCGGATCGCACCCCCGCCCCGAACGTTGTCGACGACCTTGTACGTGGGTTCCATGAGCGTTTCCCCGGTCTGAGTGACGTCAAGCCGGTGCAAGCGTGGGGTGGCTGGATCGGTATGAGTTCGACGTGGCTGCCGGTCGCGGGCGAGGCCTCCGACAACGTGCTCTATTCGGAGGCATGCAACGGCCACGGCTTCGCTCAGGCGCAGTACGTGGGCCAGCTCCTGGCCGATCAGGTCACCGGCGTGCCGATGCACGAGGACCTGGCTGCGATCTGGCACGGCAGCAAACGGTTCTGGCCCAGCTTCGTGAGCAACCCCGCGCTGTATCTCGGCTGGCTCGCCGACCGCGCCGCCGACCGGTTGGCCGCGATCGGAAAATGAAATCTGGCCCGGTCATCCCACGGGCTCGAACAGGCTGAAATCAGCCATCGCAACGCCGAACTCGCACACGAGCGGGTTCGGCGTTTTCGCGTTTCGGCGACCCTGCGATCACCGTTGGCGTGGGTTGTTCGGTTCCTCCGAAAGAGTGGGTCAAATGCCTTGATCATATGACCCACTTGCGCTACCGTTATGACTGGCATCACATTCCGGCCCGCGTCGGGGTTACCCCCTCGGCGGCCGGATGCCGGACCTATGGATTGCCGGAGCGAGTCGCCTATCGGTCCTTTCTCGCTCGGCTCGCTGACGAATCGACCCATTGCCGCTCGCCGGCGGGTGTCACCATTTCAAGGAGAAGATCATGTCCATCAAAGAACTGCTTTTCGCGGTCGCGGACATCTGGATGGTCGCTGTCGGTTTCACCTACGGCATCAAGTTCATTCGGAACTACCGAAATTATCTGCTCGGTATCGAGTGGATCGTTGTAGCGACTTCGGGAACGAACTTCCTGATCTACGGCCTGCTGAAGGCCGGGCACGACAGCCCGATGTACACGTTCGCCTACTTCTTGGATGCCTTCTCGCGGTCCGTCGGTATCACGCTGATCCTGGTGCTCGGGTTGATGAAGGTCACCCACCGATACAAGCCGTCGGCGACGGTCGACATCGGTGCATTCGCACTCGCGGGTGTGGTCGGCTTCGTGCTCAGCACTTATGCCGAGGAGATCGGAACGCCGGGCAAGATCTTCTACATCGTGGTCAACGTGCTCACCACGTTCTTCCTGATCTATTTCAGCAAGCGCCTGTGGGATATCGGTGAGCGTGGGCACGCGGTGTGGGCCGGTGTGGCTACTGCGTGCGGATTCTTGATCGCTGCTACCTACGATTTCGTGCACATCCCGGGCGACGACGCCGAGCACACGATCTTCTACATCTTCGCACTGTCCACCTGGGGCCTGCAGATGTTCGCGTACTACCGCGCATACCGGGCGTTCGATGCGTACAACAGGCGCTTCGACGCTCAGGCTGTGACGGACGACGCCGCGGTCACGGCGTAGTCGCCGGATTCCCTTCGAGCGATCGAGAAAGGCCGAAGCGACATGGCACCGCAAGATATGCAGGAAGAAACTACCGAAGTCCTTGTCATCGGCGCCGGAATGGCGGGTTTGACGGCGGCGACCACCCTCACGCCCCACGCCGAGGTAGTGGTACTCGAATCCACCGATCGCACGGGCGGACGCGTCGACACCGTTCGGCAGGGCGATTACTGGATCAATGTCGGTACCCAGTTCACCGAGGGCACCGGCACGCTGATCGATGCCCTCGATCGGCACGGCATCGAGATGGGTTCGCTCGCGGGCAAGAGCGTCGCGCTGCACTTGAACGGTTCGACGGTCGACACCTCGAATCCGTTCGCGCTCATGTTCCGTACGCGGATGTCCATGCTGGATCGGCTCGGTCTGGCCATCGTCGGCACGCGCATTCTCGCGGTCACGCCGTTCCTCGAGTCGCAGAGCCGTATCGCGCAGCGGGTGCGCGCCCGGCTCGACCGCAAACTCGCGTCGTATGTGCTGGGCGGTGTCCGCTCGGAGTTGGCTGCCACCATCGTCCGGTCGTGGGCGGCGCAGTGGATGGGATGCGACCTGAACGAAACAGCGGCCACCCAGTTCGTCACCTCGGTCGGCATGGCGCTGGCCGACCCGGAGAAGGTGCCGAATTTCTCGCTACCCGCGGGCGGCAACCAGACGCTGACCGACGTGCTCACCGAGGATCTCGGCGCCCGCATTCGCCTGAACTCGGTGGTCCAATCGGTGCGTCGCGACGGTGACGGTGTGGTCGTCGACTACCTCGACGGCGATCGCCCCAAGCGGTTGCGGGCCGCGCGCGCGATTGTCACCGCGCCCGCCGATGTCACCGAGCGAATCATCCCGGATCTGCCGCAGCAGTACCGTAACGCGTTCAACGACATCACCTACGGCCGCTATGTGGTGGTCGGCTTCTTCACCGAGGAAGCAGGGCCGCAGTCGTGGGACAACTACTTCGCCATCTCCGCACCGCAGCTGTCGTTCCAGGCCGTGTTCAACCACGCCGCGGCACTGCGCACCGGCAGCGACCGCAAGCCGGGCGGCGCCCTGGCCTGTTTCGCCGGTGGCGGTAAGGCCGACGAGTTGCTCGACCTGCCCGACGAGGCGATCGTGGAGCGCTTCACCGCCGACTTGCTCGGGCTGCTGCCTGAGCTGGAAGGCAAACTGGGGCAGGGCATTCTGCGCAGGCATCGCCGGGTCGTACCGTTCTGGGCGCCGGGGCGGCGCGAATCGCTCCCGACGTTGCGTGATCCGCTCGACGGCATCTACCTGGCGGGCGACTACCAGCTCGACATGCCGTCACTCGCCGACGCCGCTGCCTCCGGTGAGCGTTCAGCGCTGGCCGTAGTGGCGAGCTTGGGTCGGTCGCGATAGGTCGGCAATCGACGGCCGGTCATGACTGCCAGTTCGTCGAGAGGTTACCCGGCGGCTGCCGAGCGGCCCACTATAGGAGGCGCTCGGCAGGAACGGTCCGCACGCTGGGCGGCCGGAGGCCGTCACCAGCCCCGACCGCATCGTCTTCGGCTCCGATTTGCCCTTCAGCGCAGTCACCCCTGCGGCTTCGTGGATGCTGCGTTCAGCGTGGCGGTTGCGGGTAGTTCGGTGGCCAGCGAGTGGTGTCGTCGTAACGGAGCGGAACTCCTGTCGTGCTGGTGGTCGTGACGGCGGTGAGGTCGGCTGATCCGAGATCGGCTCCACGCAGATCGGCCCCTCCGATATTCGCTAGGTTCAGCGTTGCATCAGCCAGCCTGGCGTTCCGTAGATCGGCCTCCATCAGTACTGCACCCTCGAAATCCGCGCGAGAAAGATCGGCCCCTGACAGATTGGCGCGTACCAGCACGGTGCGATGAGCGCGCGTCCCGATCAGCGAGGCGCCGGTCAAGTCGGCGTTCATGATGAACGACGACGACAGATCGGCGTCGTAGAGGTTGGCCTCGGCCAGGTTGGCACCGGTGAGTTGGACGTGAGTGAGGTTGGTCCTGGCTAGATCGGCACCTGCCAAGCAAGTGTTGCGCAGATCGATCCGATAGGGCAGGTCACGGCTGGGCTCCCGTCGTCCGATCACGGTCAGGACCGCTTGAATGTCCGGTGCCGGCGGGGTGGCACGGAAGGTGCGAGGGTCCGATTCCGGTCGGGGGCAGCGAGCCAGGTCGGTGTGGGTGCGCACGTAGGCCGACAGGATCGCGAAGACCGGTTCGTGATCGGGCGGGGAATCCTTGGCGAGGCGTTCGAGTAGATAGATCCCCGCCAGCCGGGTATCGACCGATTCCGCGGACAGCTGTTCCACGGCTTTCTGTAGCCGGTCGGTGACCGCGATCTGCTGTTGCAGACCGAGTTGGCCGTTGGTGGCTCGCAGGGTCTGCCCGGTGAACCACAACGCGCCGAACGCCGCGATCGTTGTCGCCAGCGCGGTCACCGTCGTCCACCCCGACCAGCTGAAGAACCCGGCAACCGCGCGCGACCCTTGCCCCCGCTGCGGTACAGGCTGGGCTCCCTCGGCGTTTTCCCGGGCCGCGGAATCTTGATCGACCGGCATGGATCGCCTCCCTCCATCACCGGAAAGTATCCCCGACAACACAATTCACCGGAAGTGTCGCTGAACCCGGAAGTGGCGGGCCAATGATTCTTCCCCGAACGAGCTACCTCGAGACCTGCCTCGGCGCGCGAGTTAGAAACCCCCAACCGCTCGGCCATCCTCACTCCTCGGCGAGCACGCCTTCAGATATGTCGACGTCGACGGGTTCTCTGGTCGGGGCGGTACAGTATGTGTCCGATAATGTCGATTATCGGACACGTAGCCCTCAAAACCCCTGCTAGAGCACAGTTTCCCGGTAACACCAGGGACGGCGACCGGAGGGATGGTCGGTGGCCATCGTTACGCTGCACGAAACCGCAGCTCAGCCACCGATTTCCAGGAGAACGCCCGTGGAAATAGTTGCCACCGACTGGGGCCGGATCACCCCGGAAACCTTCCAAGAGTCCGACAGCGAGAACGGGCCTTACAGTACCGATCACATCGGCCAATCAGGGCCCAGACGAGCAGCGACGGGGTTCGTCACATCGTGTGAATTGACTGGCGCCAAGACGAAAATTCAGGTTTCATGGACTGTGGAAGAGCCGTTGACAGGGGTTACAGGAGTCTGTCATGTCATCTTCCAATCAACCCTCTTCGCCGAATCCGGCTAACCGCCCGGTCGAGCGTGATGATGGTGCCGAATCCGACGCAGTCGGCGTCGTCGGCCCGCGAGACCTACCCGTTCTCAATGCTGCTGCAGCAGATGCACTTTTGCGGCTGCTGCAGCGAATCCCCCGTTCAGAGCCAGCCCGCAGTCAGTTGGCAACTCCGGCAGAAGCAGCGAAGTACCTGCGAACTTCCGTCGGAAAGCTCGCCAATGACCGGCACCACGGCGTCGGGCCCTCCTATGTGAAGTACGGCCGCAGGGTCCTGTATCCGTGGGATGCTCTACGCGCCTTCATAGAAGAGCACACGGTCGGCGATGACTAGTACCACTCGCAGGCTCCGTAGCCAACTTACAGCTATCTTTATGGGCTTTCATGTTCGTCCTGGTCTTCCTACGCTCTCGCTGGACGTCATAGCTGATGGCGCGCCCGATCGCGCCGAAGCGACCACGTGGCCGAGAGGTCGGTGAAGTATGCCGCAGATTGAGCTGGAACCTGGAGTCCCAGGGAAGTTCAGCGAGCCGAAGTGGAACCCCGCGCGCCGATGTTTTCAGATTCACTGTCTGGTGGGCGAGCCGTATGGGGATCCGTCGAAGCTGCACGCCTCTGGGGATAGCAAACCGAAAGCCCGCGCGAATCTGAAGAGACGCGTCGCCGGATGGAAGCCAAGAGTCGAATCGCTCGGTGCGTACAGCTCGAATGTGACTGTCGAGGAACTGTGCCAAGCCTGGCTTCACCGCTATGAGCGCGACGCGACGAAACGCCCCCAGAACGCCAAACACTATCGTCGGGAGATCAACCCTGCGACCAAGGGCCGCGGCGACAAAGACAAGATCACGATTTCGGGTTCGGTGCTGGGCAAGATGAAGGCATTGAACGTCAGGCCGTTCCACGTCCGTATTCACCTAGAGCAGATGAACGGGACCGCGTACAAGAAGAACAGGCAGAAGTCGATCCTGCGCAACGCGTTCCAGTTGTTGATCGACGACGGCCTCCGAGATGACAATCCGGTGAACAGCGTAGCGGGTAACGGTGGCGCCCGCACGAAGGCAACCGACCGGGCACGCGGTCGGAACCCCGTCAACCCGTACTTTCCTGCCGAGCCGCAGCCGTTCAGCAGGAACGAGATGAACCAGTATTGGGAGGCAGAGCGTGACTACTTCCCTCGTCCCAACGCTAGCCGTTGGTTCGAGCAGCGATACGTGGACTTCACGCTCCTCGCGTACGAACTAGCTGCGCGTCCCAGCGAAGCGCTTGCTGTGCGGCTGGACGAGGACGTCGACTACGACCGGTGCGAGGTCACGGTTGCAGGAACAATTATCGATTCTGAGCTTCGCGTACATCAGGTGAGGAGCATTGTCGAGCAGTACAACCTCCAGGACGGTGAGATCGTCTACCCGCGGGGATGGCCAGATTTTGACGACGAGGACGTGGTGTGCGTCGCGTATCGGCAGCCGTTCACCAAGACTGCGCAGTCGATGCGAACGATTAGAGCTGGCCCCGCATGCATGGCGATGTTGCGGCGCCGGAGGATCGGCGCGACTCCTGGACATCGACTGGTTATCCCGTCGCGCACGGGAAAGGTAGTGCGGTCGGAGCAGATGTCGTTGACCTGGAGCAAAGTCGTGAAGGGAACCGGCCTGCAATGGTCCACTCCCAGGACGCTGCGCTCCACACGCGCGACCCGGGTAGCGGAAAAGTACGACCTGCCGGCTGCTCGGCTGATCCTCGGGCACGAGGTGGATTCTCCTGTAACAGCACGGCACTACGTTCCTGACGCGCGCCGGGTTGTCGATCTGGCTGATGCGCGATGATGGCCGGTTATGCCTGCTGACCCGCTCAAGACGTCCACAAAACGGCCACGGGACGGCATCCGACAGCAGTGATAGCAGGTCAGACCGAGTAAGGAGCTCGAGCGAGCTACCCCGAGCCGATCCTGCACCGGCGTCGCCGCGAGTTCAAGGCCGCGCAGAAGTAGTGCTGTCGAGTTCTTGAAAAGTAGCTCGTAGCAGCTCTTTTCGTTCGAGGCCCCGCGTCGGAGACATCCGAGGCGGGGCCTCTGCCGTCACCGGAGATCACCCGGCGTCGCATCCGATCCCGTCGCTATCGTTGCTGAGCCGGTGCGGGTCTGCGGGCGCGACAACGACATGTCCCGGATAGTCGCTGCCGTCGGGATCGGGGCCCATCCGCTGATGCGCGGTCGTCGACCCGATCTGTTGCGGGGGAGGAGTGAGGTCGCGCGGCGGCGGTATCGGCCGACCGGGCGGGCGAATCGTGGTGCCTGGCCAGGAAATGCCGCGAACTCCACCGGGGCCGCGAGCGACGCGGATTCCTTCGGCGGTGATCCGCGGGCGGTAGATGGTTGCGCGGTGACCGAATGCCGGGTCGAGATCGATGGAGTTGAACAGCCCCATCCTCGTCAACCACAGCGAGGCGCGAACTACCTCGTCCTCGGTGAGCGATTCACCCGGCCAGCAGACCGACGCCCCGACGACGAAGGCGCCGAGCACCGGCAGCGGGTTGTCGAGGAGGTCTTCGTTGTGTGCCCATTTCAGTACTGCCTCGCGCACAGCCCATTGTCGGTCGGAGTAGCCGGGCGTCGTTCTCGCAGCGCTGTCCAACCGCAGCATCGCAGGCCTTTCCATGGTGTCACTCCTCATTTCCGACCGAGTGGCTCGTGCCACCACGACTCCTATTGCTGGGCCGACGGGCCCGGCCGGTTCAACCGGCCGAGCCCGCTACCACGAGCTGTCAGTCCTGCTCGGCGGCGCGCTGACGTGCTTCGTTGGCCGATGCTTCGAGCCGTGCCTTCTCCGCCTCGGCTTCCTTCTCCGCGACCTCGCGCTGGGATTCGGCCTTGTCCTGCTGTGCACGGCCTTCGCGCTGTAAGGAGTCGTTGCCCACTACGGCGCCGGCGACCTCCTTGGCTTTGCCCTTCACACCCTCGACGACGCCCTTGACTCCGGCCTCTGCTCCACTGTCGTTGTCAGACACGACTGTCCCTTCCGTAGGCCCAATGTTTCCCCGTGTGACGCGAGCGCAACTCGGGGTGCGACAGCTCCACGGCTGCCGTTTACAAGATAAACATATGTCCGTTTACCTTGTAAACCTTCGTTTCGGTCGCGGCCTGCCAGGGTGTGCTGAAACCAGCTGGGACATTCCCGGTATTCTGGGGTTGTGGTGGCGTGCTGGAAGACCAGGGCCCGAAGATTTTGACAGGAGCTCTGCCCTGAGCGAAGACACGATCGACTCGGGAGCCGAGCTGCGCGACAACCGTCCATCCGACGCGGGCACTCGGCCCACACGGCTGGACCGGGTCCTGATCCTGGAATCAGCGATTGCGCTGATCGATCAGGAAGGCCTGGGACATCTCACGATGCGCCGCCTGGGCTCGTGGCTGGGCGTCGAAGCCATGGCCCTGTACCGGTACGTTTCCGGGCGTGACGACCTGCTGGCAGGTGTGATCGATCACCTCGTCGACCAGCTCTACGAGCAGAACCTGATGGAGCCCGACGAAGAGGGCGGCAGCTGGCAGGGGTACCTGCAGCGCCTCGCGCACGGCGTGCGCCGCGTCGCGATCGAGCATCCGGAGGTCTTCCCGTTGATGGCCTCGAGCCCGCCGCAGGCGCCCTGGCTCTGCCCGCCGTTGCGCAGCCTGAACTGGATGGAATCCTTCCTCGATACCATGCTTCACTATGGCTTCGACGACCGTCAGGCAGTCCAGGTATATCGGTCTTTCGCGACCTTCCTGCTCGGCCACCTCCTCCTCGAAGTGGCGACCATGGGGGTCGAGCTGAGCCCGATCACCACTGCCGAGCCCGGACAGCACGAATCATCGGAGCTGGCCGACTACCCCAACGTTTATCGCCTGCAGAGCCACCTGGCAGCCAATCGTGCGGCCGATGAGTTCGAGGAATCCCTCGAGGTATTGCTTGACCGCCTCGAAGCGATGCGTCGCGCTCGACAACGCCCGTGAGTGGTGTGCGACGATGTCGCGCCCTGCGGGAACCGTCGCGCTGTCGGTTGGGGACGATCGCGGTGCTGTCGCAAGTCGCCTGGGCCGTGTTGTTTCTGGTCGTCTCCACGGTGGTGCTCATCTACTTCACTCAGTGACCTCGTGAAGGGGTCGGTGTCGAGGCCAGGTGCCGTGACCTGCGGTGTGTCGAGGATCCGGCGAGTTGCCAGGTACCGTTGGGCGGTGAACCCAGCTGACGTGCGACTACTCAAAGATGGCGACCTCGAGACCCGCGAGGAAAACTTGCGCCACCTGCTCGCGCGGGCTGAGGACGGCGATACGTCCGCCAAGGAGACACTGCGCGCGCTCGTGCGCGACTATCCCGACTACCACCGGTCGCTCTACAGCAGGGCATTGAACCGGGCGGAGGTCTTCGGTGACGACACCCTGCGTGAACCCCTGCTCGCGTCGCTTGCCGACACCCGCTACAACTGCCAGGCATGGGCGGCGATGGGCTGCGCGGCGCTCGGCATCCGTGAGGCGGTTCCCGGCTTGGTCGCGATGCTGGACCACCCACAGGACATCGCCCGCGACCAAGCGGTGATCGCCCTCGGCGCCCTTGGCGACGAATCGGTTGTCCCGGTGCTGGCGCCCCTGCTGCAGGACTCGATCAGCGGAATGCGCGAACGCACCGCCGAAGCCCTCGGCATGATCGGTGGCGACGCGGCACTGGCAGCGCTCTGGGACGAATTCGAGAACCGCCGCTACTACCGCATCGGCTACATCGCCAGTGCGTTGTCGGAGTTCGCTCCCGGCATCATCCCGAGGTTGATCGAGGCGGCCGCCGGCGACGATCCCGACAAGCGGTACTGGGCGGCCGTCGCCCTCGGTTCGACCGGCGACGACCGCGCCGTGCCGACACTGGAACGACTGATGGCCAACGATCGCGGCTCGACCGTCTTCGACGGCATGGTGAGCGTCGCCGCGAAGAAGGGCCTGCGCACGCTACGCCGAATCCAAGCCGCGATCGCCGCGCGCGAATCCTGAGCGCTCAGCGCGAGGAACGTTGTCGGTGGCGGGCGATAGTCTCGTCCGGTGTCAGTGAATATCGATGTCGCCCTGACTGTTCGGGGGCTCGCGAACGAACGCGAGTGGGTGGGAATGACCGACTTGCTCGTGGAGGTTTTCAAGGACGAGCGGCTGGAAGACGAGGTGTTCGTCTGGATGGGGGAGACCGAAGACGGTCTGTTCGTCCGCGCGGACTCGGACTACCCGGTGATCTTCAGCGGATTCTTCCGCTGGAGTGAGGCTTTCGAAGACCGCCTCACCCGTCGGGTGACAGCGCTCGTCCCGCAGGCCCGCGTGGCTTTCGACTGGGGGTATCCGGATGAAGAATGACGAAACCGGCCACGAGTGGGTCGATGTACTACCGGAAACAGCGCCGACGATACACAGAAATCTGGACGTGACGGTCGGCGGGCGCACCCTGACCACGCTCACCCGCACCCAGCTGAGCTATTGGATCAGCAAGCTGAAATACAGTCGCGGCGGCCCGTTCATGACGGTATCCCGCCCCGATCACCCGGAATTCATCCAGACCTACCGCCACAGCGACACCGACTACTACCTCGAGATCCGCTCACCCGATTCCCGCGACGAACTGGCATCGACAACGTTGCGCGACGGTGAATCGGCCGCTGAGCTGATCTGGGAGTGGTTGGAACGCCAGGGAACCCGCCTGGGCGCAGGTGGATCCGGCAACTCATAGGATCTTCGACGGCCCTGGTCCGTGGAACTCGCGGAACCGGCGACTCGCGGTGCTGGTGGCCGAAACCACGACCAGCTCTCGTACGGTGGTGACATGGGCGCACGGATGGTGGTTGTCGGGGCGGATGCGACGGGGATGGCGGCGGCGTCGCAGGCACGCAGATTGCGCGATGCCGGTGAGCTCGAGATCGTGGTGTTCGAGAAGGGGCAGCATTCCTCGTATTCGGCGTGCGGGATTCCGTACTGGGTGGCCGGTGATGTTGCCGATGCCGACGATCTGATCGCGCGCTCGGTGGCCGAACATCGCGCTCGTGACATCGACCTGCGGATGCGGACCGAGGCTATCGAGATCGATCCGGTCGGGCGACGGGTCCTTTCTCGGGATCTCGACACCGGGGCCCAGGCGTGGACGGGTTACGACCAGCTCGTGTTGGCCACGGGGGCGACACCGATCCGGCCGCCACTGCCCGGTATCGACGCCGAGGGCGTCTACGGGGTGCAGACCCTCGACGACGGGCAGGCGCTGATCGAAGGTCTGGAGTCTGCCGGCGGGCGCAGAGCCGTCGTGGTGGGTGCGGGCTACATCGGTGTCGAGATGGCTGAGGCGTTGGTGCGTCGGAAGTTCGAGGTCACCATGGTCACTCGGGGCGCTGAACCCATGTCCACCCTGGATCCGGATATGGGTGCGCGGGTGCGAAAAGCCATGGAGGGGATGGGAATACGGGTCGTTCGCGGTACCGAGGTCACCGGCATGCGGACATCGGAGGACGGCAAGATCCGCGCCGTGACGACCGCCGACACCGAATACCCGGCCGACGTGGTCGTGCTCGGGATCGGCGTGCAACCGGCTACCGAGCTGGCGCGTCGGGCCGGGCTTCCCCTGGGGGAGAGCGGTGGTCTGCTCACCGACCTCGCCCAGCGCGTGCGCGGATACGACGACATCTGGGCAGGCGGAGACTGCGTGGAGGTGCTGGACCTGGTGTCGGGCACGCTGCGTCACATTCCACTCGGCACCCACGCCAACAAACACGGGCAAGTGATCGGATCGGGTGTCGGCGGCGGATACGCCACCTTCCCCGGCGTGGTCGGCACCGCGATGAGCAAAGTATGCGACCTCGAGGTGGCACGAACCGGCCTGGGCGAGGACGACGCGCGGCGCGCGGGTCTGCAATTCCACACCGTCACCATCGAATCCACCGGCCGCGCAGGGTATTTCCCCGGCGCGGAACCCATGACGGTGAAAATGCTCGCCGAACGCCGCACCGGCCGGCTGCTCGGCGTGCAGATCGTCGGCTACACCGGCGCCGCCAAGCGAATCGACATCGCGGCTGTGGCGCTCACCGCGAGAATGACCGTGGAGCAGGTGACCGCGCTCGACCTCGGCTACGCACCACCGTTCTCACCGGTGTGGGACCCCGTCCTCGTCGCCGCTCGCGCGGCTGTGCGTGCGGTGGCAACGGGTCACTGACCGCGCGGGAGTCACCAGAAGCGGGGGATGAGGCCCCACGACTCGAATTCTGCCGTCAGCACCTCGCGCAGGGCGCTGCGGCTGGGGAATCTGTCGGGGTCGGCGCCGGTGATCGCCAAGGTGACCGTGTGGCCATCGGTGCAGAAGGAGAGATTCACTCCTACCTCCACTCGGCGGAACATGGCGGTGTCGTTGGTGCAGACGACAGGGCGCATGAGGACCGCCGAGGCGTGATGTCCCGCGAAATCGGCTACGGCACTCGCGGTTTCGCCGAGGTTGGTGCACAGGCATTCCGGTGCCTTGGCGGTGCGGGCGAAATGGCGGAGGACGAACCGGGGCAGGATCATCTGCAACGGCTGGAGGTGTTGCAGGGCGGGGGTGGTGGCCGGGTCTCGGTAGGCGGTGGCGGCGCGCTTCACGGCGGAGCGAACGGCGGCGAGGTCGATGCGTTCGCCGGTGCGGTAGGTCACCGAGATCGGCAGGCCGGTGGTGGCGTTGGCGCGGGGGTCGTCGGGGGTGCGCATCGAATGGGGGATGTCGACGCGGATGTCGGCGGTGTCGCCCACGCGCCCGCTGCGGCCGAGGACACCGGCGCCCAGCGCGATCAGGAGACCGTTCGTGGTGCCGGAATGCCGTGCGGCGGCGGCGTTCCACTCCGCGAGATCGAGCTGGACCACCAGATCGGCCGGTGACCACCGGGTCGGGAGGGGAAGCTCGGGGAGGACGGGGCGGTTGTTGCGGTCCGGCTCGATCACGCCACGGGTGGCGATCGCCGCGCGAATCCCGTGTGCGACCGCGCGTAGCTGTCGACCGGCGTCGATGACATTCGCACCCAGGGTGTTTCGCGGCTGCGTCCCGACAAGCAGGCCCGAACCCGTGGTCACGTCCGGAGTCTCACCGAGCCGCGCCAGTGCGTCGCCCACGGCGAACAGCACCGCGCCGCCGTCGGATGCCACATGCGAGGTGACCAGCGACACCAGCGTCCCGCCCGCCGTGGTCGGCGCCGCGGACAGTCGCCACACCTGACCGGTCTCGGGATCGAAGTCGACCCGGCTCTGCGCGAAGTACCAGTCGAGGATCTCCTCGTCGGCGACGGGCACCGAATCCCAGCCCAGCGGAAGCGATTCCGTCGCGGGCAGCCAGTAGGGGCGGGCGAACGGTACCCGGGCCGGTTGCACGCGCCGGGCGAGGAAACCCTGGGCCAACCGGGTGTGGAATCGGGCGAGCAGTTCAGG
This sequence comes from Nocardia sp. NPDC057272, assembly GCF_042668615.1. Lineage (NCBI taxonomy): Bacteria > Bacillati > Actinomycetota > Actinomycetes > Mycobacteriales > Nocardiaceae > Nocardia > Nocardia sp. NPDC057272. Next base: position 84,277 of record NZ_JBHUYK010000018.1, on the reverse strand, counting down.
GTCGAGGGGCTCGTCGAACCGCCACGCGAGCTGATTGACCAGGGCGTTGCCGTAGAGGCTGTGCAGCTTGAGGAACAGGTCGTCATCGGCGGTGAGCCGGTTGACACCGACCCGGGAGATGACGGGCGGGGTCGACATGGTGAGTGTCATCAGAACTCCTCAGCGAGCACGCAGGGTGCGGACGGTCAGGGGCGCGAAGACGGCGGCGATCACGAGCGAGGCCACCACCGACCACAGGGCGTCGGTGCCGACGACGCCGTTCTCGGCGAGCCCGCGCACCGCGGACACCAGGTAGGACACCGGGTTGTAGTCGGAGACGTAGCGGAGCCAGGTCGGCATCGCCGACTCGGGCACCAGGGCGTTGGACGCGAAACTCAGGAAGGTGAGCACCAGCATCGACATACCTTGGACCGCGGCGGGCCTCGACACGGTGACGCCGATGAACGCGAACAGCCAGCTGATCGCGGTGGTGGCCAGGACCACGAGCACCGCACCGGCGACGAACCCGACCGGATGATCGGGCCGATATCCCATCGCGAACCCCACGATCACCACCGTGGTCGCGGCGATGACATACCGGGTCGCCCCGGCCAGCAGGGCTCCGGCGACCGGTGCGGACCGGGCGATCGGCATGGCGACGAACCGATCGAAGACCCCGGACCGAATGTCTTCGGACAGTTGCACTCCGGTCGCGACCGACGATGTCAGCACGATCTGCACCAGCACGCCGGGAATCAGAATCGGCAGGTAGGCCTGCATGCTGCCCGCGATGGCGGTGCCGAAGATGCTGCCGAACAGCAACGGCCCCACGATGGGCAGCAGCAGCGCGTCGTAGAGCAACTGCGGGCTGTGCCGGAAGGTGAGCAGACCGCGCCACGCCATCATCAGCGATTGGAACAGCGAGGCGCGCAGGCTGACATGGGTGATCCGGGGGCGGCGGTCGATCGTCGGTGCCGCGGTGGTCTCGACGGTGATCTCGGCGATGGTGGCAGTCATGGTGGCCTCGGTCTTTCGGATCAGGCGGCGACGCGGTCGGTGCCGGTCAGCGCGAGGAAGACCTCGTTGAGATCGGGACGGTCGACAGCGAACCCGCGCAGCGCGATACCCGCGCCACGGCAGGCGGCGACGATATCGGCGGCCGCGCCCGCGTCGGTGAGCGCGACGGTGAGCATGCCCGCCGACGACCCTTCGGGCGCCTCGCCGGTGAGCTCGACGATGATGGCCTCCGCGTGGGCGGACTGGGCGGGGTCGGCGAGTTCCAGGCGCAACACCTGATCGCCGATGGAGGACTTCAGTTCGGCCGCGGTGCCCTCGGCGACGATCGTCCCGCGGTCGATGACGGCGATCCGGTCGGCCAGCGCGTCGGCCTCTTCGAGGTACTGCGTGGTGAGCAGAACGGTCGCGCCGCGGGCGACCAGACGCCGGATCACGCCCCACATCTTGTCGCGGGTGTGTGGGTCCAGGCCGGTGGTCGGCTCGTCGAGGAAGATCAGCGGCGGATCGGTGATCAGCGTCGCCGCCAGATCGAGCCGTCGCCGCATACCACCGGAGAACTGGTTCACCGGCCGGTCGGTGACCTTCGACAGCTCGAACTCCTCGAGCAGTTCGACGCTGCGGCGTGCGGCATCACGGCGGGACAGCCCGAGCAAGCGCCCGAACAGCCGCAAATTCTCACCGGCGGTGAGGGTTTCGTCGACCGAGGCGTACTGGCCGGTGAGCCCGATCATCGAGCGCACGGCGGTCGCGTCGCGTGCGATGTCGTAGCCGAAGATCTCGGCGGAGCCGCGATCGGGACGGACCAGCGTCGCGAGCATGCGCACGGTGGTGGTCTTACCCGCGCCGTTGGGGCCGAGCAGGGCGAAGACGGTCCCCGCCGCGATGGTGAGGTCGACGCTGCCGACGGCGGTGAAATCGCCGTAGGACTTGCCGAGACCGGTGGTGCGGATGGCGATGTCGGTACTCACAGTTGCCTCCCGGCGGAATGGAGCAGTTCAGGGGCGTCCGGTGAACCCAGCAGCGCCTCGACGGCATCGGCGGCTCGCTCGACACCGTCGGTGGGGAAACCGGCGGCCCAGGACGCCGCGCGCCCGACCACGTCGGGACGCGAGACCTGATCGAGTAGTGCGTCGAGGCGTTCGGCGGTGAGTTTCTTCGCGGGATTCGTGGCCGCGAGACCGAGTCGCTGCAACGCCTGGCCCCAGTAGGGCTGGTCGGCCTGGACCGAGCAGATCACCTGCGGCACACCCGCTCTCAGTGCGGCCGCTGTCGTCCCGGCGCCGCCGTGGTGCACGGCCACGACGCAACGAGGCAGTACCCGAGCGTGATCGACCTGACCGACGATCGCGACGGCATCCTCGAATCCCGGATCGATCGTCGCCCAGCCAGTCGCCAGCAGCAGCCGACGGCCCCGCCGGGCGCACACCTCGCGCACCATCGCGACGAAGGCAGCCGGATCGCCGACATCCATGGAACCGAACCCGACATAGATCGGCGCGGTTCCCGCATCGAGCCACGAATCGAGATCCTCGGCCCCGGCCGCGGCGGCGGCAGGTGCGTGGCTCGCGAAACCTGCTACACCGGTGAGGAATCCGTCCACATCGGTCAGGAATCCCGTGAACGGGCCCGGCATCTGCTGCCGCACACCAGGGAACAGCCGCGGGTCATAGGCCTGGATTCGCGCAGTCGCCCCACCTTCGGCGGACGCTACCGAGGACGCTGTCGCCGCCCGAGCGGGCGGCGGCCCGCTCGGCAGAACGGGAGCCAGCGCGGCCGCACGCGCCCGGGCCAGGAGCGACCACCCCCATCGGTGCACGAACCCGGGAAGTCGGTCCGCCCAGCGCACCGGCGCGACCGGGACCGCAGTGTTCGGCTGGATCGGGAAGAAGTGCACCGCCGCGAACGGCAGTCCGTGTGCCCGCGCTACCGACTCGGCCACTTCCTCGCCTGCCATCCCCGCGACCACCAGATCATGCCCGGGTGCCAGTGCGCGCAGGTCGTGAAGCTGCTCGGGCACTCCACGCCGTTGCAGATCGAACAGCGCCCGTAGCCGGGCGCGCGGATCGTGGCTGGTGAACCGTCGATCGGTGCGCTGCGCCACCAAGAGGTCGGCGGTATCGCAGCCGAATGGCACCGCCGCAATCCCATGGTCATGGGCGAAGGAGACGAGGTTCGGTGCGAGCGCCAGGGTCACGTCGTGACCGCGCTCGCGCAGCGCACGAGCCAGCAGGATGCCGGGTTGGGCGTCTCCTCGGCTGCCGGTGAAGGCCAACAGTGGGCGCATCCGCTCACCCCGCCTGCACGGCGACACGCAGCGTGTCGGCTCGCAGTGCTCGCGCATCGCTCGGCAGCGGTGCTTCCGGCATGGGCGACGGCGACAGTCTGTCGGCCACCGCACCCGCAGGAACCGCTGCGGAGGGCTGGCCGGCGCCACCCTGGTCGACCGCCGGATCCGCGTGCACCGCGGCCGTGATCGACGACAGTGCCTGACCGAACGCGGTCAGGAACTCGTCCATGACCTCGGCGGGGAAGCCGGCGGGATACCGCGTCGACACATACAGGCCGTCGGCGGCGCGCACAACCCACAGGAACACCTCGTCGGCCGAGTACGACTCGGCCCGCAAGGTCCGTCCGCGCAGGTCGGCGACCAATTCATAGCCGGGCAGGACGCGGATGTCGAGGAAGGAGATGCCGAAACGCGGCGTCTCGGCGACATCGAGCAGGTCGAGAACGCGCGACCAGGAGGCGTCGTTGGCGGTGCGCGAACGACGCAGCGCGGCCCGCGCCAGATCCATGGCTCCGGCGATGCCGACACCGGGGGTGAGCGCGATATCGACCGGGACCACATTGACGAACCAGCCCATCGACTCCAGCCAGCGCAGATCGGGGCGGGTCGCGATCGGCATCGCGGTACGCATCCGGTCCGCGCCGAACCGCTGCTGATTGGCCACCGCCAGCGCGGCGAACACCGCCACCGACATCCGGTGCCGCACCTGGTCGAGAACTGCCTCGACCTGCTCGAGTTCGGGGAGATCGAGCAGCCGTCGCGACACACTGGGCTGGGGCAGATCCGCGCGCGCGGGCCGCTGGGCCTGCGGGGCGAAGCGCGGCATGGCACCGTCGGCCAGGAAATCGCGCCACGTCGCGACCGCGGGCGAATCCGGACCGAGTTCGGCCGCGCTCGCGCGCTCCAGGACGGCGAAGTCGGCCGCGCTACCGAAGGTGACCGACTCGCGCGACTCCTGGCCCGCCATGACCTCGCGGTAGAGCGTGCGAAGTTCGAGGATCAGGATGGCCTGTGCGTAGGCGTCCATCACGGAGTGATCGGCCGCGACGAGGACCGTGAAGTCTGCGGTGTCGGCGTGCTCGACCGTGGCGGCCAGGCAGTGCGGCCACACCAGTGGCGACAGGCGCTCTTCCAGTGTGCCGCGGAGGAATTCGTTGATCCGGGTACCGTCGGTGCATCCGGTGATGGGCTGTTCGGCGATATCGACGGCGGTGGGCGCGGCGACGAGTCTGCGTGGCTCGCCCGCCGATGCGGTGGTCACCGTGGTGCGCAGACCCTCGTGCCTGGCATGCCAGCGCCGCAACGTCTCGCGCCAGGTGGGACCGTCGAGCGGGGCGTCCATCTCGAAGACGGTGCCGATCCAGCGCCCGCGACCGGGCAGCGGATCGGTGGGATCGACGCTCGCGCAGTAACCGGCGTGCACGCTGGTGAGCGGGCGATCATCGGGCTGCCACGCGTCGGCGGCGAGCTCGGGCGTCCACATCGACAAAGCGCCTGAACGGATTTCGAATTCGGACAGGTGGGTGTATTCCATGACCGGTTCACCTCGTGACGAATGCATGCCGAAGCGGCGGAAGGATGGGGGAGGAGAACACCGCACTGTGTCACCTGATGCGTTGAACTTCGGCGGTGAAAACATTTCCGTGAAGCCGCGGCGAGATTGATCGTATATGTGAATCCGCTGAGAGCGGCATCGTGATGGGCATCACGGTTTAGCTGAACAAAACTCTGCCGCCTGCTGCTATTCGCGATCGAGGCATGGATTCACCTGTCCTGCATCAGGGTTGGAAAAGCGTGTATTCGGGTACGTGATTGTCTGTAGATATTTTGTTCATTCCGGATGGGATGATGTTTGTAGGCACCATCACACTGTCGGCAGCCGTCTGTGCAGGTGCGTTTCCCTGGCGTTCACCTGGCGCGATTCATATGGGCATTTCGCTATATGGCGACCGGTGCATCCGGTGATCGCCTGCCGGATTTATCCGGTCACGGCGGTCGGGCTCGTCATCGGAGACCATCATGGGCGCTGTCATCTGTCCGTTATCACAACGTTGCTCACTCGATGCCGGTTGCTATGGTGAACGCGCGAAGTGTTCGTTCGGATGTGAAGGAAGACAATGGGAAGCACTGCCCTCGACATCATGGCGTTGGTCCTCAACCGCGTCACCGAGTTCTGGAACTGGATGGCGACCGGATCGTCGGGATTCCCGCCGCTGTGATCGGCTGACATCACGTGGTGTCTGTGAAACCCCTGGAGGCCGTTGGCCTCCGGGGGTTTCGCCATCAGTGCGGGTGCTCGCCGATCGTAGAGTGGACCGATGACGACGGCGGGGACGGTTCAGGTGCCGCGGCGATGGTCGGTGGCGATGTGGGTCACCACCGGGGCCGCGATGGTCGCGATTGTGGTGATGGTGGTGGTCGATGCCACGCACATCGACGTTCTCGGCTGGGTTCTCGCGGTAGTGATGCTGCTGGCCTGCGGGCTGTCCTGGATGATTCTGGCGCCGATCGGGTGTGCTCGGTATCGGGAGTATCGAGCCGTCGCTGTCGCGCCGGTAGTGGTGATCGCCGGGCTGGGTCTGGTGTGGTTCGGGGTGCCGGAGAAAGTCGGGTGGTGGATATCGGCCGGCGCGATGACCGATGCCGCGCAGAGTTGCCGGGAATCCGAGGAAGAGTGGTTCGGTGTCATTCGGACCGACCGGGTCAGGTCCAGTGACGGCGGGTGCCAGTTCACTATCGATGACATGGCGATCGTGGGCGGTCTGGCCTACTTCCCACCGGGAACTCCGCCGCCGGATCACGGCGGTGCGGGATATCAGCCCGTCTACACCCCCTATGACGGGAATTGGCACCGATTCGAGGTGACGATGCACGACCACCCCTGACCCCCGTGCCGAGTGTCCGATTCATGTCGGACCCCGGCGTTACCGTTGTCGCACAACCCGAGTCGAGGGAGGGTGGCGATGGCCGAGAAGATGCGCGAACGTGCGCAGCGCCCGGAGGATCTGAGTCGGCTGGTGGTCGAGCGATTGAACGCCGGTGATGTGGACGGACTCGTCGAGCTGTACGAGTCCGACGCGGTGCTCGCACTGCCCGACGGTGTCGTCGCGACGGGCGTGGACGAGATACGGGCGGCGTACGCGCGACTGGTCGCCGATCGACCGGTGTTCCAGCCCGGGCACCAGGCGCCCGCCTTGCTCGCGGGCGATCTGGCGCTGACGTCGTCGCGGTTGCCGGGAGGCACCGGCGCGACCGTCGAGGTGGCGCGCAGACAACCCGACGGGAGCTGGCGGTGGATTCTGGATCAACCGAACGCGCCCTGGGTGGTCAGCGAACCGGGAGAACGGGCGAACGTGCCCGGATGATCAGTTCGGGTTCAGGCCGGTCGCGAAGACGACGACGACCTTGTCGTCAGTCACCTCGCTGACCCGCACATCGGTGCCGTTGCTGGCCTGCGACTGGCCGACCGGAACCGTGATCTGCTGACCGCCGACGCTCAAGGTGACCATGTCACCGTTCACCGCGACGAGCTCCACGTCGATACCGAGAACCGAGGCTTTGGCGCTCACTCCACGATCGAAGGTGACGGTGCACCCGCTCACACTGCATTCGGAGGTGGTACCGGGTCCGGTCATCGTGCACGCGGAAACAGCGAGGGGAAGCAGGAGGGCGAACGCGGAGAGCGTGATCAGCCGTCGAACAGGCATGCCGTCAGTGTAGTGCGTCGAAGACACAACGGAACGGTCTCACCAGGTTGCCCGCCGATCACACCGGGAATACCGTCGCTGTGAGGTAGCTGGCATCGCAGCATCGGTGCCGATCGTGTCGGGCGGACGACCGGCCAGCCGGGTGTTCACCCCGCGGGTCGGCCGAGATCGGGAGGTGGCGCACGATGATCGCGAGCGAAATGACTGTTGCCAGTCGCTGGTGGTGGCGTCCGGGGTGGACGCCGGGTCGTTCGTTCTACAACTGGCAGATCATGCCGACCCAGCCGGTCGCCGACAAGCTGGTCGAGATCTTCGCGCCCACGCTGTCACGCCTGCCCGGACTCGAACAGGTCGACGCCGCCCGGCTGCGGATCGGCGTGCAGGGCATCGGGTTCGCCGACGGGGTCAAAGGGGTGCACCTGGCGGCGCTGGTGGCGGGTGCCCGCGACCTGCTCGCCGAGCTCGCGCCGTTCCAGCTCGCCTTCGGGCCGCCCGAGGTCACCGCTGAGACGATCCGCTTGCCGGTCACCGTGTCGGAGGAACTGCTGCGGGTGCGCGCGGATCTGACCGACGCGCTGACCGATGTGTGGATCCGCGAGCGGATCCCCGATTTCGGGGAGCCGCTGCGTCCCTACCTGGCACTGGCCCACGTGACCCACCCGTCACCGGTGCACCAGATCCGCACCGCGCTCGCCGAGGACGGGTTCGCCGACTTCGCCCTCGACGACACCGTCTCGGCGGTCTCGATGGTCGAAATGCAGTGCGAGGACGGACGATACGACTGGTCCGACATCAGCACGGCCGAGCTGTTGCGTGAGCCGGACCCGGTCGTCGAGCGGAGCGTGTTCGACGACCCGCTGTTCGGTCCGCTGCGGCAGCCGACAGCGGCCGCGTTCAGGAGCTGAGCCGCGGCGGCGGCGCGCCGTGCGGGAGCCGCGGCCCCACCGCGAGCTGGGCCCCGGCGATGCGGCCGTGTCCCCATCCGAGCTTCTCCCGATATCGACCGATGTGCTCGGTGGGGACCGCCGCGTCCGGCGGCAGCGGGGTCACCTCGGGCGCGACGTAGAGCGCGTCGGTGGGGCAGTACGCCTCGCACATGAAGCAGGTCTGGCAATCGGATTGCCGTGCGATAACCGGGATCCCGCCGTCGACGCGGTCGAAGACGTTGGTGGGGCAGGCGCTCACGCACTTGTCGCAGCCGATGCAGTCCTGCGCGCGCAGTAGTTCGATCACGACGCCACCGCCAGACCCGAGTTGCGGGCGTCCGACGGATCGACCCACGGCCGGTCGAGACCACCCGAGTGCAGATGATGATGCTGGGCCGCGTCGAGGTCGGGATGATCGGCGCGCTTGCTCATGCCGCGAGTCTCGGTGCGCGCCAACGCGGATCGGTACATGAGACGTCCGACCGCGGTGATCGCCGCCGCCTGCCGAGCCCTGACCCGCTCGTCGCCGGTTCCGCCGCCGAGACCGGCTGCCGCGGCGTCCCACAGTTCGTCGAGGCGAGCCAGCGCGGGGCGCATCCGGTCACCGTGGCGCAGGTAGTTCTTCTCGAAGGGGATCAGTTCGTCCTGCGCGGCGGCGACGACTTCCGCCGCGGTCACCGACGGTGCGTCGCCGGGGCGCAGGCCGACTCCGCCGATGCCGTGCACCGCACCGGTGGATCGGGCCGCTGTCACAGCGTGTTCGGCGGCGCCCGTGCCGGCCCAGCTTCCCGACGACATCGCCCACGCGGCGTTGTGGCTGCCACCCCCGGTGAAACCACCGCAGATGCGTTCGCGGGTGGCCGCGTCCCCGGCGACGTAGAGGCCGGGAACCGTTGTCGCGCAGTCGTCGTCGACCACGTCGATGCCGCCGGTGCCGCGCACCGTGCCCTCGGCGAGCAGGTCGATCTCGAAGCGGTCGGTGAACGGATCGATCCCGCGCCGGTCGAACTGTAGGAAGAAGTTCGGCTGACCGACCCGCATCTGCGCCTGCACGGTCTCGTCCGCGCGGTCCAGCTGGGCGAACACCTTCTCCTGCAGGAGGGTTCGGGCGATCACCGAGCGGCCTTTCGTCGACCCCGCCTCCTCGAGCACCCTGCCGTCCTCGCCGAAGAAGGTGGCATAGCCGTAGTAGGCGGTCTTGGTGATGGTGGAACCCTTGGGCACGATGGCATAGGCATTGGAGAACTCCATGCCGGAGAATCGCGCGCCGGCCTCGGCCGCCATCAGCGCGCCGTCACCGGTGTCGACGTTGGTGCCGAGCGCACGCGAGAGGAACGCGCAACCACCGGTCGCGAGGACGACCGCTCCCGCGGTGATCCGGTAATCCCGGTCGAGTTGACGCTGGTAGCCCGCCGCACCGCGCACCGCGCCTGCTTCGTCGACCAGCAGTTCCAGCGCGGGGGAGTGGTCGTGGACCTGGACGCCGAGCCGGGTGAGCCACGCGCGCATCCGGCGCATGTACTCCGGCCCCTGGACGCCCGTCCGCAACTGCGCACCGGTGGCCGGGTCGACCGGGAACGGGTAGCGGCCCTCGACGGCGAGCCGGTTCATGTTGACGTAGGTCTGATCGAGGACGCGATCCATCCAGTAGTGGTCGGCGAGGTAGCCACCGAGGGCTTCCCTGCTCGCTTTCGCGTTGGCGCGGGCCTCGGCCTCGGGTGCGACGTACCAGACGCCGGTGCCGGAAGGTGCTGTGGCGCCACTGGTTCCGCAGTAGCCCTTGTCGACCAGGATCACCTCGGCGCCTGCCTCGCGGGCGTGGATCGCGGCCCAGGATGCCGCGGGACCGCCGCCGATGACGAGCACGTCGGTCCTGGTGTGCCACGGTTCGGTCATTGTGTGCTCCTGTGTGTGTCGCGCGGGGAGGTGATGGCCACCGAGGGCCGGGGATGCGGTGCCCGTATCGAAGACGCGGGCACCGCAACGGTTCTCAGGCGCCGGTGAACTTCGCGCCGGCGATCGGGGTGGACGACCGGCCGTCGACGCCGACCGGGATGTCGCCCTCGAGGGTGGTGCGGTAGAGGACCCGGGTGACGTCGAGGTGGTCGAGGTCGCTGGGGGCCAGATGCGCGGTGGCGCGGTTGTCCCAGAACGCGATGGAGCCCTTGGTCCAGCGGAAGCGGACGGTGTAGGCGGGATGGGAGATCTCGTCGAACAGCAGCTGTAACAGGGCATCGCTCTGCGGCGGGGTGAGCCCCAGGATCCTGGTGGTGAAGCCGGGGTTGACGAACAGCACGCGCTCACCGGTCACCGGGTGGACGCGCACGACGGGGTGTTCGGTCACCAGCGGCGCGGCGGCGATCTTGCGGGCGTACTCGCTGCCCGCCTCCCACGGCGGGATCCGGCCGCCGAAGCGGTGTTCGGCGCGCAGTCCGTCGAGGAAGGTGCGCAGCGATTCCGGCAGCCCGGCGTAGGCCGCGGCCAGGTTGGTCCACTGGGTGTCGCCGCCGGTCTCCGGTGCGATCTCGGCACGCAGGATCGAGGCCGCGGGCGGGTTGATCAGCGGCGAGACGTCGGTGTGCCAGTGGTTGGTGTAGCTGAACTTCTTGCGACCGAACTTCTTCTCGTAGAGGCGACTGTCGACAGCGAGGATCTCCGGGTGCTCGGTGGGCGCGTCGTCGTCGTAGGGGTGCGACGGGGTGACCGCGCCGAAGCGGCGGGAGAACGCGATCTGTTCGGTGTGGCCGATCTGCTGGTCGCGGAAGAACAGCACCTTGTGCCGGTGCAGCGCCGCGGTGAGCTCGTCGACCTGGGAGTCGGCGAGTTCCTCGCGCAGGTCGACGCCGGTCACCTCGGCGCCGATGTGGCCCGCGACCGGGGTGATCTCGAGAGCGGTGACGACGCTGGGGTTTTCGATGGTGGTCATGTCGGTGGTCCTTCGTGGGAAGTCTGGTGTCGGGATGCGGGAGTCCTCATCCCCGACAGGAACTGCTCACCACCCGCATGAACTCGATATCGAGTCGGCGGGCGCGCATCAGGCGCTCACCCGTGAGTCCTGCTCGGCGAACTGGTTCTGCACCGGGGCGAGGCCGTAATGACCACGTAGCGTGGTGGATTCGTAGTCGGTGCGGAACAGTCCGCGTTCCTGCAGGATGGGCACCACGCGGTCCACGAATTCCGCCAGGCCGCCGGGCAGGTAGGGCGCCATGATGTTGAACCCGTCGGCCGCGCCCGCGTCGAACCAGCTCTGTATTTCATCGGCTACCTGTTCGGGGGTGCCGGCGAAGGTGCGGTGACCGCGACCGCCGCCCAGCTTGCCGATGAGCTGACGCACCGTGAGGTCCTCGTTCTCGGCGAGCTGCTTGACCAGCGTGAACCGGCTCTTGCCGCCCTCGATCTCGCTCTCGGCGGGCAGCGGCGGCAACGGCGCGTCCAGCGCGTGTGCGGTGAGGTCGACGCCGAGCATCGAGGAGAGTTGGCGCAGTGCGTAATCGGGCGAGATCAGATCGGTGAACTCCTGCTCGAGCGCCCTGGCCTCCTCGACGGTGTCGGCGATGAACGGCACCAGGCCCGGCAGCACCTTCAAGTCGTCGTGTGCGCGACCGTATTTCGCCAGACGCGACTTGAGATCGCGGTAGAACCGCACGCCCTCGTCGAGGGTGCGCTGGGCGGTGAACACGGCTTCGGCGCGATGCGCGGCGAACTCCTTGCCCGATTCCGAGGACCCGGCCTGCACCAGCAGCGGACGGCCCTGCGGTCCACGGGGGGAGTTCAGTGGCCCGCGCACACGGAAGCGTTCGCCGGCGTAGTCGAGGGTGTGCACCCGGCTCGGGTCGGCGAAGACGCCGGTCTCGGTGTCGAGCACGATCGCCTCGGCTTCCCAGCTGTCCCACAGCGCCAGCGCCACGTCGACGAACTCCTCGGCGCGTTCGTAGCGGCGGGCGTGCTCGGGTATCGCGTCGAGCCCGAAGTTGTAGGCCTCGTCGACATTGCCGGAGGTGACGATGTTCCACCCGGCCCGGCCCGCGCTGATGTGGTCGAGCGAGGCGAACTTGCGCGCGAGGTTGAACGGTTCGTTGTAGCTGGTGGACGCGGTGGCGATCAGGCCGATCCGCTCGGTGACCGCGGCGATCGCCGAGAGCAGGGTGATCGGTTCGAACACGGTGAGGGTGTTGCGTTCGATGCGCGGGCCCACGGCGAGGGTGTCGGCGAAGAACACCGAGTCGAGCTTGCCGCGCTCGGCGATGCGGGCCAGCTCCTGGAAGTGGCGCACATCGAGGACGCGCTGTTCGTCGGTGCGGGGATGGCGCCACGCGGCCTCGTGGTGGCCGACGCCCATCAGGAAGGCGTTCAGGTGGAAAGTCTTGCGAGCCATGGTGATCTCCTGATCAGGCGTTGGTCGGTGAGGTGCGCCAGCGCGAGAGCCGGCGTTCCAGAGCGACGAGGGCGAAGTTGAAACCGAGACCGATCAGCGAGATCGCGACGATCCCCGCGTACATCTGCGGAATCTGGAAGTTCTGCTGCGCGGCGGTGATGAGATAGCCCAAACCGGCTCGCGCGCCGATCATCTCGGCGGCGATGAGGACCAGGATCGAGCCCGCCGCGGCCATCCGGATGCCGGTGAAGATGGACGGGATCGCCGCGGGCAGGATCACCTTCTGGAACAACCGCAGGGGCGAGAAGCCCAGCGATACCGCCGATTTCACGAGCAGCGGGTCGACGGTGCGCACGCCGGTGATCGTGTTGAGCAGGATCGGGAAGAACGTGGCGTAGCCGATCAAGGCGATCTTCGACGTCTCGCCGATCCCGAGGATCAGCACGAACACCGGCAGCAGCGCGAGCGCGGCGGTGTTGCGGAACAGTTCGAGCACCGGATTGAGGAAATCCGATACCGGCTTGTACCAGGCGATGGCGATGCCGACCGGGACGGCGATCACCAGCGCGAAGGAGAAGCCGGTGACCGAGCGGGTGAGGCTCGCCGAGGTGTGTTCGGCCAGCTGGCCGTTGCCCGCCAACTCGAAGAAGGCCTGCACCACCGTGGAGAACGGCGGCAGGAAAACCTCGTCGACCAGGCCGAACCGTGGCGCCAACTCCCACACGCCGAGCAGCAGCGCGAAAGCGAGCAGTGGTTTGGCGATGCGGAGCAGCGCGTTACCCGCCGAGCCGACCGCCCGGGTGAGCGCGGAACGGGCAGCGGGCGCCGCGACGGGGGTAACCGGCGGTGCGGCGGGTTCGGCGGCGGCGACTTCGACGGGGCGGACGAGCAGGGGGACGGCGCTAGACATGGGCGGGACTCCTGTCGGTGGACGCGACCGACGCGGCGGCCGTGCTGTCGTCGGCGGCGAGTTCGAGGCGCTGGGCCCGGCTCACCTCGCTTTGCAGTTCCGTCCAGATCCGATGGCGGTAGTCGCGGAACTGTTCGCTGGAGCGGACATCGATATCGCCGCTGCGGTCGATGTCGATATCGATCACGGCCTTCACCCGGCCGGGACGCGAGGTGAGTACCGCGACGCGCTGGCCCAGGTACACCGCCTCGTCGATGCCGTGGGTGATGAACAGGATCGTCTTGCCGGTCGTGCGCCAGATCCGCAGCAGTTCGTCCTGCAGCGACTCTCTGGTCTGCGCGTCGAGTGCGGCGAATGGTTCATCCATCAGCAGCACCTCGGGATCGAAGGCCAGGCTGCGGGCGATCGCCACGCGCTGCTTCATGCCGCCGGACAATTCGTGCGGGTACCGGTCACCGAAGCCGGCCAGCCCGACCAGCTCCAGGTAGTGCTCGGCGATCGCCTTACGTTCCTTGCGAGCGATGCCCTTGGCTTCGAGGCCGAACTGGATATTGGCGCGGGCGGTGCGCCACGGCAGCAACGCGTACTGCTGGAACACCACACCGCGGTCGAGGCCGGGACCGGTGATCGGGGCCCCGTCCAGGAGGATCTGTCCGGAGCTGGGCTTGCTCAGCCCGCCGAGCAGATCGAGCAGCGTGGATTTGCCGGAGCCGCTGGGCCCGACCAGGACGAGGAACTCGCCCGCTTCGACCTCGATGGAGATGTCGTCGATGGCGGTGAACTTCTCGTCGGTGCCGCGCACGGCGAACTGTTTGCCCACCGATCGCAACGCGAGTTTGGCTGGGGTGCCGGTCATTTCGCGGCCACCACCTCTCCGGTCGGGCCGCTCGTCGGCTGGTAGGTGCCGTTGGCGTAAGGGTTGTCCTTGTTGGTGAACAGGTCCTTGGCGACGATCTTGCCCTTGGGCAGTTCGCCGTTGCGCTCGAGCCAGTCGATCCAGATCTGGATCTCCTTGTCCGCGATCACCGCGCCGGGCACCGGCAGGCCGGGGCTGCGCCAGTAGTCGAGCAACTTGAGGTTCTCGTTGCGGCCGCGCTTGTTGATGATCTCGGTGAACTTGGCGACGACCTGATCACGCGGGGTGAGCTGCAGCCAGCGGGTGGCACGCGCGGTGCCCTGCACGAAGTCCTTGACGGCCTCGGGATTCTGCGCGATGTAGTCCTTGCGGAAAACGTAGGTGCCGTAATCGAATTCGCCGAAGATGTCCTTGTCGGTGAACAGCGGGTGCAGGCCTCCGCGCTCGACGGCGGTCTCGCGGAATACGCTGCCGAGCGCGCCGACGTCGATCTGACCGCTGCGCAGCGCCTCCTCGGTGTTGACCGGCGGCACCACGATCAGCTGGACCTGCTTGATCTCGGCCTCGCTCAGGCCCTGCTGGTGCAGCCATTCGCGGGTGACGAACTCGTGGTGCGCGCCGAGGGTGTTGACGCCGACCTTCTTGCCGATCAGGTCACGGGCGTTGGTGATGCCGGCGTTGTCGCGCACGAAGTAACCGGTGAACGACTTGGCATCGGAGCCGTAGGAGCTGAGCACGGCCTGCACCGGCGCGCCGCCCGCGGCGAGCTTGACCACCGCGCCGTTGAACGCGCTACCGAATTCGACCTGCTTGGTGGCGGCCGCCTGGATGTTGGCCGGGCCACTGGTGGTGTCGCCCTCCCACTGAAAGCTGATCTTGGTGAAGTAGCCCAGGTTGTCGGCGAGCTCGTACGGCGTGACCTGTCCGGTCTGTCCCTGGTAGCGCAGCACGGTCTTGCCGTCGGCGGTCGTCACCGCATCGGTGCCGCCGCACGCGGTGACGACCGCGAGGACGGCGGGTGCGACGAGCGCGGCGGCGAGCGCACGCAGCGGACGTCGTCGGAAGGTAGTGGACAACATGGTTCGCGAATTCTTTCTACGGCGTGGGAGGACCACGCGGCGGGCCACCAGGGGCGCACGCCGCGACGATCCGCACACGAAGGGCGGATCAACGGGGTATGAGAGAAAGTGGAGATCGGCGACGGAGGAATGCCGCCGCTGTTTCAGCTGCGACAGAATCCGGGGGACAGGCGCATCAAGTCCACCGTACGGCGGCGGACGAGCGCGGGGGATTCGATCATGAAGAGACTTTCGTGAGCGGGATCGGCGTAGGGGACGCCGCCTGTATTCAATAGTGCGTCAACAGATAACGACTCGGCAATACTGTTTCCACATCGTGAAAATCATGGTGCGTCGAATCCCTCACCTGCGGCCGCGGTATGGAAATAGGGACCGATACGCACCGCGATCTGGTGCATGGCGGGCAGTACGGCACGAACGAGATCGCGATCCAGACGTACCGCGCGCGCCTGCACACCGAGCGCGCCCCACACCTGCCGATCCGGACCGAGGACCGGCACGGCGATCGCGCGGATCGGTTCGTCGCTGTCGATCTCCTCCATGGCGAACCCGCGTCGGCGAATGGTGTCGAAGAGTTCGCCGTTGCCGCGGTCGAGTCCCACCGAGGCATGCGCGAGCAGCGCGTGACCCACGGCGCTGGTGCTCAGCGGTCGCCGCTCCTGCGGAATCTGGTTGTGGCAGAAGTGGATCGGTGGCCGGGCCTGGAACACCGTGAGGGCTTCGTCGGCATCGGCGACACTGAGACTGACGGTGATCTTGATGCCGGCGGCCAGCGCGTACAGGTGCGGCGCCGCGTCGTCGAGCCCGAGCCGTGACAGCGCGGGACGGGCCAGGCACGCCAGTCCGTGCCCGATCCGGTAGCGGTCGGTTGCCGGGTCCTGCTCCAGCAGCCTGCCGCGCACCAGCGCCTGCGCCAGCCGGAAGGTGGTGCTCACCGGGAGCCCGGCCCGCTGCGCCAATTCGCTCAGCGACAATTCGGGGTCCCCGCCCTGAAAGCAGTTCAACACGTACACGGCTCGGTCGACGGCTTGTGCGCCGGAACGGGGTGGTTCGGTCGCGGTCATGGCGGCCTCCTGGTCGACGACGTGCCGAGAACTATCGCCACCGCGCTGTCCAGGCGCAATGATTCGGCGCACCGGTGCGAGTAATTCACGAGGCGCCGATCGAATCCGGGTGAGAACAAACCTGTCGACACGGCGCGGTAACGAGGAATCTGGAATGTGCACGCGCGGCTGAGGGTCCGTGCCGAATTGTGCTCGGAGAAAGAGGTTTCGACCCCGACTCTCTGCGACGGCGGCGTGAAGTGCCGCGGTCGCTCGGCGAAACAGGAAGTTTGGACACATGAGCATCGACATCGAGCACACCGTGCGCACCGCCACGGTGTTCGATTCCATCGACCAGGCCATCGGGCACACCCCGCTGGTCCGGTTGAACCGGATCACCGACGACATCGCCGCCACGGTGTATGTGAAGCTCGAATATCTCAATCCCGCGGGGAGCGTGAAGGATCGGGCGGCGCTGTTCATGCTCGACGCGGCCGAGGCGGCGGGGGAGTTGCGGCCCGGCGGGGTCGTGGTGGAGGCGACTTCCGGCAACACCGGCATCGGGTTGGCCGCCATCGCGGCGGCACGCGGCTACCGCACGGTGGTGGTCGTGCCGGACAAGTCGAGCCGCGACAAGATCGCGCTGCTACGGGCCTACGGCGCCGAGGTGCATGTGACACCCGGCGGCCGTCCGGTCGGGCACCCCGAGCACCTGCGCAGTGTCGCGCTGCGGCTCGCGGGGGAAATCCCGGGTGCCTGGTTCGCGGGCCAGTACGACAACCCGGCCAACCCCGCTGCTCACCGTGAAACCACCGGTCCCGAGATCTGGGCGCAGACCGGCGGCGGCGTCACCCACTATGTCGCGGGCATCGGCACCGGCGGAACCGTCAGTGGCACAGGGGAATTCCTGAAGGGGGCCTCGGGAGGCCGGGTCCAGGTCGTCGGCGCCGATCCCGAGACATCGGTGTACGGCGGCGGTGACGGTCGTGCCTGGTATGTCGAGTCGGTGGGCCACTACCGGCATCCCGACACCGAGCTCGACGAATGGCCGCAGTCCTACCACGCCGAGGTGATCGACCGGATCGAGCGGATCTCCGATGGGGAATCGCTACGGGTGCTGCACCGGTTGGCCAAGGAGGAAGGCCTGCTGCTCGGTGGTTCCTCCGGCACGTCGATCGCCGCGGCCCTGCGGGTGGCCCGCGCGCTCGGGCCCGAGGATGTGGTGGTGGTGATCGCGCCCGACTCGGGACGCGGATATCTGTCGAAGTACTTCGACGACGGTTGGCTCGGGCAGTACGGATTTCCGTTGCTCGCAGCCCATGATGAGCTGACGGTCGGTTCGGCGCTCGGTGTGGTCGAGGGAGCCCGGTCGGTCGGGCCGGGTTCGTCGGTGCTCGCCGAGGCGCGGTTGCTCCCGTCGACAACGACCGTGGCGTCGGTCCGCCGAGAACTGTCTTCGCGACGGTCTGTTCCGGTCGTCCTCGCCAGGCAGACCGCGGGGCCGGTGGTGGTCGCCGAGGTGCTGGGTACCGCAACGCAGGCGCGCCTCATCGGCGCTGCGGACGAGGATCCCATCGGCGCGCACCTGGACCCGCCGCCGGCGTTCGCCGGCACCACCGAGCCGGTGGGAGCCGCGGTGACACGGTTCGCCGACTATCACGGTGAGGTGCTGATCGCGCATGAGGGCCGCGTGGTCGGTGGGGTCGACGCTGCTGCGTTCGTCGCCGCACTCGTGCGCGCGGAGGCGTCGTGAGACGCACGACATGGGCCGCGCTGGGGGCGCTCGGTGTGTCCGCGGTGGCCTCCGTCCGTGTCCGGCGCGCGCATCCGGCCGCCGACGCTTCCTCGGCGCAGTGATGGCGACGGTAGCGATGGGCGGCGAACACCCCCGCTGGGGTGTGCGCCGATGGAGGGATCCGGTCGCCGCCTCGACACCGGATCGGCGGGCGATTCCGCCTTCGGGATCGCGCGACGAACCACAGGAGCGGGAACCGGAATGGGAGAACGCGCTCGCCGCTTCGATGCTCGCTTGGACGGCCTTCCTCGGTGGTTAGTGACTCGCGAGGCGACCGCGGCGCATGCGAGCGCCGGCCATGCCCAGACACGGCTTGTCAGAACGGTCGCGTCGATCGAGTGGCCCGCGAACGACAGCGCACTGCCGAGCCTGTCGCGCGGACCGACGGGGTCGACGGTGGCAGGTCAGGCGTCGGGTTCGTCGTCGGTCGGGGGCGCGGTGGTGGCGCCGGAGACCCGGATGACGCCTGCTTCGAGGTCCAAGTCGAGGTGGGGTTGGCCGTTGGAGTCGCCGCTGCCCTCGTTCTGCAGCTTCTTGCCTGGGAAGAGTTCACCGATGATGCCCACGGTGTCCAGGATAGTCGCGGTCCCGACCTGGTCGCCGGGGCCGGGCGGGTGGCTACTGCTGCCGGTCTGCCGGGCTCTGTGCGGGAAGGTCGGCTTCGAGCATGGAGACGATGCGATCGAGCAGGGCTTCGAGGCGGGACTCGATGCCCGCGCCGTTGCGTGCCGACACGGTCAGGTCGGTGTGGCCGTCGAACTCGGTCAGCCCGAACAGCAGGGGCATGGCGATGCTGTGCTGGGGCAGGACGAACAGTCCGGTCGGGCGGAAGCCGGGGACGGCGAGTTCGTCGGCGGTGAAGCGGCCCATGTGGGAGACGGTGGCCGAGGCGAGGTTTCGGCCGAGGCGGGCGCCGAGCCAGTTCGTGGTGCGCAGCACGCCGCGGTTGATCGGGTCCGGGACCAGGGTGATGCGGGTGCTGGCCAGCTGATTCAGTTCGCGCCGTTCGTGCAGTCCGGCCTTGATCTGGTCCTTGATCGAGGTCCAGTCGCGGCCGGGTTCGATGTCGAGGAACAGCGGTAGTGCGAGGTTGGCGGTGGAGCGCAGCGCCGGGTCGTGGCGACGGAGGTCCACGGGCATCATGATGCGCGAGGTGCCGGGAGTCTCGGCGGCCAGCAAGGCACAGACGCGGGCCAACGCGCCGGAACCAGCGGCCGCGATCCGGCGATGACGCAGGAGATGCGGCGCGAGATCGCGGCGCTGCCGGCCTCGGCCGACGGCGGTGCGGTAGCGCGGAACCATCGGAGTCGGCCTGCCCGGAGCGCCGATGCTCGCGACGAGTTCCTGGTCGGCGATCGCATCGAACTGGGGAACCGGGTCTTCGCCGCGCAGTGCGCGCAGCACATTCGTCACCCACGCCACCATGCCGATGCCGTCCATCACGCCGTGGAAGACGCGGAAGATCAGCGTGGTCGGCGCGCCGGTGAGCAGCAGCACCTCGACGGTGGCATCAGGGGTCGGTCCGATCGTGCCGGTGAGGACCGGATCGGTCTCGAGGGCGGGGTAGCTCAGCCGGTGGTCGAGAACGCGCACGGCCGGGGCGATGTCACTGTCGACCCACTCGTTGCCGCGCCGCCGCAGTCGCGCGCCGGGGGTGGCCGCCGCGGCGCTGGTTACCGCTGTGCGCAATGCATCCGGGTCGATGTTGCCCTCACCGGGAACCACCAGTTGCATGAGGAAGGGTGGGGCCAGCTCGCGCATGGGGAAATACATGCGCTCGGTGGTCGTCACCGGACGACGGAAAACTTTGCTGCCGTTCATGATTGCCTCCTGGGGCGTCGTCGGTGCCGCGCGGGCCGTGCCGAAGGTGTCGTGGCGAGTGTGACGGTGGCCGCGAACTACCGAAGGTTCTCGGCGAGCACTTCGATGCCGCCCTGCTCGTCTAGCCACGCCAGGAATCCGGCCAGACCGGTATCGCGATCCACCACAGGCACGTAGCCGAGATCGCGGCGAGCCGCACCGGTGTCATAGGTGGCGGTGCGTGTCATCAGCGCGACGGCGTAGCGCGACAGCGGCGGCGACCAGCGACCGGCCACCGCCGGTATCCGCCAGATCGTTTCGATGGTCGCGACGACGGCGGCGAGCACCCGCGGGTTCGGTCGGCGCGCCGGGGCCTGGAACCCCAGTCGGGTGGCGACCTCGCCGAGGAACCCCCAGACATCGGTCTTCTCGGCATCGGCGATGAAATACGTCTTGCCGCCCACCGCGTCCGAGCGCACCGCCAGCAGGCAGGCGTGCACGATATTGTCCACGTGGCACAGCGAGGCCTCGACGGTGCGCCCGTAGGACAGGTCGGGCAGCGAGCCCGCGGCCGTGCGATCGAGCAACCTGACGATCGGGCCCGATCGGTCGCCGGCGCCCCAGATCGCTCGCGGTCGCAGCGCCACGGTCGTGAATTCCGGTGTGTCAGCGGCGAGTACGGCGCGTTCGGCCGCGGCCTTGGTCTCGGAGTAGTGATTGAGGTACCGGCTCGGATACGGCAGCGACTCGTCGACGTCGACCTGATCGCCACCGTCTCGCTCCATCAGAGCGCTCGGACTCGAGATGAAGACGAACCGGCCCGCGCCCCCGCGCCGCGCCGCGTCGAGGAGCAGCTCGGTGGCCCGCACGTTCTCGGTCCAGAAGCGGTCCCTGGTACCGCGTTCGTCGACCCGCGCGGCGCTGTGGATCACCGCGTCCATGCCGCTGGTGGCCCGGCTCAGCGACGCCGCGTCGGCGAGGTCGCCGTAGACGAGCGTGACGTGCTCCACGGCTGGGCCCAGATCGTCGAGAACGCTGGTGCGCCGCACCAGGATCGAGACATCGTGGCAGCCCTGCGCGACCAGCGCGCGCACGATGGCGCCGCCGAGGAATCCGGACGCGCCGGTGACCAGGATCTTCATCGTCGCGAGTCCAGTTTCTTCGTGGCCCAGCGGGCGAGTTGTTCACGGCCGATCTTGGCGTTGTGCCGGATATCGACCGGGAAACGCGGGTGTACGAGAAATTTGGCGATCGGGGCGAGAGTCTCGAATTCGGCGGCGCGCGTACGCAATCGCGTGAGTGCGGCCACCGCGTCCGCGCCGGGTTCGAGCTCCACACACAGGACCGGACGCTGTGCCCCGGGGGTACCGACACCGACCAGCGCCGTGCGCGTAACTCCGGCAACCGCGTTGAAGACCTGTTCGATCTGCACGGTGAACATCGGACCCCGCGCGGTCGTGATCCGTTGACTCTTGCGCCCGCAGAACCAGATCCGGTCCTGTTCGTCGAGCCATCCCAGATCACCGGTGCGGTGCCAGACCTGCTCGCCATCGCTGATCTTGCCCGCCGTGTTGGCCTGCGCGGGCCAGTAGTAGCGCGTACTCACATTCGGGCCTGCGACCACGATCTCGCCGACCTCGCGTGCGCCGAGTTCTTCGGTGTCGTCCCAGGTCGCGACCGGGTCGTCGGTGATGGCGAGCAGCCGGACACGCACTCGATCGGTGGGCCGGCCGATGCAGGTGCCCTCGCCGCTCTTGGCGCGCTCGACCAGACCCGCGAGCAATTCCCGCGATTCGATCGTCGACATGGGCAGCGCCTCGGTCGAGCCGTATCCGGCGTAGATCTCCACATCGGGCCGCAAGACCTCGCGCAACCCGGCGACGCACCAGTGCGGAACAGGTGCGCCACCGGAGAAGATACTGGCCAGCGACGGTATGTCGACCGGCTGCGCGCGCAACCGTTCCAGCAGCGGGATGAGGACCGCGGGCGAGGCGAACATCGTGCGCACACCGAAACGCCTGATCGCGTCGACCACGTGCGCCGGATCGGTCGAGCCGACCTTGCTCGGAATCAGCGGTGGCAACACACACCGCGACCCGAGCAGCAGGTCGAGGACGCCCACCAGCGGCAGTGTCACCAGGGAAGTGCCGGGTGGCGTGTGCCCGCGAGCGGCGTGCACCTGCTCCACCATCGCCGCGAGATTGCCGTGCGTCAGCTCCACGGCTTTGGCGGGACCGGTACTGCCGGTGGTGAATCCGATGATCAGCAGCTCGTCCGGATCGGCGGGCACCCGCTCGGGCGGCGCACCGGCGGGGGTGCGCGTCCACGAATCCAGCGTCGGCCCACCCCAGAACCAGCGGCGCCCCACGGTGAGTGTGGTGCGCACGCGCCGGAAACTGCGCGGGAACAGCACCCGCAGGGCATGCGCCTGCGGGATCCCGATGAACGCCTGCGCTTCGACCGCGCGCAGGCAGTGTACCATGCGGCGCACACCCATGCCCGGATCGATGACGACAGGAACGGCGCCGATCTTCAACAGCGCGAACAGGATCGCGTACAGCTCCGGGCTCGGCAGCACGAGCACGATGGTGCGGGTGCCGCTGCCCACCCCGGAATCGGTGAGATGTTCGGCGATGGCGTCGGACCAGCGATCGAGGTCGCGATAGGTGATGTCGCGGTAATCGGGCAGCCCGTCGGCGGTCGTGCCGTCGGGATAGATGACCGCCTCGCGATCGGGCTCCTCGCGGGCGATCTCCCGGAACCGGTCGATCGTGGCCCAGTAGGTCGCCGTCGTCACGCGGCGGTCTCCGCGGGGAGCCGGTACAGCGTCGCGGCGGCGGACGGGCCCGCGCCCGCGGCGACGAACAGCACGTGGGTGTAGCCGGTGAGGGTGCCCTCGGCGCTCGCGCGGGCGTAGGCCAACGGCAGTGCGGCGGTGTGTGGGTCGCCGTCGGACAGGTCGGGCACCCGTACCGCGTCCTGGTCGATGCCGAGGGCGTCGGCCAGGCGCCCGGGAAAGTGCGGGCTCGGAGTGGACGCGATCAACGCGACGAAGGCGCCCTCGAAGTCGGCGAGCGCGGAGTGCGCGACCTCGGTGGCCACCGCGAGGATGCGCTCCTCGAAGTCGGGTTCGCGTTCGATCGTCATCAGCGTGCGCCCGACGGTGCCCATGGTGGCCGTGTCGACGTAGGCCTGTCCCGCGGCAGTGCCGGGTGCGGTCGCGGTGTACACCGGGCCGAACCCCTCGGGGTCGTCGACCTGCTCGAGCAGCAGCGCGGCACCCGAGGTGGCGTAGGGGAATTCGGCGTCGGCGCTCGACCGGGTCATCGACGGGTGAGTGTCGCCCGCGACGATCAGGACGTGCTCGGTGCTGCCCGTCGCCAGGACCGAGCCCGCCACCTGGACGGCGTTGACGACGCCGACCGCGCCGTTCATCAGATCGAAGGAGAAGGTCCGCGGATCGGTCCTGGTGTAGTCGAGCCCGATACCCGCCGCTTTCTGGATCAGCGCGGCTACCGCCGGTTCCACGGTGTTCGAGTCGCGGAAGACACCGGTATTGATCAGCACGCCGACCTGGTCGGGGCGGACACCGGCCCGCTCCAGACATTGCGCGGCGGCACGCCCGCTGTGGGTGACGACGCTGTGGGTGTCGGTCGACCTGCTCGTGCCCGTGGCTCGGATGCGAATGCCCATTGTTGACCTCAGACCTTCAGGGAGGAGATGGTGGCGGACAGGAATCCCGCGACGACACCGGACGCGGCGGGCACCATGAGCAGTTTCGATCCCGCAGCGATGTTGTCGTCGGCGAGCTGATCGTGCAGAACGATGAAATGTGATGTGGTCGAAGTATTTCCGTACTTCTCGATCACATTGAGGTCCGGCGGCATCTCGGCGCCGAACTCGCGCGCGGCCACCGCATTGATGTAGGGCACCGCGGCAGCGCCGAACTGGTGATGGATGATGTAGTCGAACTGCTCGCCGGCGAAGTCGCGGCCCTGTTGCTCGAGGAAACTGCCCTGGGCGTCGGGCCAGAGCAGGAACCGCGCTTCGTTGTGCATCTTGCGGTTGTCGGTGTAGAGGGCGACGCCCGACGACTTGTCGCTGGGCATCCCGAGGCACAGGTGTGAATGTTCTGCGGCGGTGAGCAATTCGATGTAGTGGATCTTGTCGGCGTCGTCGACCGCGCGGTCCAGCACGACCGCGCACCCGGAGTCGCCCACCGACAGCGAGGCGAACTGCAGATCGTATTTCTCGGTGATCTCGTTCACCGCGGTCTCGGCGATGGGGGTGATCGCCTCGCCGCTGACCACCATGCCGTTGCGCACCACGCCCGAGCGGATCATCCGGTCCAGAATGTAGGTGCCGGTGAGCATTCCGGCACAGGCGTTGGAGACGTCGAAGGTGATGGCCCGTTCGGCGCCGAGGGTCTTGGCGATCGTCGACGCGAACGAGGGCTCCATGTACATGCGGGTGCCGTCGTTGCTGCGGGTGATCGAACACGAGATGATCACGTCCAGCTCGCCCGGCGCGTAGCTCGACCGCGACAGGCAGTCGCGCGCGGCGTTCACGGCGAGGGTGAACGAGTCCTCGACCGACTCCGGGCGGGTGTCGCGCACACGGCGTTCTTTCACGCCGGTGATGCGCTCCAGATCGAACGACGGTGGCGTTTTCAACCGGGAGATCAATTCGGTGGTGGACAAGATGTTCGACGGAAGATATGCCCCGATGGATTCGAAACGCGATTGTGACACGTGAGCTCCCGGATGCGGTCGAAAGAATGGTTTACCGGACGAATCTCGAGCGCCGGTGGACTCGAACCATACCGGTCATCGGCCGGCATCGGGTGCGGTGATCCAGCGCACCGGCCGGTGCGAGATCGTTTGTGCGACACGGTGTTGCGGAAACTTCGGCAATCCACTCGAATCTCATAGATCACCTGGACCAGGGCGTTTGTGTGACTGTGGGCAATGGTACGGCTATCGGACAGATCTGGCTCGCCGCGGTGATGTGGTCCTGCAGAACGGTGCTCGCGCAGTGAGTCACTTCACGATTGTTTACACCGTCGAATAAATTGCGAGCCGAACGGGCTTGTTTTCGGAGTACAACTGGTCTCGCGAATTTTGTCGGCGAGAACTAGCCGCCCAGGCCCACGACGCGGGCCAGCCGCCGATGTGATTCCAGACGCGCCGCTCGATCGAAAGTGCTGGTGTGGACCAGGATTTCATCGGCCTCGGTGCGGCTCACCAGCTTTTCCAATGCTTCGGCGACCTGATCCTCGGTGCCGTGGATCTGGTGGCCGAGCGCCTGCTCGAACAGGTGGCGCTGGCGGTCGGTCATCGCCGCCGGGTCGATCTCCTCGGGTGGGATCAGCGCGGGAAACTCGCCGCGCGTGCGCGAGTAGGCGCTCGACCAGGCCTCCGGGAGCAGTAGTCGGTGCGCCTGCTCGGCCGAGTCGGCGATCATCGCCGTCGCGGAGACCACGACATACGGTCGGGGGACTCGGGCCGAGGGCTGGAACAGGGTGCGGTACCGCTCGATCGCGTCCACCATCGCCTGCGTGCCCGCGATCGGGGCGATCACCAGGGGCAGCCCGAATCGTGCGGCGCGCTCGGCCCCGGAACCGGTGGCGAGCAGGAACGCCGGGACCTCCGCGCCCTCCGCGGAGCCGGCGTGCACACCCTGCCTGCCCACCGCGAAGTAGTCGAGAACCTCGGTGAGGCGTGCGTCGATATCGTCGGCGTCGTCGAGGCCGTGACCGAGCGCGCGGCGGACGCCGTCGGTGAATCCGACCGAACGGCCGAGGCCCATGTCGATTCGTCCGGGGAACAGCGACCCGAGCACGCCGAACTGCTCGGCGACGACGAGTGGCTGATGGTTGGGCAGCATCACTCCACCCGTGCCGACGCGGATGCGCGTGGTGGCCGCCGCGACCGCCGCCGCCAGCACGGTCGGCGCGGTTCCGGCGACACCGGGAACGCTGTGATGCTCGGCGACCCAGAACCGGTGGTAGCCCCACTGCTCGGCGAGGACCGCGAACGCGACCGTCTCCCGCAGGGCGTCGGCGTGGTCCTGCCCGCGCCGCACGCGTGAGCGGTCCAGGATCGAGAAGCGAACCGATTCGAGTGCCATATCAGTAGTCAACGTCGCGGCCGCGGGGCGATTCCGTGGCGGTGACACGCGCGGGTGATCTTCACAGGTTTGGACCGGTACCAACCCTGGACCAACCTTTCGCAACGATAGTGTGCCCCGAGCACGATCACCGGCGAGAAACTGCGAGGAGCGCACTATGGTTCGACATCCCAACGGCCGCAAGGTAGATCATCGCCACCGTGCGGTCGAGGCCAGCGATGATGCGCTGCGTGTGCTGCGGCTGCTGCTCGAGATGCACGGCCCGGTGGTGCTGTACCTCGCGCCCGACACCGACGGGTACACGCCGGTCTGTGTGCGGCTGCGGGACTTCCGGCCCGCGCCCGGCGATGTCCTCGCCGGGCAGACGGCGTGGCACACCCAACTGTGGATGGCCGACCGGTTCCACGTCGGGTTCGACGACCTCGATGTCAGCATCGAGGTGCGCAACCGTCCGCAGCCGGGCTCCGCCTCACTCGAGGCGGCGTGCGGATTCCGGTTCGCGCTGCGGATCGACAAGGCCGAAGCGGCCGTCGACTTCGTCGAGGAAGCCTCCTAGCCCGTCACCAGAACCGCGGCGTCAGGCCCCAGTCCGCGAACTCGGCGGCCAGTAGCTCGCGCAGCGCCGCGCGGGTGGGGAAACGATCAGGGTCGCCGCCGGTCACCACGAGTGTCACGGTGTCGTCATCGCAGGAGAACGCGAGATTGACACCGACCTCTACCTGGCGGAACAACTCGACGGGGCCGGGATTGACCACCGGGCGCATGATGACATCGCGTGCGCGGTGCGATCCGAGGACCGCGATGTTCTGCGCGGTGCGGCCCATGTTGGTGCACAGGCATTCCGGCGCCTTGGCGGTGCGCGCGAACTTGTGCAGCACCACCTTGGGCAACAGCATCTGCACCGGTTGCAGGTGCTGGATGGGTGGGATCGTCGCCGGATCGCGATAGGCCAGGCCCGCCGCCTTGAGCGCGGCGCGCACCGCGGGCAGATCGGCGCGTTCGCCCGCCCGGTAGCCGACGCTGATCGGCAGCCCGGTGGTGGCGTTGGCGCGGGGGTCGTCGGCCTCGCGCATCGAATGCGGAATGTCGACGCGCACCTCGGCGCCGTCGGCGACGCGGCCACTGCGACCGAGCAGCCCGACCGCGACACCGATCAGCAGGCCGTTGGTGGTGCCGCCGTGCGCGGCGGCCACAGCGTCCCATTCGGCGAGATCGAGCTGGACGATGGCCTCGGCCGCCTGCCAGGTGTCGGCGTGGGGCAGCCGTGGCGCCGCCGGGCGCGGATTGCGGGCCGGTTCGCTGACACCGCGGGCGCGGCGTGCCGCACGGACCCCACGGGCGACGGCACGGAGTTGGCTACGCGCGTCGGCGAGATCGGCGGCGAAGCGGCCCGCGCCCGCCACCGGACCGACGAGCCTGCCCGCGCTGGTGCGGCGGTCGGGTGTCTCGCCGCGGTTGAGCCGGTCCAGGGAATCGACGATTGCGTGCATCATGGCGCCGCCGTCGCACGCCACATGCGAGGCGACCAAGGTGACCACGGTGCCACCGGACGCGAGCGGCGCGCCCGCGAGCTGCCACACGAGCCCGCGCTCGGGGTCGAACTCGACGGCGGCCTGCTCGAGGAACCAGTCGAGGACCCGCTCCTCGGGAATCGGGGTGTCCGACCAGCGCAGCGGCAGTGATTCGGTGGCGGGCTCCCAGTGCGCACGCGCGATCGGGAAGCGCGTGGTGCGGAGCCGGCGCGCGATGAACCCGGTCGCCAGGTGCGCGTGCCAGTCGGCGAGCAGGTCCCGGCTCAACGCGGTGTCGAAGCGGTACGCCAGCTGGTTGACCAGGGCGTTCGGGTAGAGGCTGTGCAGTTTGAAGAACAGGTCGTCGTCGGCGGTGATCCGGTTGAGGTCGGTGGACACCGCGACAGCGGGGGCGATGACAGTCATCGAAAGACTCCTAGCGGGAACGGAGAGTGCGCACGGTCAGCGGCGCGAAAACGGCGACCACGACCACCGAGGCGACCAGCGACCACCAGGCATCGGCGCCGACGGTGCCTTCCGCGGCGAGGGTGCGCACAGCGGAGACCAGGTAGGACACCGGATTCAGGTCCGAGACGTGCCGCATCCAGGTCGGCATGGATTCCTCGGGGACCAGGGCATTGGAGGCGAAGCCGAGAAAGGTGAGCACCAGCATGGACATGCCCTGCACGGCGGCGGGGCGGGCGATGGTGGCGCCGATGAACGCGAACAACCAGCTGATGGCGGTGGTGGCGAACACGACCAGCACCGCGCCCGCCAGGAATCCGGCGGTGTGCGCGGGTTGGTAGCCCATGCAGAAGCCGACGATCACCACGGTGGTCGCGGCGATCAGGTAGCGCACGGCCCCCGCCAGCAATGCCCCGGCAACCGGGGCGGACCGGGCGATCGGCATGGCGACGAAACGGTCGAAGACACCGGAGTGGATGTCCTCGGACAACTGCACACCGGTGGCGACCGAGGAGGTGAGCACGATCTGAACCAGCACGCCCGGGATCATGATCGGCAGATACGCCGCCATGCTGCCGGCGATGGCGGTGCCGAAGATGCTGCCGAACAGCACCGGACCGACGATCGGCAGCAGAATGGCGTCGTAGAGCAGTTGCGGGCTGTGCCGGAAGGTGAGCAGTCCGCGCCAGGCCATCATCAGCGAATGACGCAGGGCGGCAAGCGGACCGACACGGGTCACGCGCGGCGCGCGCACCACCTGGAGCGGTTTCTCGACCGTGTGGGTCATGGTGGTCCTCGAACTTTCGCGAAGGGTGCTCATGCCGCGTCCACGGTGCGCGCGTGCCCGGTCAGCGACAGGAACACCTCGTTGAGATCGGGCCTGTCCACCGCGAATCCACGCAGGGTGATGCCCCCGGCGCGGCAGGCGGCGACGATATCGGCGCCGCGCGTGACATCGTGCAGTGCCACGGTCAACGTCCCCGTGGACGACCCTTCCGGGACGTCGCCGGTGATCTCCTGGATCAGCGCCTCGGCCCGGCGCAGGTCGGCGGTGTCGGGGATGTCCAGGCGCAGCACCTGCTCACCGATCGAGGACTTGAGTTCGGCGGGAGTGCCGTCGGCGACGAGCGAGCCACGGTCGATGACCGCGATCCGGTCGGCGAGTGCGTCGGCCTCCTCCAGGTACTGGGTGGTGAGCAGCACGGTGGCTCCGCGGGCGACCAGTCCGCGCACGATGCCCCACATGCGGTCGCGGGTGTGCGGGTCGAGGCCGGTGGTCGGCTCGTCGAGGAAGATCAGCGGGGGCACCGTGATCAGCGTCGCGGCCAGATCGAGTCGACGTCGCATGCCGCCGGAGAACGCGCTGACGCTGCGGCGCGCGACGGCCGAGAGCTCGAATTCCTCGAGAAGTTCCTCGGCCCGGCCGGCGGCGGCGCGCCGCGACAGGCCGAGCAGCCGTCCGAACAATCGCAAATTCTCACCGGCGGTGAGGGTTTCGTCGACGGAGGCGTACTGGCCGGTGAGCCCGATCATCGAGCGCACCGCGGTCGCCTCGCGCACCACGTCGTAGCCGAATACCTCGGCGCTGCCCCGGTCGGGTCGCAGCAATGTGGCGAGCATGCGGACGGTGGTGGTCTTGCCCGCGCCGTTGGGGCCGAGCATCGCGAACACCGATCCTGCCGCGATGCTGAGGTCGACGCTGCCGACGGCGGTGAAGTCGCCGTAGGACTTACCGAGGCCACTGGTGCGGACGGCGATATCGGTGCTCACTGCGGCCTCCCGGCGTGGATGGACAAACTACTCGGGAATGTCAGGGGGACAAGGGATTCCACCTCGTCGGCAGCGCGTGCGACCCCGGTGCCCGCGAACCGGCTCGCGTACGCGGCCGCTCGCGAGACGACGTTCGGGTCCGCGACGCGGTCGAGCAGGGCGGTGAGCTCGGCCTCGGTGAGCTCGGCGGCGCGCACGGTACCCGCCATCTCGAGCCGTTCCAGTGCCCTGCCCCAATACGGCTGATCGGCTTGGACCGCGCAGATCACCTGCGGGACACCGGCTCTCAGCGCGGCGGCGGTGGTGCCCGCGCCGCCGTGGTGCACGGCGGCGATACAGCGCGGGAACACCGACGCGTGATCGACCTGCTCGACGATCGCCATCTCGGGCGACAGCACAGGTGCGATGCCCGCCCACCCCGCGGCCAGCAGCAGCCTGCGACCACGACGGGCGCAGACCGCGCGCAACATCGCCACCAGCGCGGCCGGGTCGTCGACCGCCATCGAGCCGAAGCCGACATAGATCGGCGCCGAACCGGCGTCGAGCCACGCGGTCAGCGCGGGATCGGCCGCGGCGCTGAGGAATCCGTCGGCATCGACGGCGAAGCCGGTCACCGGGTGCCGATCCGGCAGCTCGGCGGCCAGCCCGGGAAACAGGTCGACGTCATAGGCCTGGATCGCCACCCGATCGGGCAGTTGATGTTCGACGATCCCGAACTCCGACAGCGGCTGCTCCAGCGCGGCGTCGCGTGCCCAGCGCAGCGCCGACCAGATCCGCCGGTTGAGCGCCTTCGGAATCCGGGCGCCCCACGCGGTGGGGACCACCGGGACCGACCGATTCGGATGGATCGGAAAGAAGTGCACCGCGGCCAGCGGCAACCCGACGCGCCGCGCGGCCTTCTCGGCCGCCTCCTCGCCCGCCATCCCGGTCACGAGCACATCGTGACCGGGGGCGAGAACGAGCAGATCGCGCACCGCCTCGACGACGCCGCGCCGTTGCAGATCCAGCACCGCGCGCACCCGCTGTCGCGGATTCGGGCTGCGAAAGCGGTGATCGTCGTGCTGGGTGCGCAGCAGTTCGGCGCTGTCGCGGCCGAAACCCACGGCGGCGACGCCGTGGGCGGTGGCGAAGTCGACGAGATTGGGCGACAGTGCGAGCGTCACCGAGTGCCCGCGAGCCAGCAGCTCGCGGGCGAGGAGGATGCCGGGCTGGGCGTCGCCCCGGCTCCCGGTGAAGGCCAGCAGTGCACGCATTCTCAGCCCGCGCTCAGCGCTGCCGCGGCATCGGTGACCGGTGCGGGTGCGGGCGCCACCATGGTCACCGCGTACATGGCCCTGGCGAACTCGGTGAGGAAGCGTTCCATGACCTCGCCGGGCAGGCCCGCGGGGTGACGGGTGGAGACATAGAGCCCGTCGGGGCCGCGCACGACCCAGAAGTACACCTCGTCGGTGGAGTACGACACCGCCCGCAGGGTGCGTCCGCGCAGGTCGGCGACCAATTCGTAGTCCGGAAGCATGCGGATGTCGAGGAAGGACGCACCGTAGGTCGGACCTTCCACGGCGCCGACCATCGCCAGGGAACGGCCCCAGGACGCGTCGTTGCAGAGGTGGGCGCGCTTGAGCGAGGCGCGGGTGGCCTCCAGCGCGACGGTCATGTCCGCGCCCGGCGGCAGCGTCACGTCGACCGGGACGACATTGACGAACCAGCCCATCGACTCGAGCCAGGTGAGGTCGGGCCTGGTCGCGATCGGCATCACGGTGCGGAACCGGTCGTCGCCGAAGGTTTCCCGGGAGGCCATCGCCAGGGCGGCGAACACGGTCACCGACAGCCGGTGCTTGAGCCGATCGAGCGCCGCCTCGACTTCCTCGAGCTGTTCGATGCTGAGCAGGGTGCGCGAGACGCTGGGCTGGGCGTGTTCACCGTCGAGGACGGCGACCTGATCCGCGGCGAAGCGGGGCATGGGCGAGCCCGGCGCGCCGAGGAACTCGCGCCACACCGCGACGGCGGGGGAGTCGGGATCGAGTTCCTCGGCGGCGGCGCGCTCGATGACGGCGTAGTCGGCCGGGCTGCCGAAGGTGGCCGAGTCGCGGATCTCGCCGCCGGTGGTGACCGCGGTGTAGAGGGTGCGCAGCTCGAGGATGAGCACGGCCTGGGAGTAGGCGTCGAGCACCGAGTGGTCGGCGCCGACCAGGACGGTGAAGTCGTCGGTGTCGTGGGCCACCGTGGCCACCAGCAGGTGCGGCCACATCAGTGCGGACAGGCGCAATTCCAGTGCATCGCAGAGGTATTCGTTGATCTCGTCGCCGTCGCAGAGATCGGCGACCGGGGCGCCGGTGACACGAACGGTGCCGGGGGCGGTGGTCACACGGTGGTAGCCGCCGTCGCCGGTGGGGGCGACGGTGGTGCGGAAGCCCTCGTGGCGGTCGTGCCACAGCCGCAGCGTCGTCGCCCAGGCGTCGGCGTCGAGTGGGGCGTCCATCTCGAAGATCGTGCCGATCCAGCGGCCGCGGCCGGGACGGGCGTCTTCGGGGTCGAGGAACCCGAGGTACTGCTCGTGGACGCTGGCGAGGGGACGCTCGTCGTCGCGCCAGGCGTCGGCGGAAATGAGTTCGGGGGTCCAGATCACCAGGTCACCGGAGCGGATCCGGAATTCGGAGAGATGGGTGTATTCCATGGCGGGTCACCTCATGGGGAGTGCAAGCCGAGAACGGCGCGACGGGGATTCGGTGATCGCGGGCGCGTCACCGGATGTTGCTCTGGATCCCGCACCGGATGTAGCTGGCGAACCCTGGGCTATCCCGAGTCTATAACTCTGAGAGTTTTCTGAAATATTACTTCTTCACAACTGGGCGGTGTGAAGAAGCTCACTTTCAAATTTGTTGCGAATCACAACCTAGACCAGGTGCCCCTGGAGTAATGGGGTTTTAGTTCAGATCGCCGAGCTGAACTCGGTCAGGACCGTGCCGTGCCGGATGAGCCCCGATACCCCTGGCAGTTCGACCTGCGGCGACCACGTGCGGAAGCCGTCGTAACTGTCGCTGAAGTAGTACCGGCCCTCGGTGTAGGCGTCCAGGTAGATGCGGTGCCCGCCGTCGGGAAGCCGGACGATCGACTGTCCCTCCCGTGGCCCGCCCCACCCGGCCCAGTCGCCGGTGGCGACGAAGCTGTACGGCCCGAGCGGCCGGTCGGCGACGGCGAGCTCGATCAGCTTGGAGTCCTCGTTCTTCACGAACGCGAACAGGCGTCCGTCCAGGCGCACCAAGGTG
This sequence comes from Nocardia sp. NPDC057272, assembly GCF_042668615.1. NCBI lineage: Bacteria > Bacillati > Actinomycetota > Actinomycetes > Mycobacteriales > Nocardiaceae > Nocardia > Nocardia sp. NPDC057272. Next base: position 51,362 of record NZ_JBHUYK010000018.1, on the reverse strand, counting down.
GTGTCGATATGGCCGAGTGAGCCGGGCCCGGCGGGGCCCAGCCCGAGCATCGGCACCGGCGGCGCCCAGACGGTGAGCCCGGCATCGAGCGGGATGAGCAGGTGCGGGGTGAAGCCGTGCCCCCAGGTCAGCGACACGATGATGCCGACCCGCCCCGCCGCGTCGGCGTACCACTCCGGCGCCCACGTGCCTTCGAGCCTGCCCGCCACCAGCATCGGCACAGCGGCGAGGAACGTCCAGGTGATCCGGTCGCGGCTGCGCGCCAAGCCGATCGCGGTGGCGTCACCGGCGATCGTGTATGTGAGGTAGTAGTGCCCGTCGGTGTGCAGCAGCACGCTCGGGTCGCGGACCAGGCCGGCCGGCGGTGTGTACGCGTGCTCACTGACCGGGGTGAAATCGGTGCCGTCCGCGGACTCGTAGACCGCGAGGGTGGTATCGCTGTCGGCGCGAAAGGCCGTCATCGTGTACCGGACCGGAGTGCGGTGGGGGTCGATGCCCACCCCCGGGCCGAGCGAGGACTGCGCGCGGGCCGTGCCCGCTGCCAGTAGTGGGAGTCCCGCCAGAAGTGCGAGTGCCGATCTGCGTCCCACTGTGATCGCCATGACCTGGGATTATCCGCGCGGATCGCGACGGCTCGGGGTAGGCGCGCCGTCGGTCAGGAGGTGGCGGCCTCCGGCTCCGGGGCAGCCGTGTCGACCGGTAGCCGCAGGTCCACGATCAGCCCGATCAGCCCGACCGACAGACAGATGGCCGACACGGTGATCGCGATCGGGTGGCTGTCGCCTGCCAGGGAACCGGCCAGTACCACCGTCGAGATCGTGCCGGGGGCCGAACCGGCCACTGTCGCAGCGAGATACGGGGCCAGGCGGACCGACGACAGGCCGCAGCAGTAGTTGAGGATCGAGAAGGGGACGACGGGGATCAGCCGCAGCGCGGCCACCGCGAGCCAGCCGCGGCGGGCCAGCCGGTCGTCGACCGCCCGCACCGCCGGGTGTGTGAGGTGTTCGGCGACCCGGTCGCGGCCCAGCCTGCGTACCCCGAGCAGCGCCACGGTCGCGCTCACCGCCGTGGCGGCCATGGCGATGACCGAACCGAGGATCGGACCGAATAGAACACCGCTGGTCACGGTGAGTACGGTGCGCGGAACGGGCGCGACGGCGACCACCGCGTAGAAGAGGAAGAACAGCAACGGCAACAGCGGCCCGGCATCGCCTGCCCAGTCCCTGATCTGCTGCGGGCCCGGCAACGGAACCAGCATCGCCACCACGAACAGTGCGGCGAGCCCGGCCAGAGCGATGAGCAGGCGCGGGGAGCGGATCAGTCGAGACACCCGGGTAAGCGTACCGGCCGGTAGGGGATGGCCCGGGTGGCCGGACACCCTGTCACAGATAGCATCATGAGGGAACCGGATACATCCTGGTTCGCTGTGGGCCCGTTTGTGGGATTTCACGGACCGGCAGCACACCGGGGTGCGGTCGTCGAATGGAAGAGAGAACAGCAGCTATGCCGATTGGTTCAGAGTCCGGGGCGGGGCTCGCACCGGATCCGGTGCCCGAGTACGCCGCGTGGCGCAAGGGCGTGGCGGGTGTGCTGGCGAAAGCGCGACGGGTCGAGGCTTCCGAGCTCCCCGCCGAACCGGAACATCTGCTCGACGAGACCACCTATGACGGGCTCACGATCGCCCCGCTCTACACCCGCCGCGACGAGCTGCCCGAGCAGCCGCTGCCCGGCGCCTTCCCCTACGTGCGCGGTGGCGACGCCGCGCGTGACCCGCAGCGCGGCTGGTTCGTCGGCGCGTTCGCCGGTGAGAACGACGCCGAGGCCACCAACCGGGCGATCCTGACCGGTCTGGAGAACGGCGTGAGCGCGATCGCGCTCGGAGTGGGCACCTACGGCGTCGCCGTCGACGACATCCCCCTTGCCCTGCGTGGGCTGCTGTTCGAGCTGGCCCCGCTGACGCTGGTGGCCGGTGCGGCGACCGGCACCGCCGCCGAGCGGGTGTTCGACGTCCTCGACGGGTACTCGATCGCCGATCGCACGCAGATCCGGGTCGGCCTCGGCGCCGCCCCGCTGACGAGCGCCTTCACCGGTGCCGAAGACCTCGACGACGCCGAGACCGTGGCGCTGGCCGTGCGCGCGATCGCCCGGCCCGAGACGGTCCGCGCCATCACGGTGGACGGCATCGCCTTCCACAACGCCGGTGCCGCCGACGCACAGGAAGTGGGCGCCGCCGTCGCAGCCGGTCTGGCCTACCTGCGCCTGCTCACCGGCGCCGGAGTCGACATCGCCGACGCGTTCGGCCAGCTCGAGTTCCGTTTCGCGGCGACCGACGACCAGTTCGCCACCATCGTGAAATTCCGGGCGGCCCGGCGCCTGTGGGCCCGGGTGGCCCAGGTCTCCGGTGCGCCTGCCTTCGGTGCCGCCCCGCAGCACGCGATCACCTCGGCCGCCATGATGACCCAGCGCGACCCCTGGGTGAACCTGTTGCGCACCACGCTCGCCGCGTTCGGCGCCGGCGTCGGCGGTGCCGATTCGGTGACCGTACTGCCCTTCGACGCGGCCCTGCCGGCCGGCGAACTCGGCGTGTCCACGACGTTCTCCCAGCGCCTGGCTCGCAACACCCAGCTGCTGCTGCTCGAGGAATCCCGTCTCGGGCACGTGCAGGACCCGGCCGCCGGTTCCTGGTACGTCGACAAGCTGACCGACGAACTCGCCGCCAAGGCATGGGAGTTCATGCAGGAGCTCGAGTCGGCGGGCGGCTACCTCGCCGCGCTCGACACCGGTGTGCTCGCGGCCCGGATCGCCGAGACCGCCGCCGCGCGCGCGGCCGACGTCGCCCACCGCCGGACCGCGGTCACCGGCGTCAACGAGTTCCCCAACCTCGCCGAGACCCCACTGTCGGAGCAGGCCCGTGAACCGGGTCCGAACGCGCGCTACGGCGCTGCCTTCGAAGCGCTGCGCAACCGCTCCGATGCCTACCTGGCCGCCAACGGCGCCCGCCCGAAGGCACTGATCGTGCCGCTCGGCCCGGTGGCCGAACACAACGCGCGCACCATCTTCACCGCGAACGTGCTGGCGTCCGGCGGTATCGAATCGGTCAACCCCGGCCCGCTCACGATCGACGCCATCGCCGCCGCCGCCACGGAATCCGGTGCGCGTATCGCGGTGCTGTGCGGTGCCGACAAGCGCTACGGCGAACAGGCGGGGGCCGCCACCGATGCCCTGCGCGCCGCCGGGATCGAGACCGTGCTGCTGGCCGGCGCGGAGAAGTCGGTCGAGCAATACAGCGGGACGCAGCGTCCCGACGGGTACCTGGCCCTGCGCATCGACGCGGTCGCGGTCCTGTCGCAGCTGCTGGAGAAGGTGGGAGCCTGATGACCACGTCCGATATCGAGCACGTCATCGGCAGCTTCGCCGAGGTGCCGCTCACCGACCACGCGCCCGCGTCGGCCGACGTCGACGCCGAGCAGGTCCGCGCCTTCGTGGCCGACGCGGCGACGGCGAACCACACCACGCCCGAGCAGCTGGTCTGGTCGACCCCGGAGGGCATCGACGTTCCGCCGGTCTTCACCAAGGCCGATCGGGATGCTGTTGTCGCGCAGGGTTATCCGCTCGACACCGTGCCCGGCGTCGCGCCGTTCCTGCGTGGCCCGTACCCGACCATGTACGTGAATCAGCCGTGGACCATCCGCCAGTACGCGGGCTTCTCCACCGCCGCCGATTCCAACGCCTTCTACCGCCGCAACCTGCAGGCGGGCCAGAAGGGGCTCTCGGTCGCCTTCGACCTCGCCACCCACCGTGGCTACGACTCCGACCACCCCCGCGTCCAAGGTGACGTCGGCATGGCCGGTGTCGCGATCGACTCGATCCTGGACATGCGCCAGCTCTTCGACCAGATCCCCCTGGACCAGGTGTCGGTGTCGATGACCATGAACGGCGCGGTGCTGCCGATCCTGGCGCTCTACGTCGTCGCCGCCGAAGAGCAGGGCGTGACGCCCGAGCAGCTGGCCGGAACCATTCAGAACGACATTCTGAAAGAGTTCATGGTCCGCAACACCTACATCTATCCGCCCAAGCCCTCGATGCGGATCATCTCCGACATCTTCGCCTTCACCAGCGCGAAGATGCCGAAGTTCAACTCGATCTCCATCTCCGGCTACCACATTCAAGAGGCCGGTGCGACCGCCGATCTGGAGCTGGCCTACACCCTCGCCGACGGTGTGGAGTACATCCGCGCCGGCATCGCCGCGGGCATGGATGTCGACAAGTTCGCACCGCGTCTGTCGTTCTTCTGGGCCATCGGCATGAACTTCTTCATGGAGGTCGCCAAGCTGCGTGCGGGGCGTCTGCTGTGGAGTGAGCTGGTGTCGAAGTTCGAACCCAAGAGCGCGAAATCGCTGTCGCTGCGGACCCACTCGCAGACCTCGGGCTGGTCGCTGACCGCGCAGGACGCCTACAACAATGTGGCGCGCACCTGCATCGAGGCGATGGCCGCGACCCAGGGGCATACCCAGTCGCTGCACACCAACGCGCTCGACGAGGCCCTGGCCTTGCCGACGGACTTCTCCGCCCGTATCGCGCGTAACACTCAGCTGCTCATCCAGCAGGAGTCCAACACCACCCGCCCGATCGACCCGTGGGGTGGCTCGTACTACGTCGAGTGGCTCACTCACCAGCTCGCCGAGCGGGCGCGCGCCCACATCGCCGAGGTCGAGGCGCACGGCGGTATGGCACAGGCGATTTCGGAGGGTATTCCGAAGCTGCGCATCGAAGAGGCCGCCGCGCGGACCCAGGCGCGCATCGACACCGGCCAGCAGCCGGTGATCGGCGTCAACAAGTACCAGGTCGAAGAGGACCACGCCGTCGAAGTTCTCAAGGTCGAGAACTCGCGGGTGCGGGCCGAGCAGATCGAGAAGCTGGAACGGCTTCGCGCCGACCGTGATTCGGTCGCGGTGGAGCAGGCGCTGGCCGAATTGACCCGTGCGGCAGCGTCGTCCGAAGGCGGCATGGAGAACAACCTCCTCGCGCTCGCCATCGACGCCGCGCGCGCCAAGGCCACCGTCGGTGAGATCTCCGACGCGCTGGAGAAGGTCTACGGCCGCCATCAGGCCGAAATCCGTACCCTGTCCGGTGTGTACCGTGACGAAGCAGGCAAGGCCACCAACATCGGCGCCGCCATCGCGCTGGTCGAGGAATTCGGCGAGGCCGAGGGGCGCCGTCCCCGCATCCTGGTCGCCAAGATGGGCCAGGACGGACACGATCGCGGCCAGAAGGTGATCGCGACCGCGTTCGCCGACCTCGGCATGGACGTCGACGTGGGCCCGCTGTTCCAGACGCCCGAAGAGGTGGCGCGCCAGGCAGCCGACAACGACGTGCACATCGTCGGTGTGTCTTCGCTGGCCGCTGGTCACCTCACGCTGGTGCCCGCCCTACGGCAGGCACTGGCCGATGTCGGTCGTCCCGACATCATGGTCATCGTGGGCGGTGTGATCCCGCCCGGCGATTTCGACGAGCTCTACGAGGCCGGTGCGGCAGCGATCTTCCCGCCCGGCACCGTCATCGCCGATGCGGCCATCGACCTGCTGAAGAAGCTGGGCGCGGCTCTCGGACACGAGATCGGTGGCGGCGCACAGGCATGAGCGGTCAGCGCCCGGAGGCGGTAGCCGGCGTAACCACGGAGGGCGCCCCAGCATGCCGCAGTGGAACAGTATGAGCGACGCCGCACAGGTAGCCGGGGGTTCCGACGCGCACCCTCGGCTCGGGACCACCGCGGGCGTCGGCTCGCCACGCAACGAGGGGCGCACCGCCGTGGGCGTTCGCCGGACGATCGATGTCGACGCGCTCGCCGAGCAGGTCACAGCGGGGCAGCGTTCGGCGCTGGCCCGCGCGATTACGCTGGTCGAATCCACCCGCTCCGATCACCGGGAACTCGCGCAGCAGTTGCTGCTGCGGGTGGCGGCGGAACCGGGCAGCGTCGTCTCGAACCGGGTCGGCATCACCGGTGTTCCGGGCGTCGGCAAGTCCACGTTCATCGACGCGCTCGGGATGTACTTGCTGGCCAAGGGGCATCGAGTCGCGGTCCTCGCGGTCGACCCGTCCTCGACCCGCACCGGTGGCTCGATCCTCGGTGACAAGACGCGGATGGCGCGGTTGTCGCTGGAGGCGGACGCGTTCATCCGGCCGTCCCCGACGGCGGGCACCCTCGGCGGCGTGGCCAAGGCGACCCGGGAGACGATCGTGCTCCTGGAGGCCGCCGGGTACGACGTGATCCTCGTGGAGACCGTCGGCGTCGGCCAGTCCGAGGTGACCGTCGCCAACATGGTCGACGTGTTCTGCTTCCTCACCCTGGCCCGCACCGGAGACCAGTTGCAGGGCATCAAGAAGGGCGTGCTGGAACTCGCCGAGCTGGTGGCGGTCAACAAGGCCGACGGTAAGCACGAGATCGAAGCCAAGGGCGCCGCGCGCGAACTGGCGGGCGCCCTGCGCCTGATCCACCCGCACGACGCCCTGTGGAAACCGCCGGTGCTCACCATGAGCGGTCTGGAAGGCGTTGGCCTCGACAAGTTCTGGGGCACCGTCCTCGACCACCGCCGGGTCCTCACCGAGGCGGGCGAATTCGCCGAGAAGCGTCGCCGCCAGCAGGTCGACTGGACCTGGACCATGGTCCACGACCAGATCCTGCGCCGACTTGCCGATAACCCGAACGTGAAAGATGTTCGCGCGCAGGTGGAATCGGCTGTCCGCGCCGGAACGCTCACCCCCGCCCTGGCCGCCGAACAGATCCTCACGGCCTTCGACCGGAGTTGAGACACCCGCACGGTGCCCACTGGTAGCTGCTGACGGCGTTATTGAGTCGTATCCAGGGTGATCGCCCGGAATTTTCGGCTTTCACGTCGGGGTTTGTGGATGATATTCCCATTCGGGCTTCTTTGCCAGCTGTTGTCTGTGCCGATTTTCGAGGATCCTCGGAAGTGGACGTCGAGAGCTGACGGCCGAGGAGGTAGTGATGACGATCTTCCGCACGAATCGGACCATGAGCAGTGACAGGACGCCCGAGCGGGCGATTCTCGGGGGCGACGGTCGTTGGCGGCTCACCTGGCTGCCAGAACTCGGCCTGACGTCCGATCAGGCGATATCAGGACTGAGGCTGGACGAAATCCTCAGTGACCCTGCCCTGGTCTATGACCGGATGGCGCTGGCGGAGGCCACCACCTGTGCCGACCGCATCGGCATCATCCTCGAGCTCGCGATGGTGCGACTCTGGAAGCGGATGAGCACCGCCATCGCGCTCTGCGGGCTCGTGGCGACCCGATGGGGTCGAGTCGTCTGACCCGGCCGGACTTTCACAACCAGCGGATACGTCGGAAGGCGACGATCAGGGTGGCGCAGATGGTGGCCATGACGATCAGGGTGGCGGGGTAACCCCAGGTCTGCCGGAGTTCGGGCATGTGATCGAAATTCATGCCGTAGATGCCGGCGATCATGGTGGGGACCGCCAGGATGGCGATGTAGGCGGAGATCTTGCGCATGTCCGTGTTCTGCTGGACGGCGATCTTGGCCACCGCGGCGCCCACGAGAGTGGTGAGGGTTTCGTCCAGGTCGTTGATGCGCTCGGCGACGCCGCTGTGATGATCGGCGACGTCGCGCAGGTAGCGGCGCACCTCCTTGGGCAGGGGAGTGCGCGGCGCGGTGAGGGTCTGCAGCGGGCCCGCGAGCGGGCGAACGGCGCGGCGTAGCTCGACGATCTCGCGTTTGAGCTGGTAGATGGCCTCGATCGGGATCTTGCTCCGCGGGCTGAAGAGCTCTTCCTCCATCGACTCGACGTCGAACTCCGTCGCCTGAGTGACGTCGATGTAGGTGTCGACGACGTGGTCGGCGATCGCGTGCAGCACGACGCCGGGGCCGAGCGCCAGGCGATCGGGTTCGGCTTCGAGCCGGTGCCGCACGGCGGTGAGTTCGTTGTGTTCGCCGTGGCGGACCGCGACCACGAAATCGGCGCCGAGGAAGACCATGATCTCGCCGGTCTGCACGATCTCACTGACGGTGTGCATATCGTGCTCGACGTAGGCGACGGTCCGCATCACGGTGACCATGGTGTCGTCATAGCGTTCGAACTTCGGCCGCTGTCTGCCGGTGACGGCGTCCTCGACGGCGAGTTCGTGCAGCCCGAACGTCGCGGCGATCTCGCCCATCTGGTGCAGGTCCGGTTCGAACAGCCCGATCCACACGAAACCCGTACCACGCCTGCGGATTTCGGTCAGCGCGGTCTCGGGGGTGAAGCGGCCGGGCAGACGCTTGCCGTCGACATAGGCGGCGCAGTCGATGATGGCGCGCGCGGTCGGCACCGAGGGTTTGTGGACGACTTCCACTCGCCGTCGGCTGCGCGACAGGAACGGGGAATCCGCCACCCGGGCTCCGATACCGCGCCGGGTCGCGGTGGGAGCGGGTGTGACGCGAGGGCCGTCGACCATCGTTCACCTCGCTCTCTTCGATCGTGCCGCAGCATCCCACGGCGGCCGACGCGGACGCAACCGACTGGCGCCGGACGCCGTATCTCGCCGGCCACGCCTGAGCGAATCGCTCACCGCACCATGACGACGCGCGAGTGCCTGCCCGTCGCGCCGTCGGGGAACGGGGTCGCCCTGGTGTCGGTCTGCACCGATCCGGTGGCGTCGACCGCGCGCACCCGAAGGGAATGCGTGCCGGGCGAGGCATCCCACGTCCAGGTCCACTGGCGCCAGGTATCGAGGGAGTAGGCGGCGGCGAGTGTGGTCGGTTGCCACGGTCCGTCGTCGACCTGGACTTCCACGGCATCGATCCCGCGGCCCTGGGCCCACGCCACGCCTGCCACGATCACCGGTCCGGCGTCCAGGTGCGCGAACGCCGCCGGGACGTCGATCCGGGATGCGGTTTTGATCGGTACCCGAGTTGCCCAGCCGCGTTGCGTCCAGTAGGCCTGTGCTCGGTCGAATCTGGTGAGTTCCAGATCGACAACCCACTTGGTGGCCGAGACGTAGCCATAGAGGCCGGGCACGATCATCCGCGCCGGGTAGCCGTGAGCGACCGGCAGCGGCTCGCCGTTCATCGCGACGGCGAGCAGAGCGTCGGGGTTGCCCAGCACCGCGGCCGATGGCGTGCTCGCGGTGAATCCGTCGACGCTGCGCGACAGGATCATGTCGGCATCGGGGGAGGGCCCCGCCTCGGCCAGGAGATCGGCCAGGCGGTATCCGGTCCACAGTGCGGTTCCGGCGAGATCCCCGCCGACTTCGTTCGAGACACAGGTGAGCGTGATGAGTGACTCGACCGCACGCCGGGCGCTCAATTCGTCGAAGTCGAGACGGATCTCGCGCTCCACCATCCCGTGGATGCGCAATCGCCACTGCGCGCGAGTCAGCGACGGAAGCTGAAGCGCGGTGTCGACGCGATAGAAATCCGGTGCGGGAGTGATGAATCGGGTGAGGCCGGGCACGACTCGGTCCATCTCGGGGGTGACCGGTGGCACCGGTGCGGCGACCCGAGGGAGCACGAAAGCTGCCCGGTCGGCGGCGATATCGCGCAGACGGCTGCCGATGACCCGGCCCGCCGCCCCGGCCGCCACTGCGCCGGCCGCCACCGCGGTCAGAGCGAGCAGGAACCCGCGCCGCGTCGGCCCGGCTTGCCGGTCGGCCTCGGCGGGCACGAGGAACAGCGCGCACAGCGCCGCCATGCCCGCCAACGATCCGACCACGGCCGGAACGACGAACAGCGGTGTGGCCGTAGGGCGGAGCAGCGCCAAGCCGCCCACGGCGATACCGAGAGCGCCGAGCAGCCCGGCCGCCCATGCTGGGCTGCGGCGGGCCACCAAGCCGATCATCGCGGCAGCCACGGCCATGACCGCGGCCATAGTGACGGCCAGTGCGAGTTTGTCATTGGTGCCGAACCAGCGGATCGCGCTGTCCTTCAACCACTTCGGCGTGTGATCGACCACGGTGGCACCGAGAACGAAGAAGGGGGACGACACCGGATCGATGAACACGGCGACGAGGTGTCCGACCCCGAGCACCAGCGCGGCGGCGGCCGCGGCCGCGGCCGCCCCCGCGAGCCGGCCCGGGCGGCGACGGGTGAAGCTGAAACGGCGGACCATGCTGTCACTCCTGGGGTTTCGAGTGCCGGCACGGCCCGCCGCAGCAGGTCAGCCGACTGTCATGCTGACGATCGGCGAGGTGGTCGGCCCGGGCGAACCACCGGCGGGTTCGACCGTCACCGCGAGCGTGTCGGCGACGTCGACCGTGGTCACGACCGAGGCAGGACCGTCCATCACCGCCACCGAAGTCGGGGTGCCCGCGCGGATCAGCCACAGCTGGTACGCGCGATCGGCAGGCAGCGCGGGCATGTCCTGGAACGACACCGCGGCCGCGCCCAGCGACTTCGACTCGTACACCGTCATCGCGCCGCCACCGGTGACGGCCACCGAGGACTCCCGGCTGTCGGGCTGGTCGAGCACCTGCTGCGCGGTGACCGCACCCGTACCGTCGTTCGCGCGTTCGATCACCACCCCGATACCGACACCGGCGCCGACCGCCACGATCGCCGCGGCGGCGACGGTCAACCATCGAAGGTGCCAGCGCCTGCCGGGCGCGCCGCGCCGTGCGAGCGGAGACGCCTGGGTGTCGTACCGGTCCAGCGCTCGCATCAGTGCGGATTCGAGGCGTGCCGGTGGCGGGACCGAGTCGAACACGGTCAGGTCCGCCATCGTCTCCTGGATGCGGCGGACGGCGGCCTGGAACTCGGCCACCCGGTCGGGGCCTGCGGCGTCGAGCCACTCCTCGAGCGCCTGTCGCTGGGGTGGATCCAGGGCGTCGATGGCGTAGGGGTAGGCCTCGTCCAGCCACGACCAAGGGGTCCGCCGATCGGTCTCGCTCATCGGGTATTCCCTCCGGTCAAACAGTTCTCGAGCCTTTTCAGGCCGTCTTTGATGCGGCTCTTCACCGTCGGCAACGGCACCGCCAAGGTCTCGGAGACCTCGAGGTAGGTGCGCCCGCCGTAGTACGCCAGCGCCACCGCTTGGCGCTGGAGTTCGGTCATGGTCTGCAGACAGTCCAGCACCGACTGCTCGTCGAGTCGCTGGGTGACCTCCTCGGCCACGACGTCGTGGTCGCGGCCGAGATGGGCGTGGCCGAACACGATGTCGCGGCGGGTGGCCGACTGCTCGGCCCGTACCCGGTCGACCGCGCGCCGATGGGTCAGCATCATCAGCCAGCCGATCGGGCTGGCCTTGGTCGCGTCGTACTGTCCCGCCAGCGACCAGACCTGAAGGAACACCTCCTGAGTGATGTCCTCGGCGGCGCCGTGGTTGCGCACCACGCGGAGCGCGAGACCGAACACCCGCGGGCTGGTGGCGCGGTAGAACTCGGCGAACGCTGCCCGATCGCCTGCCGCGACGTCGTCGAGCAGGTCGACCAGCCGCTCCTGGACGGCATGGTCGCGGCGGTCGCCCGTCGGGCAGGCCGGAGCGGGCTCGGTGACCGATCGCAGGTTGATCGGTGCGGAGCCGCGCCGGGCCGTCATCGGATGGTCCCTGCTTGCATCAGCATGAGAGGGATTTCGGCCTGCCTTCGGGTTCGGATGGGCGCCGCCGAGAAATTTCCGCGGCGACGCCGGAAAAAGCGCCGTCGCCGTCATCACGCCGCGGGCGGCATGAGCACGCTGTCGATCATGTACACGGTGGCGTTCGCGGTGCGCACGCCACCGCAGATCACGTTCGCGGCGCCGACCTTCAACGTGTCACCGGAGCCGCTGACCGTCACGTCGGCGCCCTGGACTGTCTTGTGCGTGCCCGCGATGCTCTGCGGCGAGATCTGGCCCGGCACCACGTGATAGGTGAGAATCGAGGTGAGCGTAGCCGAGTCGGTCTTCAACGAGTCGATCGTGGCCGGATCGATCTTCGCGAACGCCGAGTCGACGGGCGCGAAGACGGTGAACTGGCCACCGTTGAGGGTGTCGACGAGATTGACGTCGGGATTGAGTTTGCCCGAGACCGCCGAGGTCAACGTGGTGAGCATCGGGTTGTTGGACGCGGCGACGGCGACCGGCTCCTGGGCCATCCCGCTGACCGAGCCGGGTCCACTGGGCACCTGGGCGGCGTATTCCGCGCAGCCGGGCCCGACGAGGTCGGCGGCGGCGGACGCGCCGGTGGTCATCGGCGCCGTGGTCATCGGCGCGGAGGAGGTCGCGGCGGTGGTGCTCGAGTCGTCGTCGGAACAGGCCGAGAGGCCGAGTGCCGAGCCGAGGAGCAACGCCGCAACAAGGGTTTTCGGCAAGGATCGCATGGTGTTTCCGTCACTTCCGTCGAGGCGGCGAGGTGCCGCGTAGATGTTGGATGCAACGGAGTTCGGCTGGCTCGGTGGTTCGGATTGCCGACCATGGCCGTCGATATTTTCGACACGGTGCTAGCGCCCGGGCGTCGAACCGGACGACCCGTCCTCGGGTACCGGTTTCGCGTGGAGGACCAGCATGGCGGCGAGCAGTCGATCCCACGTGACGTCGGGAAGTTCGTGGCCGATGCCGGTCAGCGCGAGCAGATCGGCGCCGGGGATCTCGCGAGCCATGGCCTCGCCGTTGCCGTAGGGAAAGAACGGGTCATCGGTGCCGTGCGCGACCAGGGTCGGCACGGCGATCTCGCCCAGACGTTCCCGCCACCGGTCGCCGGCCTCGACATATGCCAGGTTGAGCACGCTGGAGGCCATGTCGGTGGTGCGGTCGACCATGTGGGTCGCGTGCCGGCGCGCCCGCAGTTCGTCGAATCCGTGTGTGCCCGCGCGTACCCGGGCCTGTTCCACGCCGTAATCGATCACCGCCGCCCGGTCGGACCAGTCAGGGTGGGGTCTGTCGGTGAAGAACGCCATGATCCGGTCCGAGTGCTCGGGCAGATCAGGGTCCGCCGGGCCGGGGGCGGTCGGACGGGTGTTGATCAGAGTCAGGGCGGACACCCGATCGGGGTGGTCGAGGGCAGCGAGCTGACAGATCCATCCGGCCACCGAGAAACCCACCAGGTGGGCTCGCGGAAGTTCGAAGACATCCATCAGCCCGACGAGATCCGCGACCAGATCCCGGAGGCTGTAGCCGGGAGCGCCCGGCGCGGAGGCGGTCGACCGGCCGGTATCGCGAATGTCGTAGCGCAGCACGAACCGGCCCGCGCCGGCGAGCCGGTCGCAGAACCGGTCCTCCCAGAACAGTCTCGACGTGCTCGGCAGCAGCACCGGTGGATGGCGCCGGTCCCCGAAGGTGCTCACACACAGGTCGACGTCACCGACGGCGACCCTGCGCTCGGGCGATCCCTGACCATGAAGCGGCATGGCGACTCCTCTGCGGTTGCGTCTGTGGAGAAGACGACCTGCGCAGCCGGAATTCATCGGTCTAGCTGCCCACGCAGTCGATGATCGGTGCGGGATAGTCCGCCGGGTCGACGGCCGCGCGCCACGGTCGGTGAATGCTCGTGCCGGGCAGGTGCGCCAGTTCGGGCAGCCACCGCCGCACATAGACGCCGTCGGGGTCGTAGCGCTCGGCCTGGCGCAGCGGATTGAGGACCCGGTTGGGCCGGGTGTCGGTGCCGGTGCCCGCGACCCACTGCCAGTTGAGCTGATTGTTGGCGAGGTCGGCGTCGACGAGCCAGCGCAGGAAGTGGGCCGCGCCGACCCGCCAGTCCTGGCGCAGCGACTTGGCGAGAAAGCTCGCCGCGATCAGCCGTGCTCGCCCCGGCATCCAGCCTTCCGCACGGAGCTGCCGCATGCCCGCGTCGACGATCGGGTAGCCGGTGTGCCCGTCTCGCCAGGCCGCGACGGCCTGTTCGTCGTCGGGGCCCGCGGTCACCCGCGTGCGGTAGTCCGACCAGGCGGCATCGGGACGGGCGGCGAGCACCTGATGGTGGAAATCGCGCCAGGCCAGCTGGCGGGCGAAGGCGAGTCCGCCGTCGGTCGCCGTATCGACCCGGCGCACCACCTCGGTGGGGGACACGCACCCGAAGTGGAGGTACGGCGAGAGCCGGGAGGTCGCGTCGGCGGCGAGGTCGTCGTTGTCGCGGGCATAGTCGGTGATCGGGCCGTCGAGCCAGTCGCGCAGCAGCGCACGTCCGGTGGATTCCCCGCCGACCCGCAATTGTGGCGACGGTCGCCCGGAACCGAGATCTGCCGGCTGAGGCAGCGCCGCACTCCGGATCGGTGGCACCGACAGCGAACGGGGCGCGGGCAGCGGAGTGCGGCGGTGGGCCGCGCTCCAGCGCCGGAAATAGGGGGTGAAGACGGCGAAGTGATCGCGTCCGGTCGACGGGACGAGTTCGGCGGAGGTGGCTGTGACGGAACCGGAATGGCAGTGCACGACGGTGTCAGGGTTGCGGCGCAACGCCTGCTCGCGCTGCCTGCTGTAGCGGCTGACATCCTCGGCCAGGTGCACGCTCGTGGCGCCGGTCTCCTCGATCACCTCGTCGAGGACATCGGCCACCGCGCCGCGGCGCACGACGAGCGTGCCGCCGAGCGCGCGCAGTTCCTTGTCGAGTTCGGCGAGTGCGGCGGCGAGGAAGTGCGCGCGATTGGGCGGGCAGCGATCGGGCACCAGTACCTCGTCGACGACGAACAGTGGTACCACCCGGTCGGCCTCGCGAGCCGCAGCGGTGAGCACCGGATTGTCGTGAACGCGCAGGTCACGGGTGAACAGGGCGATCGCGACGCTCATCGTGCGCAGAGGGGCAGGACACCCTCGCGGCCGCCGGTCGTGGGTGAGGTGAGGTAGACGCACGGGTCCTGGCCCGCGATTCTGATCGCCTCGTCGATCCGCTGCCAGGTGCTCTCGTCCAGGGCCGGGGTGCGGGAGAGGACGAAACCTGACAATCTGCTCGGCGAGGTGACCAGGGCCCACGAGTAGTCCGGGCCGAGTGCGGTCACCAGGTAGTTGGTCGGTCCCTCGCGCCCGTCCTGGCCGGCGACACCCGGAAAGCTCACGTGCAGTTGCGCGTTCGTGACCGGGTCGTTCACCGTCGCGGTGCCACGGATCTCGTCGACGCCGCTACTCCAGGTGTGGCAGCGATTGTGGACGGCGATGTCGCCGCGCGCGTCGAGGCTGTAGTTCGCGGAGGTGTCGCGCGCGCAATTGAGGTTGAACACCTGCGGTACTGCCGCGAGCTGGTGCCAATCGCCGAGATAGCGGTCGAGGTCCAGACTCGGCACCGGCGCGGGTGGCGCGGCGGCCGCGGAGCCGGAGCCTGCCACGGTGAGGCCAACGGCGAACAGCAAGGCGGTGGTCCACGGGCCGAATCGGGTGCGCACAGGAAACTCCTCGCGTAGTCGGTGTTCTTCCATGCTAACAGCAATTGATGCACTATTGATGCATGATGCGGACGGTTCAGCGGGTTGTCGGCTCGACGGGCGCGACCGGGCGCCGACGCGCGGAGGCCGGGCCGTGACGCGCCCGTCGAGGCGTTCCGGGCAGAATGAGGCGATGCCCGCCGGTTCTGCTCCTGTCTCCGCCGCGGCCGGTTTCACGGTTCGCGCGGTGGCCGACCGTCTCGGCATCCCGACCGCGACCCTGCGGAGCTGGAATCGCCGCTACGGCATCGGTCCCGCCCAGGACCGGCCCGGCCGCCATCGGCTCTACACCGACACCGATATCGCCGTGCTCGAGCACATGCTCGAGCTGATCGGCGGGGGCGCGAGTCCCGCCGGGGCCGCGGCGGCGGCCCGTGGGCCGGCGCCGGCCCTCGGTGACCGTGCCGGCCTGCTCGACGCGGCGTTCGCGCTGGACACCACCACCGTCTGCGCCCATCTGGACGCCCATGTGCGGGCTCATGGCGTCGTGCAGACCTGGGAGGCCCTGTGCCGCCCCGCGTTCACCGATATCGTCGCGCGCCAGGGCGGCGGTGAGGGATGCATCGACGTCGAACACCTGCTGTCATGGTCCATCGCGGCGGTCATGCAGCAGGTGAAACCGGCGCGGAGCAGCGCGCCCGTGCTGCTCGCGTGCACGAGCGGCGAAACGCATTCGCTGCCCCTCGACGTGCTGCGTGCCGCCTTGGCGCAGGCCGGGGTAGGTGCGCGCATGCTGGGCGCCGACGTGCCGACGGTCGCGTTGTCCGATGCGCTCGCCCGGCATTCGAACGAGGCCTCGGTGCTGCTGTGGTCGCAACGTGAGTCGACTGCGTTGACCTCGGCGGTGCTGGCCTGTGCGGGGTCCGGTGCCCGGGTGCTCGTCGGGGGGCCGGGCTGGGACGCCGCGCTGTTGCCCGACACGGTCGAGCGGATCGGTAGCCTGGCGGCCGCGGTCGACGCGTTGCGCTGAATGCGTTCGGGTACATCATCTTTCCGCCTCGGTGTCGCCGATCAACCGCGTTCCCGGCTGGGCGCCACTGCGAGATCTGACCTGGCCACCATCGAACGATGCGCAGGCGATGCGATGCAGGAAATAGTCGAATCCCACGTCGGCGAACCCGCTGACACGGATCGTCCGCTCGCGAGGACCGGTGCCGGACCGTGTCAGCCCGCCGTCCGCCCCAGCAGGTGCCGCAGCGTCTGCTCCAGATCCTCGCTCCGGAAGACGTGCCCGGCCTTCGTCAGCTGGGTCGGCGTCACCCGCTGACTGGCCTCGGCGAGTTCGCGCGCGCCCTGCTTGCCCAGCAGTACCGCCGGGCCGAAGCTCGGGACCGGCAGCAGCGCCGGGCGATGCAGCACTCGCGCCAGCACGCGGGTGTACTCGCTGTTGCGAACCGGCTGTGGCGCAACGGCATTGACCGGACCGGCCAGCGTGTCGTCCCAGAGGGCGCGATGGTAGACATCGACGAGATCGTCGATACCGATCCATGACAACCACTGTCGGCCGTCCCCGATCCGCCCGCCGAGACCGGCGCTGAACAACGGCCGCAGCAACCGCAGCGTGCCCCCACGCGGAGACTGCACGATGCCGGTACGCACCCGCACCACCCGCACACCGCCCACCGCGGCGGGCTCGCACGCGTCCTCCCACTGTTCGACCACATCGGCCAGGAATCCGTCACCGCGCTCGGACTTCTCGGTCAGCGCCTGCTCGCCACGGTCATAGCCGTAATAACCGATGGCGGAGGCGCTGACGAAGGTTTCGACGCCCGAGGCCGCGGCCAGCTCGGCGAGCCGCCGGGTCGGCTCGATGCGGCTGTCGGCCACCGCACGCCGGTGCGCGGCGGTGAATCGGCCCGCGATCGACGCCCCGGCCAGATGCACCACGGCATCGATGTCGGCGAGCAGGTCGGCGGCGGGCGCGTCGGGGTCCCACTGTCGTTCGTCGGGATGCTGTGCGGGATGGCGGACCAACCGCACCACGCGGTGGCCGCCGGTGCTGAGGAAGGCGCTCAGCGCGGAGCCGACCAGCCCCGACGCGCCGGTCATCGCGATCGTCGTCGGCCCCAGGCCGGCCTGCGCCGCGCGGCGGTGGCTCGCCAGATCGTCGGTGAGCTGGCGATAGCGGTAATCGAACATCGGCCGTAACACCGACTCCGGAATCGGCGTCCGCACCCGATCGATGACACGGGTGTGCGTGGCGTCGACCTCGGCGAACTCGTGGACGTGCTGCCACGGCAACAGCCGGGAGACCGGCAGCGAGGCCGGTCCGCCCGCCGCGACTGCGTCGGCGAACCGCTCGGGCGGCCGGTACTGCTCGGGGTCGTGTTGAGCGATCCAGCGCAGCCCGCCGGGCAGGCCGAGCACCGCTCGCCCGGTGGCCAGCGAATCGGCTTCGGAGATCAGGGTGACCGGCTGCCACGGCGGCGCCAATCGCGTGAACGCACCGCGACGGGCGAACCAGGCGAAAACGTCGGCCCTGGGTGTTGCAACGATGTCAGAACACTCGATGCCCATCCCTCGACTGTAGTCACGATCCGCCGTGATCCATGGCTGCCATGTCCATGTCCATGCGCGCGGGTGCGGCTTGCTGCCCGGGGGCCAGCACCAGGAACTGGCCCATCATGCCCTGGTCTTCGTGGTGGAGCAGGTGGCAGTGGTACATGTAGGGATAGGTGGGGTCGGTGTGGTCGGCGAAATGCATGGCCAGGGTGTAGGTGGCGCCCGGTGCGGTGTAGACGGTGTCCTTCCAGCCGGAAAGGGCTGGAGGAGGCGGTGTTCCGTCGACGGCGACGATCTGGAATTGGACATCGTGGACGTGGAAGTTGTGGGGCCAGTTGTCCTTGTTGCGGACCGTCCAGACTTCGGTGGTGTCGACGGGGATGGTCATGTCGATGCGGTTCATGTCCATGCGGCGGTTGTTGATCATGAACCACTGGAGGTCGAACGAACGGGTCGGTGGGGTGGTCGCGGCGGCGAGGGCGGGCATCGGGATCAGCGTCGTCGGTAGCGCGGCGGAGGGTCGCACAGTGGCGGCGGCACGCAGTGTCAGGATGTCGAAGGTGTCGTCGAAACCGAACTCGCCCGCGCGGTCGATACCCGCGCGCTCGGTGATCGGCAGCGACCGTAACGTGACGTTCTCGTCCGGACCGAGGGCGACCACCAGCTCGACCCGCTCGCCGGGGCTGAGCTGAATCCGGGTCAGCGCAATGGGTTCCGAGAGCAGACCGCCGTCGGTGGCGATGAGCTGGAACGCCCTGCCGTCGCCGAAGGCGAGCTGGTAGAGCCGGCCCGACGAGCCGTTGAGGATCCGCAACCGGACCCGGTCGGTGGTGACGGGCAGGTGGGCGTTCGCGATGCCGTTGGTGACGATCGTGTCGCCGAGCAGGCCGACGTCGGTGGCGTCGGATTCGTCGAGGGCACCGTCGGCGGTGAACCGGCGATCCTGGATCACCAGCGGAATGTCGTCGACGCCATAGTCTTTCGGCAGATCCAAGGCGTCCGACGCGTCGTCGTCGATCAGGAACAAGCCCGAAAGGCCGCGGTGGACATGCTTTTCGGTCGCGCCGTGCGGATGTGGGTGGTACCAGAGCGTCGCGGCCTGCTGCTGCACGGTCCACTGCGGCGCCCACTGCGCACCCGGCCCGATCATCTGATGGGGGCCACCGTCGAACTTCGCGGGCAGGTGCATGCCGTGCCAGTGCACCGACGTGGGTTCGGGCAGGTCGTTGGTGATGGTGAACGCGACCTTCTCGCCGCGTCGAGCCCGCACGGTGGGGCCGAGGACCGAACCGCTGTACCCCCATGTCGGGGTCTGCTTGCCCCGGATCATCTCGGTCGTGCCCGGCTGGGCTCGCAGCGTGAATCGGCGGACGCCGTCCGCGCCGACGGTGGACGCGGCCAGCGGTGGGATCGGTAGCGGCCGGGTCGACCCGGGTGCCGAACCAGGTGCCGAGGGGCGGATCGAGCACCCGGCCGCGTAGGCCACCGGTGCGAGGGCGAGCCCGGTGAGAAATCCTCGTCGCGAGACCACGTGTGCTCCTTCTGTGCGGGAACCTCCAGCTTCGTTCGGCGGCGGCGGCGGGGACTCCGCCGAACGGCCCGACCCGGACCGCCGGATTCCACCCGCGCGGCCCTTGCGCACACGCGGGCCGCCTGGTATCCCGAGCCGATCCAGAACGGCTCGCCGACTGAGCTCCCTCGCGGCTCCCGCCGGTTCCCGCGCGGGCGCGCCGACCGCCTGCTCGCGCGGTCCGAACCACTCGGTCGCTTACCGTGGGGGCGTGATCGACATCCGCGCCCACCGCGACTGGCGAGGGCTACTGCGGTGGCTGCCGCTGGCGCTGATCCCGGTGTTGCTGCTGGCCAGCACCTACCCGGGCCAGTACCGTGTGCCGCCGCACTACTGGCTGCTGGCGATGACCGCTGCCGTGGTGTTTCCGGCCGGGTGGCCGCTCGCGGTGTCGCTCGCACTGTCGGCGCTGGCCGTGCCGATGCTGCGCACCGACGCCTGGGGAGTGTCCGGGCTGGCGCCGTACCTCGGCGCGGTGGCCCTGGTCGATGTGGTGGCGCGCACGCACCGGTGGTCGACCGTCGCGGTGGCGACCGCGGGCTGGGCCGCGGCTGTGACGCTCGGGCGGGTCGGGTTACACGACAGCTCGATCGGGCGGGCGTCGACCCTCGTCGAGGCCGCGGCATATGTGGGTCTTCCGTTGCTGCTCGGGTTGTACCTGCGTGGGCAGCGTGACCTGGCGCAGAATCTGCGCCTGCGCGCCGAGGAGGCGCAAGCGCGTACCCGCCTCGACGAGCGCGCCGCGCTGGCCAGGGAACTCCACGATGTGGTCGCTCACCACATGGCCTCGATCGTGCTGCGGACCTCGGTGGCGGGACATGTTGTGCGCGAAGCCGATCCGCGCGTGACCGCAGTGCTCGACGATGTGCGCGACACCGCGGCCGATGCGCTCGCCGACATTCGCCGCTTGCTCGCTGCTCTGCGCGATCCGGCCCTCGGCGCCGTCGCCCTGGTCGACACCGACGCGGTCACGACCGAGGTCGAGGCGGCGCTCACTCGGGTTCGTGCTGCCGGGTTCACTGTCGTGGCCGAGGTCGACACCGACCTCGGCGGGCTCGACGCGATCAGCAGGCTCACGCTGTTGCGTCTGGTGCAGGAGTCGCTGACCAATGTGATGAAGCACGCGGATCGTGCGGTGCCGGTGCGGTTCGCGATCATCAGGCGCGACGGCGCGATCACCCTCGAAGTCGTCAACAGCGGTCGCGAGCGGGCGACGGCGCCGCCGGGACACGGGATCGTCGGGATGCGCGAGCGCGCTGAACTCGCCGGGGGCAGCCTCGCTGTCGGAACGGGCGCGGACGGTGACGCGAAGTGGACGGTGCGTGCTCGGTTACCGGACACCACGAGGGGAGTGGGGCTGTCGTGATCACCGTCTTGCTGGTCGACGATCAGCGCCTCGTGCGCGCGGGCCTGCGGATGCTCATCGAGGACACCACCGACCTCGCCGTCGTCGGGGAGGCGGCCGACGGTGTCGAGGCGGTGCGGCTCTACGCCGAGCTCGCCCCCGACCTGGTCGTGATGGACCTGCGGATGCCCGGCCTCGACGGTGTCGCGGCGACCCGGCAGATCCTGGCCGCGTCACCATGCGCGAAAGTGCTGGTGCTGACCACTTTCGACGACGACGAACACCTGTTTCCCGCGCTGTCCGCCGGAGCCGCGGGCTATTTCGTCAAGGACACCGAGCCCGCCGTGCTGCTCGATGCGATCCGGCGCACGGTGGAGGGCGATCTGATGTTCTCGCCCGCGCTGCTGCGCCGCCTGGTCGACCGGGCGCTCACGGCGCCGTCGCCGCCGGTCCGCACTCCCGAGCTGACGCCACGCGAGCTCGACGTCCTTCGTCTCGTGGCCCAGGGGTACGGCAACCAGGAGATCGCTGACCAGCTCCACCTGGGCGTCAGCACCGTCAAGACCCACATCGCCAACCTGCTCGGCAAGACCGGCACCGACAACCGCGTTCGCCTCGCCGTCTACGCGGCAGAGGTCATCGGCCGCTGATATCTCGAGAATCTCCATGGTGGGCTTCGCGGTGGCATTGCTCGAGGCGGAGGGGCCCGCGCATCGGCGGGCCCGATTCACCGTCGCAGCACGATGATTCGCCGAATTGGCGTGGTGTTCGGTGACGAATCGGTAAGAAACCGGTAACGACAGTGTGATCCAGCCCGATATTGTGACGAGCCGCACTGAGCGGTCGGTTTTCGCATGGAGGTTGGATCGGTGAGGTGCCGCAGCGCGGTTTCGGCGGTGCTCGTCGTGGTGGGCTCGATGATGGGCGTGAGCGGGGCGCATGCGCAAGAGCCGGAACCGATTGCCGCGGTGGTGAATCAGACCGTCACAATCGACGGTTCGCGGGCCGAGGTGACCGCGATCGACGGTCGGCAGGTGACCGTACGGATCCACTCGGCCGCCATGGGTCGCGAGGTCTCGGTGAAGGTTCAGCGCCCCGCCGACACCTCGGTACCGCGGCCGTCGCTGTATCTGGTGAACGGCGCGGGCGGCGGCGAGGACACTGCCACCTGGGAACAGAACACCGACGTCGTCGACTTCTTGGCGGGCAAGGACGTCAACGTCGTCATGCCGATCGGTGGCGCGTGGAGCTACTACACCGACTGGCGCGAGCCGGATCCGATGCTGGGCGTGAACAAATGGCGGACCTTCTTCCTCGACGAACTGCCCACGCTCGTCGACACGATGTTCGCCACGACGGGCAGGAACGCGATCGCGGCGAACTCGATGACGGCCACCTCCGTGCTACAGCTGGCGATCGCGAAACCGGGACTGTTCCGCTCGGTCGCCGCCTACAGCGGCTGTGCCCAGATCAGCGACCCGGTGGGCAGGCAGTTCGTCAATGTCGTGGTCGGAACCGGCGGCGGCGACGCGTCGAACATGTACGGTCCGCCCGGTGATCCGGCCTGGGCGGCCAACGACCCCGTCGTGAACGCCGAGGGGCTGCGCGGCACCAAGCTCTACGTCTCGAACGGCAACGGCCTGCCCGGCGAGTTCGACAAGCTCGGCGACTCGCACCTGGTGACCTGGGGTCCGGTCGGGTTGGCCAACCAGATCGTCGTCGGCGGCGTCATCGAGGCCACGACCCGCTGGTGCACCAAGAACCTGCAGAATCGCCTGGAAGAACTGGACATTCCCGCGACCTTCGACCTGTCGACCCAGGGCACCCACTCGTGGGGCTACTGGCAGAAGGCCTTCAAGAACTCCTGGCCGCTGCTGGCCGAGGGGATGGAGATCCCCGCCTGATCAGTCGAGCTCGAACAACCGCGCCGCGTTGTCGTGGCAGACCTTGCGCAGCCACTCCGGACCGAGGTCCAGGCGTTCCACTGCGGCGACGGACTCGGCGTAGGGATACGGGATATTGGGGAAGTCGCTGCCGAACAGAATGCGATCGGCGAAGCGGCGCAGGCGTTCTCGTTCGGCGGGCGGGAAGGGTGCATCGCCTTCGCTGAAATCGGTCCACACCATGGTGGTGTCGAGGTAGAGCCGCGGGTACTGCTCGGCCAGGTCGAGGAACTCGCTGTACTCGGGGGTCCCCATGTGCGCGATGATCAAGCGCAGGGTCGGGAAGCGCCGCAGGAGTTCGGCGATGGGCGCGGGTCCGGTGAATTCGCCGGGGGCGGGACCCGATCCGCAGTGGATCAGAACGGGCGTGCCGGTTTCGGCGAGGATCGCCCACACCGGGTCGAGCAGCGGATCCAAGGGCGAGAACGCGCCGACCTGGATGTGTACCTTGAACACTCGCGCGCCACGGTCGATGGCCTCGCGGACGTAGCGCGGCGCGTCCGGCTCGGGGTAGAAGGTGGCGGTGTGCAGGCAATCGGGGGTGCGTGCGGCGAACTCGGCGGTCCAGTCGTTGAGCCAGGCGCCCATCTCCGGCTTGTGCGGGTACACCAGGGAGGTGAACGCCCGAATGCCGAAGTCGCGCAGGGTCTTCAGGCGCACCTGTTCGTCGTCGCGATAGGTGATCGGCCACGGACGGCCCGTCAGCGGCCCCGCGGTGTCGAAGTAGGCCCAGACCTTGCGCATCACCTGGTCGGGCATGAAGTGGGTGTGGACGTCGATGATCGCGGGCAGCTGGTAGCGCGCGCGGAAGTCGGCGAGGTAGGCGACAGTGTCTACGGTCATGACTGCTCCGGGTAGAGGCGGCGGGCCAGGGCGCCGACGCGGGTGACGAGGCGTTCGAAGAAAACGGCGGGGTCGGTGCCGATCACGATGTCGGCGTTGGGTTCCCGGCCCCACATGCCCGCCCAGTCGGCGACCGTGGTGGCACGGGTGATGGTGCCGGCCAGCTCCACGTCGACGGTGGCCGGGCGGGTGGTCACCGAGGCCGGGTCGAGCGCGACCGCGGCCGCGAACGGGTCGTGCATGTGGGCCAGATATCCCAGGTCGTACTGGTGGTGGAAGTCGAAATAGAACCGCACCGCGTCGGTGAGATAGCGGATGATCGGATTGCCGGCCGCCGAACGGAATTCGGGGGGATCACCCGCACCGACATGCTCGATCGGAGCGCTGTGTGCCGCCTGTGCGAGCAGAACGAGATGTTCGGGCAGCATCTCGATGGACTCGGTGATATCCAGTGCGCACACCAGCGGCCTGCGCTCCGGGGGCGCCGCCGAGAAGGCGTCGAACACTTCCTTGGCCGCTTCGGGGTCGACGTGGATGTTCCACTCGTTGGTCGGAGTCGTATTGCCGGGATGGTTGAACGCGCCGCCCATGATGACGAGACGATTCAGCAGACGCGGCAGCTCGGGCTCGATGCGCAGGGCCAGTGCGAGATTGGTCAGCGGGCCAGTGCACAAGCCGATCACCTCGCCCGGGGCGGCACGGACCAGGTCCACCCAGAGCTGGGCCGCCGATCGGGACGACAGCGCACGCGAGGACACGGGCAGCTCGGCGTAGCCGAGTCCCTGCGGACCGTGGGTGTCCTCGGTGGTACGCAAGGGGACGGCGAGCGGCTCGGCCGCACCGAGCGCCACCTCGATCTCGGGGGCCCGGCCCAGGTCGAGTATCGCCAGGGTGTTCGCCGCGACCTGGGCGCCGTCCACGTTGCCGGCGGTGGCCGCGATGCCGATGATCTCGGCCTCGTCGCAGGCCAGCAGATACAGGATGGCCAGGGAGTCGTCGATTCCGGTATCGACGTCGAGGATGATCTTCTGCGGCACGTCATCGAGAGTAGCCGCGGACCTGTCGAGGTCCGCGGCCAGTCGGCGGGTGGGTCAGTAGGTCGGGAGGGCGAATTCCTCGGTGTGGCCGAAGAAGATCTTCTTGGTGAGCGGACGCATCGGGCGCGACATCATCAGCCGCACGTTCGTCTTGGCGAGCCGCGTCAACAGCGGGGACTTCGGGATCATCATCGCCATGCCGCCACCGGGGATCTCCTTGGCCTTGTCGAGGAACGGCGAGATCTTGTCCTGGTAGCGCTGCTGCGCGGCGGCCAGATCGGCCGGGGTGGCCGCGATCTCGGCGGCTAGGATGTAGGCGCCCACGATGGCCATCGCGGTGCCCATGCCGGTCAGCGGTGAGCCGCAGTAGCCCGCGTCGCCGATCAGTGTCACGCGACCGACGGACAATTCGGGAACGTCGACGCGGGCGACTTCGTCGAAGTAGAAGTCGGGGGTGGACTCCATCGCCGCGAGGACGGCGGGGGCATGCCAGCCCGCGTCGCCGATCGTCTTCCTGATCAGCGCGCGCTGAGCGTCGACGTCACGGCGCAGCGCCGGGTCCGGCTCGGTGCGCATGGTGATGATCGCCTTGGCGGTGCTCGGGTCGGCGTCGGGACGGATGCCGAGCATGGCGCCGGGCACCAGGCGCATGCTGAACCAGCCGGGCTCCACATCGGCGGGCTTGGGCATGGTGAAGAAGGCGCCGTAGCCGCCGAGGTTGGTGCTGAACTTCTCCTCGGGCCCGAAGACCAGTCGTCGCATCGCCGAGTGGATGCCGTCGGCGCCGATCACCAGGTCGAACCGCTCGGTGGCCCCGGAGGCGAACGTGACGTCCACGCCGGTGTCGTCCTGGACGACCTGGTCGATCCACTCGCCGTAGCGGTAGTCCAGCTGACCGTTGTCGGCGGTGGCCAGCGCGTCGAGGAGCACGTGATTGAGGTCGCCCCGGGTGATCTCGATTTCGGCGACGGCGCCCTGTCCGTCGAAGTCCTCCATCGCCATCCTGGCGTAGATCTTGCCGTCGCCGTCGATGTAGGACATGCCGCGCTCGTCGAGCTGGTACTTGGCGATGCCCTCCATCAGGCCCATCCGCTCCGCGGCTTCCTTGCTCGGGCCGCGCAGGTCGACGGCCTGGCCGCCGGGGCGGGGGACCGCGGCGCGCTCGACAACGGTGGTGCGAATGCCGTTGCGCAGCAACTGGAGTGCGACCGCGTTGCCGGCGATGCCGCCGCCGGAGACGAGAACGTGGAGGGTGCTGGTGATGCTCATGATGTGTTTCCCGTCTGATGTACGAATGTCTTAGACATATGTCTAACAGAGATTTGCACGTATGTCTAGAACAAACGTCTGAGACGATCGGGTAGGCTGCTGAGCATGGGAAACAGAGAAGATCTCCTGGCGGGGGCGCGCAAAGTGATTCTCGAGCGCGGCGTCGCGAAGGCGACCGCACGTGATATCGCCGCCGCGGCGGGGGTGAGCCTGGCCGCGATCGGCTACCACTTTGGGTCGAAGGATCGCCTCGTCACCGAGGCATTGAGTGAGGCGCTCGGCACCGGGATGGGCGATGCGATGGACGAGCTGATCGCCGCAGGCACCGGAAAGTCACCGCTGGAGGGGCTCGCGCTGCTGTGGAACGGGATGCCCGAGGTGTTCGCAGGCAATCACGAGGCGATGCTGGCCAGCCTGGAGAACATCGTGCGGATCGTGCGCTCCGACGACGCGCGGGCGCAGCTGGGCGACCAGCTGTCCGGGGCGTTCGCCGACCTCGGCGCCCATGTGCAGGCGGCCCACCCCGAGCTCGACGCGGCACAGGCCGCGGCGATCGGGCGGATGTATTTCGTGATCGCCCAGGGGCTCGGGTTGCTGTGGCTGCTGGACCCGGGTGAGGTGGCTGTCGATGGTGATCAGCTCACGGTGGCGATCCGGGCGCTCGCGGGGAAGTGAGCCGCCTGGTCACGGGCGGTGGTAGTGATCGGGCGCTTCGACCCAGAACGGCTGCGCTGATCCGTAGGGTGGTGCGGGCCAGCGATAGTCGTCGTAGTCGGCGAATGCCGGTGCGGCCGTGATCAGTTCGCTGTGCGTGACGGTCGACGCCGGCTCCGGCGGGGTCGGCGCGGGGTGGTCGGGGCAGCGGTCGTCCGCGGCCAGGAGCCAGGATGCGGTGCGTGCCAGGGAAACTCGGACGTTGCGGCCGAACCCGTCGTCGGCGCGAGCCAGCAGGGCATCCATGACGGCGGCGGCCAGCAGGTAGCCCGACCCGTGGTCGAGTGCCTGCGCGGGCAGTGCGCCGGGCCGATCCGGCGCTCCCTCGAGCAACGAAATGCCGGACACCGCTTGGACGATGCTGTCGAAACCTCGACGCGCGCCCCACGGTCCGCTCGTACCCCAGGCGGAGACCGAGGCCTCGATCAAGCCGGGACGTCGGGCAGCGCGGACACCGGCCGCGGCGAGGGCACCCGGGCGGTAGCCGGTGACCAGTACATCGGCCTCGTCGAGGAGGATCTCGAAGGTCGCCAGGTCGGTGCGCAGGTCGAGCAAGGTCGAGCGTTTGCCCTGGCCGTTGTCGGAGAACTGCCAGTCGATCTCGGGCAGGTGCGGTGGGTCGATTCGCAGCACGTCGGCGCCGAGCAAGGCCAGCGTCCGGGTGGCCACCGGGCCCGCGAGGACGCGGGTGAGGTCGAGCACGCGAAGGCCGCTCAGTGGTCGCTCGATGGTCGCCACGCGCTCGCCCGCACCTGGCCACGGCGTGGTGGGCGTGCGCGCGTCGCGCGCATCGACGGCGGCCAAGGGCCCGAGGGCGGCCGCGCGGCCCATCGGGCTGTCGGCCCATTCGCCCTCGGTGCGCACTCGTGCCGCGATGGCGCCCACGGCAGCGGCGGCGTCTTCGATCTCGGCGCCCTTCATCGCGGAAAACCGGGCGGTGAGCTGGGTGGCGTCTCCGGGGTCCGGGAGGTCGAGCGCGCGCAGCAATCGTTGCCGGTGATGTGGGTAGTTCGCGTGGGTGCGCACCCATCCGTCGGCGGTGGGAAAGAAGCCCGACAGCTCGGCGAAGAACGCGGGCGCGCTACCGCCTCGCCGGAACAGCCGTTCACTGCTGAACGCCGCGGTCACCCGGTCGGCATCGAGGCGAACGGGGCGCGCGGGCAAGCCGTGCGCGACTCTGACCCGGTTGGCGGCCGCGCTCACTGCCGCGACCGAACCCGCCGCGAGCGCCCACACCGGTAGGGTGGCCGCCAACCGCGCACCGGGATCCGGCACGTCGGCATCGCTCGACGGCGGGAGTCCCAGTCCCGCCTCGTAGGCGTGGACGAGCTGCTGCGCGGTGGTCACATCGACCAGCCTAGTTGCGGTGAAGAGGGTGAGGAGCGTGATGTGGGCGTGAATACAGCTGCGACGGAGTGGGTTCGGATCCTGCGATCGGACGCTGCGGCACGCGGGCGTTTGACGTGTTTTCCGCCCGGTGGGGGATCGGCGACCTTCTATCGGGAGTTGGCGCGACACGTCGGCGCCGGTGTGGAAGTGACGGCGGTGCAGTATCCGGGCAGACAGGACCGGCTCGACGATCCGACGATCACCGACCTGCATCTGCTCGCCGACCGGATCGCCGCGGACATCGCGCGTCAGGCGGGACCGGCTCGCGCGCTGTTCGGGCACAGCATGGGCGCGACCGTGGCCTACGAGACCGCGCTGCGACTCGCCGCCGGCGGACAACCGCCCCGCGTCCTCATCGTCTCCGGGCGTCCCGCACCGGAATTCGTCGAAACCGGACAGCTACACACAGGGTCGGACACCGCGCTCATCGACGAGCTGGAGCGGCTGGCGAACGATCCCGCACCGGTGCGGCTGCTGCGCACCGAACCGGGCCTGGCCGATCTCGTGCTGCCCGCCGTGCGCGCCGACTACCAGGCGGTCGAGACCTATCGGCATCGCCCGGGAGCACAGCTGAGCTGCCCAGTCGTCGCCTTGGTGAGTACCGAGGATCCGACGACCACGGTGGCCCAGGCTGAACAGTGGCGTGCGGTCACCGACGGGCCGTTCAGCCTGCGCACGTTCGGTGGCGGGCACTTCTACCTCGATGAGCAGCACGCCGCGGTGGCGCAGGAGATCACACGGCACGTGAACTGAGCCGGCGCTGGTACAGGCGCGCGTAGCCCAGCCACGACACGAGCACCGCCAGTGCCGCCAGTGCGCGCACCAAGCCGAGCGCGCTGTCGGGGTAGATCACCCCGGTGAGGTAGTGGTCGATGAAGCCGGCAGCGGGCAGCTCGCCCACCCCCGCTTGCCTGCGCGCCCAGTTCTCGGCGTAGGTGAGCGGGCAGTCGAAGCCGATCAGGATGGTGCCGAAGCCCCATGCCACGGCGAGTGCGTGCAGGCCGATCGTGCGGGGCCATCGCCACGCCAGGAAGCCGCCGGCGACCACGTACGCGATGAACGCGACGTGGGTGACGGCGAGAACGTCGGCCAGCACCCGGAACGGCACCTATTCAGGATATGTACCGTGCTCCCCGGGCGGCATCATGATCATCATTCCGGTTCGGCATCGCTTGCGTCACCAGGGTGAAGGCCGGTAATCCTTGAGGAAGCAGCCGTAGAGGTCCACGCCGTCCTCGCCCTGCACGATCGGGTCGTAGACGCGGGCGGCGCCGTCGACGAGATCGAGCGGGGCGTGGAAGCCCTCCTCGGCGAGGCGGACCTTGGTGAAGTGCGGGCGTTCGTCGGTGATCCAGCCGGTGTCGACCGCGGTCATCAGGATCGAGTCGGCCTCGAACATCTCGAGCGCGCTGGTGCGGGTGAGCATGTTGAGCGCGGCCTTGGCCATGTTCGTGTGCGGGTGCCCCGGGCCCTTGTAGCCGCGCCCGAACTGGCCTTCCATCGCCGAGACGTTGACCACGTACTTGCGCCGACCGGCCGCGGCGGCCAGGGCAGGCCGCAACCGTGACACCAGGATGAACGGCGCGACCGAATTGCACAGCTGTACCTCGAGCAACTCGGTGGCCTCCACCTCGCCGACGGTCTGCACCCAGCTGTTGGTGTGCGCCAGATCGGGCACCAGACCACCGGCGTCGATGGCCACGCCCGCCGCGATCCGCTCCGGGGTGGCCGAACCGGCGACCAGCGCGAGTTCGGCGACATCGGTGGCCGACAGCGACGGCGTGAGCGAGGCGGTGAGTGCGGTCGGGTGGGCCTGCATGGTCTTGCCGAACGTGACCATCTCCGGCAGGACGCCCGCGGGCAGCGGCGCGGTCTCGGCGTCGACCAGGGCGCTGTAGGCGCCGGCCGATCGACGCACCGTCTGGGCCGCGTTGTTGATCAGGATGTCGAGGGGGCCCTGGGCGGCGACGTCGTCGGCCAGCGCCACGACCTGCGCGGGGTCACGCAGATCGATGCCGACGATGCGCAGCCGGTGCAGCCAGTCGGCGCTGTCCTCCATGGCGGCGAAGCGGCGGATCGCGTCGTTGGGGAAGCGGGTGGTGATGGTGGTGTGCGCACCGTCGCGCAGCAGCCGCAACGCGATGTACATGCCGATCTTGGCGCGACCGCCGGTGAGCAGGGCGCGTTTGCCGGACAGGTCGGTGCGGGCGTCGCGCTTGGTGTGGCTCGCGGCCGCGCACTCGGGGCACAGCTGATGGTAGAAGGCGTCGACCTGGGTGTACTTCTGCTTGCAGATGTAGCAGGGACGCGCCTTGAGCAGGGTGCCCGCGCTGGCGCTCGAGGTGGACGAGCTGATCGGGATGCCCGCGGTCTCGTCGTCGATGCGCTGCGGGGACCCCGTCGCGGTCGCGGCGATGACGGCGCGGTCGTTCGAGGAGATCTGCTCCCTGGCCTCGATGCGACGGCGGTGCTTGAGCTTTTTGAACATGTGCCCGACGGCGCGCTGCACGGCGATGGAGTCGGGGTGTTCCTTCTCCAGCTGCCCGGCGCGTTCCAGTACCCGCAGACAGGTCGCCAACTCATCCGGATCGATCATGTTCTCGGTCATCGGGGAGTGCGACATTCCTTCGTGCGGGAGCGGTGGACGACATCTATTGTCGCATTGGCCGCGCGAGCGACCCGCTGGGTATCGTGATGGGCCGTCGCCGCAACCGCGCGACGGCTCTCGAACTCGACGGAGAACCGCGATTTCCCCGCTGGACACCGACACCGCAGACGCGCCGCGCAGGCGCAGGCTCGAACCCGACGAGCGACGAGCGCAGATCCTGGCGTGTGCCATCGACATGTTCGGTGAGCGGCCCTACGCGGCGGTGTCGACCGCGGAACTGGCCCAGCGCGCGGGGGTGGCCCGTGGCCTGATCAACCACTACTTCGGCAACAAGCGCGACCTTTATCTGGCGGTGGTGCGTCGCATGGTGACCCTGCCGCGTCAGGACAAGGTGTCCATTCCCGACGGCACACCGGGTGAGCGGGTCGACGCGATCGTGGGCTGGCTGCTCGACACCATCGCCGAGCACGGCACCACCTGGGTGAAGGTGACCAGCCACGAGGGTGTCGGCGACGACCCCGAGGTGCAGCAGATCCTCGATCAGGCCGACGATGCCGCCGCCGAACGCATGCTGGTGATGATCGGGCGCGCCGATCTGGCAGACAGTGCGCCTTTGCGCGCACTGGTCCTGGCCTACGCGGGTCTGGTGAAAGTCGCCGGGCGCGAATGGATCACCCGCGGCACCCTCACCAGAGCGCAGGTGCATCAACTGCTGGCCGACACCTTGCTCACGATGATCACCGTGACGATTCCCAGCGTGCTGATCACCGAGCCGGAACCGACCGGGGAATCGGGCGGGCGCTAGGAATCGAGCGCGCGACCCGAGCGCCGCATCGCGATCGCGGCGGCACTGTAGCGCTGGGGTCCGGCATGGCCGGGCGCGTGCCCGGTGCGGCCGAGCATCTGCTCGATCTTCTTCTCCCGGTGATGCTCGAACATCAGCGCACCGACACCGCCGCCGAGGAAAAGTAACGTCATGAACCCGGCCAGCACGGCCCATCCGGTGTGCTCGGTACCCGCCGCGACGAGGGTGCACGCGAGCCCGACCACCCCGATCGCGCACATGATGATGCCGGGAACGTTGTAATCGTCGGCCAGCAGATCACCGGCCTGGGCATGCCAGGCGCGGTCTGCCGACGGCGTGCTGTCGGGCATGAGTCCTCCTCGCGTGCTCAGGGGTGCGCGCAATGGTGTACCTGATGACCAGCATGAACCTG
Organism: Nocardia sp. NPDC057272; assembly: GCF_042668615.1. Taxonomy (NCBI): domain Bacteria; kingdom Bacillati; phylum Actinomycetota; class Actinomycetes; order Mycobacteriales; family Nocardiaceae; genus Nocardia; species Nocardia sp. NPDC057272. Next base: position 19,590 of record NZ_JBHUYK010000018.1, on the reverse strand, counting down.
TTCCGTCCGCCGGGGTAAGGGTGTTAGCCGGTTCGTTACCAGGGGGCTCGCGCGAGTTGACACGTTATGTCACTGTGACCCTATTTCGCGTTTGAGCTGTGCTACCGGGCTTTTACTCCTTATTCTCGTCGCAAACCCGGCGCCGCACCTGTTTCGTTGTGCGCTCGGGGAGATCGGAGAGGGACCCGGGGTTGATGGCACGGTACGAGGAATGGGATGACGACCCCGAGCAGGAGTCCGACGATCGGCGTTGGGACGGCCAGCGCTGGCCGCAGGTGAGCGCGGACAGTGCGACCGGCGGTCGCCGCGGCGACCAACCGCGCGTGAATCCTTACTCCATGGTGGCGCTGGCCGCCGCGCTGGTGCTGCTGTTCCCGATCGCGATCGTGTTCGGGCTGCTGTCGTTCGGGCATCCGCGCGGGAGGGGGATCGCGGTGCTGGCACTGCTGCTCGGTATCTCCGAGGTGGCGGTCGCCGCAGCGATCGGGCTCGCCGTTGTCGGTGGGTTGGACGTGTCGATGCCGGCACTCGCCCAGTCGGCGGCGACCACCACGCCGACGCCGGTGTCGGTGACCTCGCACACGGCACCGACGGTGACCGAGGCCGTCCCGGTGACGAGCCCCGCGGGCGGCGGCGAGAAGAGCGGCGTGGTCGAGAAGGGCACGGAGTGCACCGCGGAGAAGGCCGGTCTGCTCGGCGTCGCGGCAGACGGTGCGACATTGCTGTGTCTGCGCGGACCGAGTGGTCATACCTGGTCAGGGCCGTTCAAGGTATCGGGGTCCTACTACACCGCGGGGGCTAAATGCGATCCCTCGGTGGACAAATCGGGCCGTACCTCCGACAACCACGCGCTCGTGTGCGAGGGCAAGGGCAGCGCCGCGGTCTGGTCGCCGTGGACCACGGAATAGGTTCTCACTCCTTCTTGGCCCGGCTCGGTTGCACGCGCGGCGGCTCATTGGGCATCTTCGGATACTGAGGTGGCCACGGTGCGTCCATCAGCCCCGCTGCCATGTCGCGCTCCGACATCGTCAGCAGCGGTTCGATCGATTGCGGTGCCCGGTTCGCCCAGGGATCACCCGACTCGGCGAGGCGGGCGGGCACGGTGGCCAGGGTGAGCTCATCGGGGACGACGGTGTCGAGTTCGGCCCAGGTGATCGGTGTCGACACCTGACCGCCGACCTTCGGCCGCACCGACCAGGCGCCGAACACGGTCTTGTGCGGGGCGTTCTGGTTGAAATCGATGAACACCCGCGAGCCGCGTTCCTCCTTCCACCACTGCGCGGTGATCTGCTCGGGATGCCTGCGCTCGAGCTCCCTGGCCAGCGCCACCGCGGCGGCCCGCACCTCGTAGCCGTCCCAGCGCGGTTCCAGCGCCGCGTAGATGTGCAGGCCGCGTGAGCCCGAGGTCTTGATGGACGAGTCGACGCCGAGTTCGGCCAGCAGTTCGCGGGTGAGCACCGCAGCCCGGCGCAGATCATCGAAACCGATCCCGGGCGAGGGATCGAGGTCGATGCGTAGTTCGTCGGCGATCCGCAGATCCGGAACGTGATTGGGCCACACGTGAAAACCGAGACAGCCCTGATTCACCGCCCACAGGATGTGCGCGAGATCGTGGGCCACCAGCGCGTCGCTGGTGGTGCCGTTGGGGGTCGACACCTCCACGGTCTGCAACCAGTCCGGCGCGGACTTCGGTACCCGCTTCTGGAACCACGATTTGCCCGACGCGCCGTCGGGATAGCGTTCCAGCAGTAGCGGTCGGCCGCCGATCACGCCGAGCAGCGGTTCGGCCACAGCGCGGTAGTAGTTGACCAGATCGAGCTTGGTCTCGCCGCGTTTGGTGAAGTAGACCTTGTCGGGATTGCTGATGGTCAGCGTCCGGCCGTCGATGTCGAGTTCCACCGCGGCGCTCATCGGCCGACTCCGAAGATCGCGTCGAGCTCGGCGGGCGCCACTTCGTCGAGCTGGGCGTAAGTGCACGAATCGGGGGTCCGGTCGGCGCGGAACCGCGCCAGCCGCCCGCCGTGGCGGAACCGTCCCGACTGCACGTGCTCGTAGCGCACTTCGGCGACCAGCTCGGGCCGCAGCGGCTCCCACGACAGATCCTTGCCCCCGCTCCAGCGGCTCTGCCCGCCGGGCATCTTGCCGTCGGCGTTCGCCTGCGCGGCGGCGTCGGCCCAGTTGCGCCACGGATGCTCGTCGAGCGCGTTCTCGCGCAACGGCGCCAGCTCGCCGAGCAACTCGCGGCGCCGGGCCGCGGTGAAACTCGACGCCACCCCGACATGGTGCAGATTGCCCTCGTCGTCGAACAGGCCGAGCAGCAGCGAACCGACGCCTTCGCCGTCCTTGTGCATCCGGTAACCGGCGACCACGCAGTCGGCGGTGCGCTCGTGCTTGATCTTGAGCATCACGCGCTTGTCCTGCAGGTAGGCCAGCTCGTCGGACTTGGCCATCACGCCGTCGAAGCCCGCGCCTTCGAAGCGGGTGAACCAGTCCTGAGCCACGTCGGGATCCTGGGTGATCGGCGTGAGATGGATCCGGCCGGGCGCGGCGTCGAGCAACGACTCGAGCTCGCGGCGCCGCTGCGCGAACGGTGCGGTGGTCAGATCGCGATCGCCGAGGGCGAGCAGATCGAAGGCGACGAAACTGGCCGGTGTCTCCGCTGCGAGCTTGGTGACCCGCGACGCGGCCGGATGCAACCGCTGCTGCAAGGTGTCGAAATCGAGGCCGTGATCGGTGACGACCACGATCTCCCCGTCGATGACGCAGCGTTGCGGCAGCGCCTCCTTCAGCAGCTCGGCCAGCTCGGGGAAGTACCGGGTGAGCGGGCGGTCGTTGCGGGAGCCGAGTTCGATCTCGTCACCGTCGCGGAACACGACGCAGCGGAAGCCGTCCCACTTCGGCTCATAGCTGAGTCCTGGTTCGCGCGGCAGCGACGGCGTCGACTTGGCCAGCATGGGGCGCACTGGCGGCATCACCGGTAGATCCATCCGATCCTCCTCGCGGGTGTGTTCACCCGTGTCGACGATGCGAGCACGCCCGATTCATCGGTGTGTGAGGCGATCGTAGGACGGGGGACCGACACGTGCGCGGACATCGAGTGCGTGCCTGTCGCGCTCGCCGAGTCCGCGCCGGAGTTCATCGGCGGGCGCGACAGCGGCCCGGGAACGAGATCAGCTGTCGAGCCAGCCGTGCTCGTCGGCGAAGGTGGTGAACCGGTCGCGGATGGTGATGATCTCGGCCGCGGTGAGCGCGGGGGACGCTTCCAGCAGCAATTCGGTGATCTGCTGACGCAGTTCGTCGGGACCGAGCCGGTCGCCGCCCTTGCGCGTCTTCGGAGCGGCGGGGGGCTGTCCGACCCCGGTCAGGTTGATCGCCTTGGGACCCCGATCGCCTTCGGTCACATCGAATTCGAACAGGCGACCCTGGCGCAGCTCGTCCTCGTCGAGACCGATGTCGTTGACGTGGACGAATACATCGGGCCCGCCGTCATCGGGCCGGATGAATCCGAAACCCCGTGAACCGTCGAACGACACCAATTTCCCGATGGACACCAACAGACTCCTCGCTCCGCTTCCCGTCGCTACTCTAACGCGGCTTTTGGGCGATTTCGCCCGGAAAGTGGATAGTCGGCGAAATCTTGGGATTCGCGATGCGGGCGGCCTGACCGAGCATGGTCACGATCCGGTAACTGCGTGTTCACATCGGCTCATTAGCGTTGCTCACCTGTCGAAACGGTGTGGAGGTTGTGGACGCGTGTCGGACCCCGGTGTGGGGAGCAGATCGGGGGGATACGGCGCCGGTAGTGGCGTTTTGTCGGCGACGGCGCGCACCGGGAGCGACCCGGTGTGTGCGCGCCCCGCCGCGTCACCGGTGCTCGGCCCGCGACCGTGTCCGGCCCATGTGCCGCTGGCGCCCGCGCAGGAGCGGATGTGGCATGCCGCGCGACTCGGCCGGTCGGCGGACTGGAATGTCGCGCGGGCGATGCGCTTGCGTGGCGCGTCGGTCGACGTGGCAGCACTGCGGGCGGCGCTGAAACTTCTTGTCGGTCGCCATGTTCCGCTGCGGACCCGGTTTCCGGCGACCGAGCTCGGTCCGGCTCAGTGCGTCGTCGACCCCGACGATGTCGTCCTCGATGTGGCCGAATGCGGCGTCGGCGAAGCCGAACTCGCCCCCGCCGTCGCCGCGCTGGCCGGGCAGCCCTTCGACCTCGCCCGCGACCTGCCGGTGCGGGCGCGGCTGTTCGTGCTCGGGCCCGACGATGTGGTGCTCGCCCTTGTCGTGCACCACATCTCGGTCGACGGCCGCTCGATGGGCCCGCTGATCCGCGACCTCGTCACCGCCTACCTGGCCTGTCGCGCCGGTACCACCCCGCACTGGCCGCCGCTGCCGATCAGCTACATCGACTACACCCTGTGGAAGCACGAGCAGCTCGGCGAGTTCACCGACGAGTGGAGCCGGGCCACCCATCAGCTGCGGTACTGGGCCAATGCGCTGGCCGGCCGCCCCGCCCTGCTCGACCTGCCCGTGCGTGAGCTCCCCGCGGCCCCGATCGACCCGGTCGCCGGTGCGCTGCTGCCGATTTCGTTCGACGCCGCGACCCACGCCGGGCTGCTGCGGATGGCGCAGGAGGGGCGGGCGAGCCTGTTCATGGTGTTGCAGACCGCGTTCGCGCTCACCGTCGGCGCGTTCGCGCGCAGCGCCGATGTCACGGTCGCCACGGCGGTTTCGGGTCGCGATCACCGCCTGCTCGACGATCTCGTCGGCAACTTCTCCGCTGACGTGCTGATGCGCGTGCGCCTCGACCGTGCCGCCGATGTCGGCGAACTCCTCGATCAGGTGCGCCGGGTCGCGCTTGCCGCGTACGCCCACCCCGACACCCCCAACCCACGCCTCAAGCGCTGCCTGCCGCAGGACGCAGCGCTGCCACTGTTCCAGGCCACCCTCATCCTGCAGCGAGCGGGGGCGCCGCGCACGCCCGTCGAAAGCACTCCCGCACAGGGGCTTTCGATCACCGAGGTGCCGACCGGGGTGGTCAGGGCCAAGCACGACCTCGAGTTCGGGCTCACCGACCACTACGATCCGCTCGGAGCGCCCGCCGGGGTCGACGGGTCGTTCATCTACCCGATCGCCCGGTTCGACGAGGCGACCGCGCAGCAGTTCGTGGCGCGCTTCCGCGCGGTCGTCGGGCTGCTCGCCGACGGGTATCGCGGACCGCTCACGGTGCTGCTGGCGACCACCGGCCGCGGTTGTGCGCTGAGCACCGCGCGCCGCGCCACCCGGGTGCTCGTCTGATCAGCCGCCGCGCTCCATCGCGTATCCGGCGTCGCGCCACGCGACGATGCCGCCCGCGAGGCTGAACGCCTCGTAACCCGCGCGGTGGGCCACCGCGGCGAAACGCAGCGAGGTTTCCCCGACCGGGCACACGAACACCACCGGCCGGGACCGCGGAAACGGCACGCCCTGGGCGAGCATCTCGTCGAGCTGGTCGTCGCGGATGTTGAGCGCGCCCGGGACATGCCCGACGCGGTAGGCCATCGCGCCGCGGGTATCGACGACGGTGGGTCTGGCGGTGCGGTCGAGTTCGGCCAGCTCGGCGGGGGACAGCGTCGGCGCGGTGTCGTCGGGGCTCGGGGGTGCGGGCCCGGTGGGCTTGCCGAACAGCTCCGGCCTGCGTTTGGCGAGATAGGACAGATACGGTTCGATCCGGTCGCACACAATCAGCACGGCCACCAGTGCTCTGCCCTCTGGGCGTGGTGCCGCGGCCAGGGTGCGAAGGGCGGCGCAATAGCCCGCGCCGCTGGTGGGTCCGGCGAGCACGCCGTAGCCGCGCATCAGGTCGAGGGTCGACTCGATGGCCGCGGCGGAGTCGACGGTGACGATCTCGTCGTAGAAATCGGGCCGGAACAGGCCGACGTCCCACATCTCGCGCTCGGAGCGGATACCGGGGATGAAATCGAAGCGGTCCGACACCACCCCCACGGTGCGCAGGCCCGGATGGTGGGCGAGCAGGGCGGTGGCGGTGCCTCGGGTGGAGCCGGTCGTGCCGAGTCCGCCGATCAGGTAGTCCAGGTGGTCGATGCCCGCGTCCGCGAGGTCGGTGGCGATCTCGGTGCCGGTGCCGTCGTGATGGGCGGCGATATTGCGCTCGTTCGTGTATTGCGAGGGGTGATACCAGTGGTCGGGCGCCTGACCGATGGTCTGCTCGATGACCGCCGAAACATCATCGGCGGCATGGGGATCAGGGCATTCGGACAGGCCGGGAAGTTCCACGATCTCGGTCCCGAGCAGTTGCAGCAGTTGGCGGACCTCGCTCACCCGGATCCGGTTGGTGACCGCGCGCAACGGGATGCCGTGCAGTGCGCCGAGTACCCGTAGCGCTTTGGCGGTGTTACCGCTCGACGCCTCGATGAACGACTGCCCGCCCGCGCGGACACGCTCGAGGTCGTCGCGGATCATCGCCCAGGCGACGCGGTCCTTCACCGAACCGAAGGGGTTGTGCGACTCCAGTTTCGCGTACAGCTCGACCTCGGGCAGCCCGTGGACGGCGGGGTCCAGGCGCAGCAGGGGAGTGTTGCCGATCAGCTCGGTGATGTGGGTGTAGACCATCACCGGCCCCCGGGCCGATAGTCGGCGTCAGGGCACAGCACGAACTGTCCGTCTCGGTGCAGCACAGCGACTTTCGCGGGTGTCGGGTGCATGCCGGCCTGCGCGGCCGACAGGTCCGTGTGGTAGGCGGCGGTATTGGGGAACACCACCGGATCGCCGGGGGACGGTAGCTGCTGAACTCGCACCTGCCGCTGGGTGATCAGATCGCGCTCGAGACACCGGTGCCCGGCGAAATACACCCCGGCCGGGCGCGGCTCGGCTACGTCGGCCAGCACGATCGGATCGATGAGCACCTCCTGGTCGGCGGCGGTGACGGTGTCGCGGCTGAGATCCAGATGGACCAGCGTCGCGCCGTTGCCTGCCTGTTTGACGAACTCGACCTGGGCCACGGTGATGCCTGCCTGGTCGACCAGCGCTTTGCCCGGTTCGAGCCACAGGTCGAGGAGATTGTCGGTGAGGACCGCCGCCAGCGCCCGTCCACCGTGCCCGGGCAGCGGCGCGGCGAGCAGTTCGGCGAGGATGTCGGCGGCGGGTTCGGTATTGGCGTACTTGTGGAACACCGGTGCGCCGTGCACCATTCCTTCGGCGACGTGATAACCGAAAGTGTTGTTGCCCCAGTGCATCGCGGGGCCACGCCCGAGCAGGCCCGCCCGCAGTGCGTGGTCGTAGGCGTCGTACCCCCCGGCATCGGCGGTGAAGACCTGGCGCAGGCCGCCGCCGATATCGAGCACCGTCGGCGTCAGGCCGTGCGCGTAGGCCCGTTCGATCAGTTCCAGACAGTCGCCCACGGCGTTGACCCGTTCCGCGGTGGCAGCGGTATCGAGGTGAAAGGCGAATCCCAGCAGCCGCAGCCGGTCTCGGTGGCGTACCAGCAGCTCCAGCGCCGTGGCTACGTCGGCGAGGTCGATACCGAACCGGCTCGGTGAGCTGCCGGAGAATCCCGAAATACGCAGCAACACCGGGACAGCCGCCGCCGGGGACGCCAGCTCGGCCAGGGTCGCGAGTTCCCAGAGGTTGTCGACATTGACCGTCGCCGCGGCCGTCAACGTGGCCCGCAGCAGCGTGGCGCCCTTGGGCCCGGTCACCTCGATGCGATCGGCGGGGAATCCGGCGGACAGCGCGGAACGCAGTTCCCCCGTGGACGCCACATCGACGGCGATTCCCGCGTGCGCGGCCGTGTGGGCGAACGCCGCCGAGCGATTCACTTTGTGCGCGTAGCAGATTCGATGCCGGACCGCTGCGTTGTCGAGCACGGCGCGCAGTGCGGCGAGGTTGGCGGTGAAGATCTGCGGGAACACCAGATGCACGGGGGAGCCGTAGCGGCGCAGCGCGGCGCGCACGCCGTCGCGATCGGTGAGGAACGCGGCGACGAGCGGATGCAGCGCGGCGGGAACGGCGGGCGGGATCATCCCACCGACGCGCCGGGCACCTGCGCCGGCACGTCGTCGACCGGGTTGTAACCGCCATCGCGTAATGCCTCGAAGACACGGAACCTGTTGCGCGGACTGCGGATCCGCGCGATCACCCGCTTGGACTCCAGATCGATCTCGACGACCGGGATCTCCATCGACTCGAGCAGAGCGGTGATCGTGCGGACACAATGTCGGCAGCTCATATCGGGAACGTAGAAGACACCGTCGTCGCCGGTGGGTGCAGTGCCCGGCTGTTCCTCGGTCAGATCCTCGAGTACCTCCACCGAACCCGTCAGCGCGGCGAACGTCTCGACGAACCGATCGACGACCGTGGCGAGGACGTGCACACCGGCGCCGTCGACGTCGTGTTGGGTCGCCGCGAGACAGGTGGGTCGCGTGTCGGCGGGCAGCAGCGCGTATTGCCGTGAGATCAGGTCGAGGTCGTCGTGGTATTTCGCGACGGCCGCTTCGGTCTCGAGGCCCTCCTCGCTGGTCGCGCGCAGCATCACCGCGTGCGCGTCGGCGATGGTGGCGTCTTTCATCGCGCGCAGGACGGCGATCGAGTCGGCGGTGTAGCGCACGGACCCGTCGGGCTGGGTGACAAAGCGCACCGGGATCATGCCGCGCCGGAAGGTTGATGCCTGCAATTCCCAGAACCAGCGGGTGGCGACGGCGGTGAAGATGCCGCAATCACGCATCCCGGTGGCGAATTCGACGAGCCCGCGATAGGGGGTGTCGGCGGCGATCAGCCCGTGCTGGACCAGTGCGCGCCCTGTTGCCTCGATACCGACCCGGAAGATCTCGTGCGGATCGTGATCGGTGGTGGTCGCTAAAAGAACGCCGTGATCGTGGGCGGGGAGGGCCGCGGCGCGCGCCGGGAGTCCGGATGCCGCCAGCGAATGCCACAGCGCGAGGACTGTTTCCCGCGCGAGCACCGCGAGTTCGGGGCCCGCGCCCGCGGTGTGGAAGTACCCGGTGTTGGGAATGCCCGCGCTGTCGGCCCACGTGAGGCGGTGGGTCGCGCTGGTCACCTGATCCGGGCGGCACGGGCGCATGAACCGTTCCAGGTACATCCGCTGGGACTGTGTGAGCGAGGCACCCGATTCAGGCTGTAATGCCCTGGCCCGGTAGGTGATTCGAGCCACAGGCGCCGGTTCGGTGGCGGCGAACAGTCCGGGAGCGGCCAGGCGGGCCAGTACCCGGGACGCGGCGCGACGATCGTAGTGCTGCACGGTGGGCGAGCCCATCGTTCCTCCTCGGCGTCGGGGGCTTGAAGGACAGGTCGTTCAGCGCCCGTGGCCGGCGATGCCGGACACGCAGGCGACGAATCGGTCGATCTCGTCGAGGGTGTTGTAGAGGTGGGTACTCACCCGCACCGAACCGTTCCCGGCATCGGCCGAGGGCACGCAATGCGCTCCGGTTCGCACCAGGAAGCCGGCATCGGCCAGGACGAACCCGAGGTCGGCCGCGCTGACCGTGTCGAGGGTGAACGAGACGATCCCATAGCCGACGGCGCACGTGGCGTGTGCGGGCCCGGGAAGGAAGTCGAGCCCGGGGACCTCGCGCAGGCCGTCGATGAGCCGCAGGGTGAGCACCCGGTTGTGCTCGGCGACAGCGAAGCGATCGAGCTCGTCGAGGAGGTCGAAAGCCGGTGCCAGGGAAAGGATCCCGGGGATGTTGTGGGTACCGCCCTCGAGCAGCTCGGGCATTCCGGTGCCGACGAGACCGGTTTCGGTGATCCTGACCCCGGTGTTCCCGCCGGGCAGGAAGGGCCGCAGCCTGTCGTGCACCCGGCGGTGGCAGTACAGCAGGCCGATCCCGGGCGCACCGAACATCTTGTGTCCCGCGAAGACCGCGAAGTCGGCACGCAGCGCGGTCACGTCGACCGGGAGGTGCCCTCCGCTCTGCGAGCAGTCGAAGCACAGCAGGATCTCGGGGTCGATCCGGCCGCGCAATTCCTCGAGGGTGGTGAGCCCGCCGTACACGTGATGGAGATGGCTGGTGGTGATCAGACGGGTGCGCGGACCGACCCGTGCGAGGATGTCCTCGATGTCGGCTTCGCCGGTCGCGGTGCTGCGATAGGGCCGCAACACGATTCGGCGGCCGAACCTGGCGAGGGTGTCGCGCAGGTGGTGCCACGGCAGCACATTGGCGGCGTGATCGGCCGGGTTGTAGAGGATCTCGTCGCCGTCGTCGAGCTCGGCCAGGCCCCAACTGTGCGCGATCGCGCCGAGTGCGGCGGTGGCTCCGCTGGTGAACACGATCTCGTCGACGTGGTGCGCGCCGAGGAAACCGGCCGCCCGGGTCCGGACGGCGGCGATCCGCGCCGACAGCGCGGTGGCCCAGCCGTAGGTGCCGCGGCCCGCGTTGGCGGTGTGCTCGCGGTGGTAATCGGTGACGGCCGCGATGACGGTGTCGGGCTTCTGCGTCGTCGCGGCACTGTCGAGATAGACCACCGCGGGATCGGCCAGGGCCGGAAACCGCGTGCGAATCGAGGCGGGCACCGGGGTGGGCGCGTGCCGGATCACCGAGGCGGCGGCAAGCTCGGGCCGGACGGGGTGCACCCGCTCAACGATACGCACGTTTCTGGTACGGCTCGCGAAGAATTCTCAGGCGCAAGGCTTTTCGGTGTCGCCGGTCGGCGTCGGGCTCAGTAGTTGCCTTGCAGGTACTCGACGAGGTGTTCACGTTCGGCGGCCAGTTCGGTGATTTCACTCTTGACCACGTCACCGATGCTGACGATGCCGACGAGCCGGTCGGACTTCACCACCGGCATGTGCCGGATCCGGTGCTCGGTCATCACATCGCGCAGCGAGGACACGTCCTCATCGGGCCCACAGGTGCGAACCCGGGCGGTCATGATGTCGGTGACCGGCCGGTCCAGCAGCGCGGCGCCGTGGACGTGCAGATGACGCACCACATCGCGTTCGGAGACGATGCCCGTGATCACGGCGCCATCGGGGGAAACGACCACCGCGCCGATATTGTGGTCGGCCAGTGCCGCGAGCAGGTCGCGCACGGTGGTCTGCGGCGGCACGGTCGTGACCGCCCTGCCCTTGTTGCGCAGGATCTCCGCTATCCGCATACGCGCACCACCTGTCCGGATCGATCGTCGCCCACCAGCATGACCTGTCGGAACCGGTCTGACCAGCACGAAGACGTTACGACCGCGCTATTCGTCGTCCAGCCCCGCGGACAGGTATGCGGCAGCGGCCAGCCACTGACGGCACTGCGGACCATGGATGTCGTGTTGGCTCAGCATCTCGCGCGCCTGACGGTAGGTGAGCCCGTTCGGCTCGTCGCTACACGCCGTGGGCGGTACACCTGCGGCACTGAGGTGTCGCTGAAACGGACTGCTCATCGAGTCCCCTCCCATTCGGCGACGGGAGGCCCGCCCGGCTGGGGAGCCGAGGTACCTCCCGGTGATCTTGCGGCCTGAGTCTACGGGCGGTTCATTTTCGAATGCAAGCACATCTGCACGCTCGTTGCGGCCGTGTCGGCTCGCGATGGGGTTGCGGCGCTTACGAATTCAGGGGGCTGGACGAGACGGTCGGCGCCTGGCCGCGGTCATGACGCCGGGTAAGTACCGACCGGTGCGCGGTGGCGTTTCGCGTGTTAATGTCCCCATCGCGCAAGGCAGATGCAAGAACGTTTGTGCGTGCATCTGCAATTTTCGTACCGGTGGGCATCATTCGACAACGAGGAGTGCGGTATGTCCGGAATGCAGCATGATCAGCGTGAACGCCCCGGAGACGGCGCGTGGCGCAAAAGCACCTACAGCAACCCCAGTGGCAACTGTGTCGAGGTCGCCGAAGCCGCCGACGGCTCGGTCGCCGTACGCAACTCGCGCGACCCGCACGGGTCGGTGATCTTCTACACCCGGCCCGAGATCGACGCATTCATCCGCGGCGCGAAGGCCGGAGAGTTCGACTACCTCACCGGGTAATCGGTAGGATCTGGGTCCATGACGGCTGAACCCGACGAGATCGGTCGCGTACAACCTGTTGTCGACCGTGGCCCCACCGTGTTGCGTATCGCGCTCGGTGGCCAGTTGCGCAAGCTACGCGAGGGCAAAGGCATCACCCGCGAGGCCGCGGGCGATGCGATCCGCGGCTCGCACGCCAAGATCAGCCGGCTCGAGCTGGGCCGCACCGGTTTCAAGGAACGCGACATCCGGGATCTGCTCACGCTCTACGGCGTGCACGACCCGGTGGAACGCACCTCGTTCTTCGAGTTGGCCAGGCAGGCAAGCGAACCCGGCTGGTGGCATCGCTACAGCGACCTGCTGCCGTCGTGGTTCAGCACCTACCTCGGGCTCGAGCAGGCGGCCAGCCAGATCCGTACCTACGAAGCACAGCTGGTACCCGGGCTGCTCCAGACGCCGGAGTACACCAGGGCGATCGTCACCCTCGGTTTCGACGACGCCGAAACCGATCGCCGGGTCCAGGTTCGGCAGTTACGCCAGGATGTCCTGCGCCGGGTCGACCCGCCGGTGGTGTGGGCGGTGATCGACGAAGCCGTGCTGCATCGTCCGATCGGCGGGCGTGAGGTGCACCGGGCCCAGCTCCGCTACCTCGCCGAGCTCTCGGAACTGCCGAACGTGACGGTGCAGGTGCTGCCGTACTCGGCGGGCGGGCACGCGGCGGCGGGTAGTTCGTTCAGCATTCTGCGCTTCGGCGAGCCGGAACTGCCCGATATCGTCTACCTCGAGCAACTCACCAGCGCGCTCTACCTCGAGCGCCGCCAGGACCTCGCGATGTATCTGTCGGTGATGGATCAGCTCAGCGTTCAAGCCGAACGGCCGGATCGCTCACGCGAGATACTGCTGTCCTACGCCGAGCGGGACTGACAGCCGAGCGGAGCTGATCGGTCGGGCGGGCTCGGACACGGAGAGCTGATCGGACTGCGCGCGAGGGGCGGGGCAGTCGATCGGTGGGTACCGATTCGCGGTCAGTACCGGATACAGCCGGCGGCGATACGCCAGAAAGTATCGGGAGTCAGCGTTTGCAGATCCCAGTCATCGGCCAGTTCGTGCGCGGTGGTCACGATCCGGTCGATATCGAAATCGTTGCGGGTCGCCGCGCCGGTGGATTCCACGGCGTCGATGACGAAGGCGACCGCGCTTTCCCTCGACCATCGAGCGGAGCCGGGGTGATCGGCCGCCGCGCGATCGGCGAGGCCGAAACGGCCCGTGGTGTTGTTCATATGAATGCCCCTGTGCTTCTCAGGCAGTGGCAAACCCAAGGCAATCCTGGCCCCGGGTGTGCCGCTCGCGGCCTCCCCTGACTATCCCCTGAATTGTGTTGCGGCCCTGAGTTTAGGACGGAGAGACTTTCAGATGCAAGCACATCTGCACGATCGATTCCGTCTCGATGCGGTGCATTTCCCGGCTTCTGAGCGGCGAATCCAGGGTGGCGCCACCACCTCCGTCAAATGTGGCGCTCGGATAGTGGCGTGACCGGCGGCTGGTTGTGTTCATCAGGTGGCGACAATGCGGCACGAGTTGACGACAATCGCGCTCAGCGGGCGAAATATGTTGTGATAGTTAATTTGTGGCTATCAAATGGCCGCGACGGCTGACTCGATCGTCTCCGATCCGGAGACCAGCTCCAGTGTGCGCCGAAAAGTGTTGTCCGCGACCAAGATCGACGCGAGTGTCGCGGCGACGTCGGCGCGTGGCACCGAATCGCGCGGAATCGGCGGTGGTCCGAGCGTGATCAGACCGTTGCCTTCGGTGTCGGTGAGCCGGCCCGGTCGCAGGATCGTCCACGCCAGCGCGCGAGTCCGCAGGTCCTCCTCGGCGCGGGTCTTGGCGTCGATATAGGCGGCCCACACCTCATCGGTCCCCGGGGCGGGCGGGCTGCCCGCGCCCATCGTCGAGATCTGGACGAACCGCGCGACGCCCGTGTGCTCGGCGGCGTCGGCCAGCTGTACCGAACCGTTGAGGTCGACCGTGTACTTGCGCGCGGCACCGCTGCCCGCGCCCGCACCCGCGGCGAACACCACCGCGTCCGAACCTGCGACCGCCGCCGCGAGGTCGGCGGGGCTGTCGCGTTCCATGTCGTAGATGACCGGCACGCCGCCGGTCGCGGCGATATCGGCGGCTTGGCCGGGTTCACGGATGAGCGCGTGGACGTGATCGCCGCGCTGGGTCAGTACCTGGGCGAGCAGGAGAGCGATTTTGCCGTGTCCACCGGCGATGACGATGCGCATGGGATGCTCCTATCAGCGTTCGGGGCCGCCGGGATTGCAGTTCGCCGCCACCGTGGCCTGATATCCGACGGCGGGGCGCCACGGTTCGAGATTCCAGCTCGGCTTGTCGGGCGCTACCATCCTGGCCCAGACCCAGTGGCACACGAACTGGTCGCGCATCCCCGGCGCGTCGGCGTCGGCGTCGAGGGCACGTACTTCCTGCCACGCGAGTTCGTCGGTGCCGGGCGCGGCGGTTTTGCGGCCCGCCTGGGTGGGGAAGACGAGCAGGCGGGGGCCGTCGACGTTCTCGGTCCAGGTCACGTGATCGATCAGGGGCAGGCCCGCGTAGGGGTCGACAGTGGTGGTGGGCGGCGCGATGGTGGCGGGCACCCGCTTCGTGGTGGTCGTCGTCGGGGCGGTGGTGCTGGGTGCGGTGGCGACCTCGGTGGTCTCGGCCGAGCCGCAGCCGGTGAGGACGGCCGCCGCGGCCAGTGCGAGCGAGAACTGCCACCGTGTCACGAATGCCCTTTCTGTCACCGCGGGCCGAGCAGCGCCCGCCGTGCCAGCTTAGTGCGGCCGGCGAGGCCGCGCCGCGAGCGTCAGTGCCACAGCGACCGGCAGGGCAACCGGCGCAGGCCGGGGCCGACATTGCCGTCCACGGTCACCAGCAGGCCGGAATATACGGCCGCCGAGGTGAACTCCCACGCCTCGGCCTGGGTCGCGGCGTATTGCAGGACCAGTGCGTCCTCGGGGGTGGGGCCGTCGAAGTAGACCGTGATCCGCCGGGTCGGTATCTCGTTCGGGTCGATGCGGTGGAGGGTGGCGGCGATGTTCTCGTCGGTGGGAATCATGGCGTGCTCCTTTCGCCCCGGCACTGGTGAGCGCCTTCCTGCTCGACGGTAGGTCTTGCACCATCGAGAGGAACACGTTCCGATTTCGCTTGGAGATCTCACAATCCACCTGTCGCCGCGGCGGTGCGCCCGCATATCGGCGTCCTGCCTCCGGTCACAACCGCACCCAGGTGAGGTTGTGAGCTCCGCCGATGTTCGCGGCGACCCGTCGACGAGGAGCCACGGTACCGGCGAAGATCGGTCTCGACAGCAGCGACACGGGAGGGACAGCCGCATGATCTGGGATGCCGCGGCACGACACAGCAGGCCGGGCCGAACGCTATTGGTCTGCCTGGCGGCAGCGGTGCTCACCGTGGTCCCCGCCGCGGCAGGCCACACCACACCGCTGTACCCGACTGCCGACCCCGACCCCTTCTACAGCCAGCCGGCCGACCTGGCCGAGCACAAGCCCGGCGACGTACTCGGCGTACGGCAGATGCCGGGGCTGGCCATGTTCCCCGACACCACTATCACCCTGATCCAGTTCCGCTCCACCAATTCCGCGGGCGACCCGATCGCCGCGACGACGACGGTGCTGCAGCCGAACAATCACCGCACCGACGCCCCCGTGCTGTCCTACCAGCACATCATCAACGGGCTCGGCACGCGCTGCTCGGTCTCCAAGGTCCTCTACACCGACGATCCGGATCTGATGGTGCGCGAGGCGGTGGCCTGGAACTACGCGCTCAAGCGCGGCTGGACGATGGCCGTGCCCGACCACCTCGGACCGAATTTCGCCTACGGGGCAGCGAAATTGGGCGGCCAGGTGACCCTCGACGGTATCCGCGCGGTGCGCCAGGTCGAGCAGTTGCGGGTCGGCGGCAGCCGGGTCGCGATGGCGGGGTACTCCGGTGGCGGCATGGCGACGGCGTGGGCGGCGGCACTGCAGCCCGAGTACGCGCCCGAGCTCGAGATCGCGGGGGCGGCGATGGGCGGGGTGCCGATGAACCTGGTATCGATGCTCGAGGGGCTCGGCTTCGGTTCGCATCCGGTGTTCGGTCTCGCGCTGGCCGCGGGGATCGGGCTCGAACGGGAATACCCCCAACGGTTCCCGATCAGCGATCAGATGAATGCCAGCGGTTTGGCCGCCCGCGCGTCGATCCGTGACGCCTGCACCAACGACATCCTCGGGGCGGGAGCCGGGCGCGGCATCCTCGACTTCGCGGCTACCACCTCACTGGTGGAGGATCCCGAAGCTCGCGCCGTGGTGGAGGAGAACAGCCTCGAGCTGTATCCGGGCGCGCCGACAATGCCCGTCTTCGAATGGCATTCGCCGATCGACGGCCTCATCCCGGTCGACGCGATCACCTCCACCACCCATCGCTGGTGTGCCGCGGGCGCCAAGGTTGTCAGTCAGCAGACACCGACCCCGGACCATCTGACCGCAGCTGTGCTCGGACTGCCTTCCGCGCTGAGTTGGCTCGATGCCCGGCTGCAGGGGGAACCGGCGCCCAGCACCTGCTGAGCCGGTTCGATCGGCCCGGATCCGCTCGCCCCGAAGCGGATCCGGGCCGATTCGCGTCGTCACGGACGATTCGTGTTGCGATACAGCGGCATTGCGCACACGACTCGGGCACAACGCCGAAGTCGGTTCGCCCCGCCCCGTACCGTGAAGGATCTGACGACGGCGCGGTGGGGGAGTTTCGGCGGGGGTCGGAGCACCGCATAGTGGCACGTCATCGACGAATCCGTTGCCACCCGAAGGCGTGTGTGCCATGAGATCTGTTCGAGTACTTGTCGGTTCGATGCTGCTGCTCGGCTCCTTCGCGGCAGGCACGGCGGCCGCCGAGCCGCCGCCGACCCAGGAATTCCCGGTGCCGCAGGTGGGGACACCCGGTTTCCTGCCCGATCTGCAGCGCTGGATCGACCAGGTGATTCCGTCGCCGATCCCGGCGAACGACGCCGATCCGGCGGCCGAACTCGCGGCACTGCACGCGGCGGTGCTCCCGTCGGCGGTCGGCGATCCGATCTTCGACCAGTGGCCGACCGGGCTCGACGAGTTGTCGCCCGGCGATCTGATCGAATCCCGCGACGTCACCGCGACCGCGGCCTGGTTGACCCTGGTCCCCATCCGCTCGGCGACGCTGCTGAAATTCCGCACCGACGACGCCCACGGCAGACCGTCCTACGCCACCGCGACCCTGATCGTGCCCGCCACCGAGTGGACCGGGCCGGGGGATCGCCCTGTGCTGGTGAACAACCTGCCCATCGACGCGCTGGGCCGCAAGTGCACTCCCGGCTACTCGCTGGCGCACGGCCTGACATCGCAGTCGAGCTCCACAGAGTTCATTCCGCCGACGACGCAGCTGGCGGTCCTGCGCGGGTACGCGGTCCTGGTGCCCGACCACGAGGGCCCGTGGATGGCGTACGCCGAACCGTATGTCGCCGGGCACGCGGTGCTCGACGCGATCCGGGCGGTGCGCGGTGTCGACCCGGCGGCCTACGGCGACAGCCGATTCGCGATGACCGGCTATTCCGGTGGCGCCATCGCCACCCACGGTGCGGCCAAGCTGATCGATTCCTACGCACCGGAACTGGGCGACGTCATCGTCGGCGCGGCGCTGGGCGGGGTGCCCGCCGACTTCGAAATCCTTTCGCGCAGTATGAATGCCAACCTCGCATCCGGAATATTTATGGCCGCGACCTTCGCGATCGGCCGGGAGCGACCCGAAATCCTCGCCGCGATGAACAATCTCGGGCGCTGGGTCACGACCTCGATTATGAAAGATACGTGCGCCAGCGTGTTCGCGGTGCCGGGAATCTTGCACCTGCCGATCGATGTGGGCGCCAACATCGCCGATCCGCTGCGTTCGGAACTGGCCACCGAGATCTACGAGATCACCCGGATGCAAGGAATGCGGTCGTCGACTCCGCTCTACATCTACAACGGTGACCAAGAGTGGTGGATTCCCGCCGAGGGTGCGCGCAATCTCTACGATGAGCAGTGCGAACTCGGGGCGAACGCGGTGTATCGCGGCGTGCTCGGTGAGCACATCATCGGCGCGGCGACCGGCTATCCGGAGGCGGTGCTGTGGCTCGACGAGCGACTTCTCGGAGTCGCGGCGCGCAGCGAGTGCTGAACATTTTCCTGTGCCCTGTCATGGCACTTTTCGAGGGGCTGTGGTGACCTACCCAGACCGCGCGTGACAATCGTCTCGTAAGTAATTCTGCGGCTTATGTTTTGGGCGGTTTCGACAAGCCATTCGTTCTCCCGGAAGAAAAGGGCGACGAATATTCGAATCGCACAGGAAGACAAGTCAACACATGAAATCTCCCAGTCGCAGGCGCACGCTGCACACGGCGGTATTCGCCGGAGTCGGCGCCCTCTCCATGGTGTTCACCGGGCCGGGGGCGAGCGCGGCTCCCGCCTCGGCGCCGACCGAGCAGGATCTTGCCGGCATCATCTCCGAAGGCCGGCAGGTCGCCGGCTCCGGGTCGGCGTGCACCTCCGGCAGTGGCGCCGGATCCGGTAACGGGTCCGGTGACTGCTACGGCGGTTCGGGCTCCAGCTCGGGTTCCTCGGGTGGCTATTCCTCCGATCCCGGTGCGTACGGACCGGAGTCGACGGCGTTCCTCGCCGCGTTCGCCTACGGCCTCGGCAACCCCGATGCGGCCGCGCCCGGGACGAACGACTGGAACTGCAAGCCGACCGCCGCGCACCCTCGCCCGGTCGTGCTGCTGCACGGCACCTGGATGAACGCCTACAACGGTTACGCCTACATGGGCCAGCCCATCAAGGACGCCGGCTACTGCACGTTCACGTTCAACTACGGTCGCTCCAACATCATGGAGGGCGGCGGCCTCGGTTCGTTCCTGCCCGGCGTGATGGGCACCGGCTACATCGAGGATTCGGCCAAGCAGACCGCGGCGTTCGTCGATCGCGTGCTCGCCGCGACCGGTTCCGACGAGGTCGACATCATCGCGCACTCGCAAGGTGGGTCGATGGCGAACTACTACACGAAGTTCGAGGGCGGGGCCGCCAAGGTCAACAAGCTGATCACCTTCGGCGCCACCCACCACGGCACCAGCCTCGACGGTATCGGCGCCCTGGGCCGCATGATCAACAACCTGGGCATCGACATCCTGGGTCCGATCGAGATCTTCGTCGGGCACGCGGGCATCCAGCAGACCATCGGCTCGGATTTCGTCAACAACCTCAATGCCGGCGGTGACACCGTCGCCGGCGTCGACTACACCATCGTCGGCACCCGCTACGACGAGGTGACCAACCCCTACGAACTGACCTTCATGAAGGCCGGTCCGGGGGCGACGGTCCACAACATCACCCTGCAGGACGGCTGCGAGCAGGACATCTCCGATCACCTGACGATGATGTACTCACCGCGTGCCCTCTCGATCGCGCTTCGCGCGCTCGACCCGGTGCAGAACCCGCAGCTGACCTGCGCGTTCAACCCGTGGCTGGTCGGTGGCGGCGGCTCGCTGTGACCCGCTCGCACTGAGAACGACGAAGGCGCTGCCCACCATGGTGG
>NZ_JBHUYK010000017.1:0-157572 GCF_042668615.1 Nocardia sp. NPDC057272 | reverse complement strand
CGCCGAGCCCGGGCGCGGCCGCATCGCCGGTCAGAGGTGTGCGTTCCATTCGTCCAAGACTGCCCAGAGCGCTCGGTCATAGCGTTGTCGCATGACAACAACACGAACTTCCCCCGGACGCGCGGAAGCTGACCAGCTCCTGGCCGTTCTCGACGAGTGGCAGGTGGCGATCGTCGCCAACGACGCGGACCAAATCGGTTCCTACATGGCCGACGAGTGGATCATGGTCTCCGAGAACGGCATAACCACCGCCGAACAGTTCCTGGCCTTCGTCCGGTCGGGCGATCTCACGCACTCGGCGATGGAGCGCGTCGGCGAGCCCCGAATCCGCTACCACGGCGAACTCGCCCTCCTGAGTACCCGGGTCACCAATACCGCCCATTACCAAGGCATTCGATTCGACGCCGACGAATGGACCACCGACGCCTTCATCCACACCGACGGCCGGTGGCGCTGTCTGCTGACCCAGATCACCGCCACCAAGAAGTAGTGTTCGCGCGGGAGATCAGGCGGGCGGGGTGGCCATGAGGGCTCGGACGTGGCCGAGGACGTCGGGGTATCTGCGCAGGTGCGCGCCGCCGTTGAGGTCGATGGTCGAGCCGGTCATCCAGGTGGCCTTGTCCGATGCGAGGAAGGCGGCCATGTCGGCGATCTCCTCGGGACGGCCGCTGCGGCCGAGCGGGGTGTTCTCCAGATAGTCCTCGGTCAGGCCGGGGACGAAGGCGATGCCGGCAACCAGGGGAGTGTCGACGAGGCCGGGGGAGATGGCGTTCACGCGGACCCGGCGATCGGCCAGCTCCAGCGCCGCGACCTCCACCAGCATCAGCACGCCTGCCTTCGCGGCGCAGTACGCGGCCATGCCGGTGCCGGGCTGGCGTCCGTTGAGCGAGGCGATGCAGGTGATGCTGCCGCCGTCGGCGATGCGGCGGGCCGCGTGCTTGAGCACGAGAAAGGTTCCGGTCAGGCAGACGTCGAGGGTGAGCTGCCAGTTCGCGAGCTCGAGGTCTGTGATCGGGCCGGTCATCGACAGGCCCGCGCAGCTGACCACGGCGTGCACGTCGTCCAGGTCCGCGACTCCGGCCGCGACGGACGCTTCGTCGGTGACGTCCATCCGGATGCTGGAGGCGGACCCGCCGATGGCTGTCGCGGCCTCGGCGGCCGCACTGTCGTCGATGTCGGCGACGATCACCCGGAAACCGTCGGCGGTGAGGGCGTGCGCGGTGGCCAGGCCGATGCCCGACGCGCCACCGATCACGATGGCGGTGCGCTGGTCTGTGGTCATGGTGCTCCTCGCGGCTGCGGACCTGCCCAGTAGACAGATTCTGGAAACTGTCCAGCGATCGTAGACACATTCTCGAAGATGTCTACTCCGTTGGTAGGATCCGTCCGTACCAGGACTGATCAGCCGTTCGGGAGGTGGGCCACGTGGTCGAAACGCAGGCGGTGACCGTCGGGGACAGGCTGATCGATGCGGCCCAGAAGATGCTGGCTCGCAAAGGGATTCGATCCACGACGATGATCGAGATCGCCGAGGAAGCGGGGGTGTCGCGCGCCTGGCTCTACCGGCACTTTCCCGACAAGACCGCGCTGCTCGGCGCCGCGATCGTTCGGCTCAACGACGCGCTGTGGACCGGGTCCCGCGCCGAACTCGACGTTCTCGGCACCTTCGGCGAACAACTCGCGGCAGGCGTGCGCATCGGCCGGGGCGCCTACGACGCCCCCGGTGCGCTGATCATGCGTCTGCGGCGCGACGAACCAGACGAATTCGCGCTGTGCACCGGTGCCGGCGTTTCGGGCCTCGTCCCCGATCTGGCCGACTTCTGGCTGCCCTACGTCGAAGCGGCCCTCGCGCGCGGCGAGATCCATCCCGGCCACGACCGCACCGAGGTCGCCGAATGGGTTGCGCGTGTACTGATCAGCCTCGGGACCGTCCCCGGTGAAACCGTCGACGTCGACGACAACGCCGCGGTTCTGCGCTACCTCCGTCGCTACCTACTCCCTGGTCTGACCGCCGATCCGATTGCGGGATAAGCCGTTTCACGCGCGTCGATGGCGCTCAGGCTCGGTCGGGGGTTCCAGGTGGAGACGGCCCAGATGACGATGAGGTCGATGACGATGATGATCACCGACCACCACGGGTAGTACGGCAGCGACAGGAAATTGGCGATGATCGACAGGACGGCCAGGCAGTAGGCGAAGATTCGGGCCCAGGTCGCGGTCAGCATCATGCCGATGGCTACCGCCACGAGGAATACCCCCAGCGCCAGGTGGATCCAGCCCCAGCTGCTGACGTCGAGCTCGTAGCTGTATTCGCTCGGGATCAGGAACAGCTCGTCCTTGGTGACGCCGGCGATACCGCGCAGGATGCTCAGCGTGCCTGCCACCAGGAGCATGATCGCCGCGAGCATGGTGATGCCTGCCGCGAGACCCTGGCGGACGGGATGCGAGGTGATCGTCATGGATTCGACGGTAGGGTTGTCGGGGACGATCCGGATCCCCCGTTCTGGGTGAGGTCGAGCGGCTCGGACGGATTCACCCGATTCGGATGATGTGGACGGCCGGGGTTCTTCGCGACCATGGCGGCAAGGGTCGAACCGTGACCGCCGCCCGGTGGACACGCATCACAGAAGTGAGGGTCGAATCATGTCGTCGGTGTGGGACGTTCTCTGGGTCATCATTGTGAGCTTCTGCTTTGTCGCCTACCTGATGTTGATGTTCTACCTGCTCACCGATCTTTTCCGCGACCGGTCCACCTCGGGCTGGGTGAAAGCGGTGTGGGTGGTGTGTTTGATCCTGTTCCCGCTGCTCACCGGACTGGTGTATCTGATCTTCCGCGGTAGCGGCATGGCGGAACGGACCGCCGAAGCGCAGAAGCAGGCGCGCACGGAGGCCGACGATTACATCAGGCAGGCCGCGGGCACCAACTCCGCCGCCCAGATCGCCGACGGGAAGAAGCTGCTCGACGCCGGGGCCATCACCGAGGCGGAATTCCAGCAACTCAAGGCCAAGGCCCTCGCCTGACATCCGCGCACGACTGCGCGATCCGGCGTCGCTCACAGACAGGAACACCATCTGATGACCAGTCAGCAGGAAGCCTCGGCCAGCGTCGAAGCCGACAACGAGACGTTGCTGGGCTCGCTACCGTTCGATGACACCCAGGATTTCGCCGATGCCGAGCGCGGGTTCGTCGCGGCGCTGACGCCGGGGGTGGTGAAGAACGCCGCGGGCAAGGTGGTGTGGGACATCGACGCCTACTCGTTCCTCGACGGCGAGTGCCCGCCCACGGTGAACCCGAGTCTGTGGCGGCAGTCGCAACTGTGTGTGAAGCAAGGCCTGTACGAGGTCACCGACGGCATCTTCCAGATCCGCGCATTCGATCTGTCCAACATGACGCTGGTCGAAGGTGACGCCGGCGTGATCGTGATCGATCCCCTGATCTCGGAGGAGACCGCCGCCGCCGGACTCGCGCTGTACCGCGAGCATCGTGGCGACCGCCCGGTGGCCGGGGTGATCTATTCGCATTCCCACATCGACCATTTCGGCGGCGTGAAAGGGGTGACCACCGAAGCAGAGGTCGCGGCGGGGCGTTGCCCGATCATCGCGCCGGTCGGCTTCACCGAACACGCGGTCGAGGAGAACGTGTACGCGGGCACCGCGATGGCGCGCCGCTCGGCGTACATGTACGGCGCCGCGCTTCCTCGTGGGCCGAAGGGGGCGGTCGGTGCCGGTCTCGGGCCGACCAATTCGCTCGGCACCCCGACCTTGATCTCGCCGACGGTCTACATCGACCACACCGGGCAGACCGTGACGGTGGACGGGGTGAGCATCGAATTCCAGATGACGCCGGGCACGGAGGCGCCCTCGGAGATGAACTTCTACTTCCCCGATCGGCGGGCGCTGTGCATGGCCGAGAACGCCACCCACACCCTGCACAATCTGCTGACATTGCGTGGTGCGCTGGTTCGCGATCCGCACGTGTGGTCGAAATACCTCACACAGGCGATCAACCGATACGCCGCCCGCACCGATGTCGTGTTCGCCTCGCACCATTGGCCGACCTGGGGAACCGACCGGCTGACCGAGTTCCTCTCGGTCCAGCGTGATCTCTACGGCTACCTCCACGACCAGACGTTGCGGGCATTGAACAAGGGCTCCACCGGCATCGAGATCGCCGAGGACCTGCCCTTGCCGCCGGCCGTCGTGAACTCGTGGTCGACCCACGGCTATTACGGGTCGGTGAGCCACAATGTCAAAGCGATCTACCAGCGATACATGGGCTGGTTCGACGGCAATCCCGCCACGCTGTGGCAGCATCCGCCGGTCGCGAACGCCCGCCGCCATGTCGAATTCATGGGCGGTGCCGACGAAGCCGTCGCCAAGGCGCGAAAGTCCTACGACGAGGGCGACTTCCGCTGGGTGGCCCAGGTGCTCAACTACGTCATCTTCGCCGACCCCGACAATGCCGAGGCGAAAGCGCTACAGGCCGACACGCTCGAACAGCTCGGCTTCGGCGCGGAGAACGGCACCTGGCGCAACTTCTTCCTGATGGGCGCCTACGAATTACGCAACGGCAATGTCGGTACTCCGCTGGCGACGTCCTCGGCCGACATTTCCGCGGCCCTGTCCGTGGAGCAGGTGTTCGACGCGATGGCGCTGCGCGTCGACGGCCCGCGCGCGTGGGATGCGACGATCGTCATCGACTGGCGCACCACCGATTCCGGTACGGTGCACCGCACCGAACTGCGCAACGGACTGCTCGTGCACTTCGACGTCGAAGGCGAGCCCCCGCCCGCCCAGGCGACGTTCACGCTTACCGAAGCGGACCTGCGCGCGGCACTGCTCGGTGGCCAGGATCTGGCGACGATGATCGGCGACGGTCGCGTCACCGCCGAGGGTGATCCCGCCAAGCTGGCCGAACTGGTCGGCTACCTCGACGCCCCCGACCCGGATTTCGCGATCGTAACCCCCTGATCCACCGGTCCGCCGTCGAAGGAGCCGCGCACCGAGAGCGGAGGTCGTGACGTATGCCTGCCATGCTGAGCTTTCTTGTCCCGCAGGAGCAACGTCGATCGCTGGACGAGCTGACCGACAAACTGGATCTGTCGGTGGGCCAGGTCGCGTCGAAGCGGTCGGCGTTCTGGATCATGCTGGTGATGTCGGCGGTGATCGCCATTTCGGGCGTCATCGGCGATTCCACCGCGACGGTGATCGGCGCGATGATCGTCGCGCCGCTGTCGATACCGATCCTGGGTGTCGCGTTGGGCGTGGTGACCGGTCGCGGGCCGTTGCTCGGCCGGAGTCTGCTGCTGGTCCTGTCGGGGATCGTGGTGGTGGTCGCGCTGGGGTTCCTTTTCGCGCAGGTGCTGCCCAATCCGGTGAATGTGCTGTCCAACGCCCAGGTCGTCGGGCGGACCTCGCCGAAATTGATGGACCTGACCGCGGCGATAGCGACCGGCATCGTCGCGGCGATCGCGATCACCCGGCGTGACGTGGGCGATGTGCTGCCCGGGGTGGCGATCGCGATCTCGCTGGTGCCGCCGCTCGGGGTGGTGGGGGTGTGCCTGGGATCGCATGCGCCCGCGCTCGCCGGTGGCGCGTTCGTGCTGTTCGCGTCGAATGTGGTCGCGATGATCATCACGTCGACGATCGTGCTGCTCATCGCCGGGTACGCGGGCGAGGCCGATCCGGCGACGATGCGGCGGGGCCGGGCCTACCTGGTGCTCGGCGCGGCGCTGGTGCTGGTGGCGATCCCGATGATGCTCAACTCGCTGTCGACTCTGTGGGCCGGTCAGATCGCCGACGCGGCCGGTGACTGGCTCCGGGACACACCGGACGCACAGGTCATGGACGTCACCCTGCACAGCGATGTCGCGACCGTCTCGGTGCTCGGCCCCGCGCAGTTGCCGCCGCGCGAGGAGCTGCAGCGCAAGGTGGACGAGCTCGTGCCGTGGGACCCGAAGCTGGTCATCATCCACACGGTGGGCGGTCGCGTGCAGTGAGCACAGCGCGACGCCCCCGGCACCGTGGCCGGGGGCGTCGTTCACCGGAAACTCAGCTGAGCAGTTTGGCTTTCGCGGCGGCGAATTCGGCGTCCGACAACGCGCCCGCGGAATGCAGCTCGGCCAATTTGCTGAGCTGGGCGACGGTGTCGTTGCCCGCACTCGGCGCGGGGGGCGGCGGGGGAGCCTGTTGCTGCGGCGGAGGCGGCGCCTGCTGTTGGGCGTAGGCCTGTTGTTCGGCGGCCCGTTGCGCGCCGCGCCGGTTCATCGCGTTCGAGGTGGCGGTCGCGGTTCCCGCGACGACCGCGGTTCTGGCGATGGTGCCGATCAGTCCCGGTCGCCCGACGCGACCCCTGCGAAGTGGCATATCGATTCCTTCCTAGGCGAGGGCGAGCGCGGCGTCGACGGCATCGCGCGGTACCTGCACGTGCAGCGCGACCTCGCCGTCGGCCGCGCGCACGGCGCTTGCCAGGCGCAGTGCCCACGTTTCCTCGAAAACGATGACGACAGCGGTCGTTCCCGGTTCCATCGACGCGCGGACCACATCGAGGTCGTCGTCGCTGACGAGGTCGATGTCGGCGGCCGTCAGACCCGTCAGACCCACCGCGGCGATGTCGTCGTCGATCTCGCGTTCGGTGATCGCGCCCGCCTCGTCCATGGACAGCACGATCAAATCGAGCAGCGTGACCGTGCCTTTCGCGACGATCTCGGCCAGTGCCGCGGACACGGATTCGTCGATCTCGGTGCCGGGAAAAGTGAGCACGAGGAATTCGACCGGTCCGAGCGTTGCTGGTGATCCCATGGGGCGAATCATGCCGTCGGTGAGCGCCCGGCTGCTTCACCCGAATCGGATGAAAACAGGCGCGCGCAGTTCACCCGGAAAGTGTGAGGCGCGCCGGGACCGGCCCGCTTAGCGTCGTGGCATGGGCTCAGTAATCGGCGGTCTTCTGCCACTGGCGGTGGGTGTGGCGGTTTCGCCGATCCCGATCATCGCCGCCATTCTGATGATCTTGTCGAAGAACGCGGGCGGTGCCGCGAAGGGCTTCGCCGTGGGGTGGGTGGCCGGCATCCTCGTCGTGACCGGCGTGATGACCTTGCTCGCCGGGACACTGGGCGGCACGGACAGCGAACCGTCGACCGGCGCCTCGATCGTGAAGATCATTCTCGGCGTCGCGCTGGTGGTCCTGGCGGTGATCCAGTGGCAGGAACGGTCGCAGACCGAGGTGCCCGGCTGGATGAAGGCGATCGACACGCTCACGCCGGTGAAGGCGCTGGGGCTGGGGGCGCTGCTGTCGGGCGTCAATCCGAAGAATCTGCTGCTGTGTGTGTCGGCGGGTGTCGCGATCGGGGCAGGCGGTCTGAGCGCGGGGGGCGACCTGGTCGCGATCGTGGTGTTCACCTTGCTCGCCTCGGTCACCGTGCTGGCGGTGGTCGTGGGGTACATGCTCGCGGCCGACAAACTCGGTCCGATGCTCGACAGCCTGCGGGAGTGGTTGCAGCTCAACAACCATGCGGTGATGGCGATCGTGCTGTTGATCATGGGCTCCGTGGTCGTCGGCAAGGGCATCGGCGGGCTGTAGCGAGGAGGAATCGTGGCGCTGTCGATACCGGTGTTCGAGTCACTGCACGGCTATCGGCGGGCCTGGCTGCGACCGGATGTGATCGCCGGTCTCACGGTGTGGGCGGTGCTCGTGCCCGAAGCGCTGGCCTACGCGTCGATCGCCGGGGTGCCGCCGGTGGTCGGGCTCTACGCGGCGGTGCCGTCACTGGTGCTCTACGCGCTGGCAGGCAGTTCGCGGCACCTGGTGGTCGGCCCGATGTCGGCGACCGCGGCACTGTCGGCGGCGATCATCGCCCCGCTCGCGGGTGCCGACAACGGCCGCTACATCGCGTTGACGGCCGCACTCGCCATCGCGACCGGCCTGGTCGGTCTGCTCGCCGGTCTCATCCGGCTCGGCTTCATCGCCGCGTTCATCTCCGAACCGGTGCTCAAGGGCTTCATCGTCGGACTCGCCCTGGTCATCATCATCGGGCAGGTGCCCAAGTTACTCGGCGTCGACAAACACGACGGCAACTTCTTCCGGCAGGCGTGGGGCATCATCACCGAGCTGGGCCATGCCCAGTGGCGCACTGTGACGGTCGGCCTGATCAGCCTCGCGCTGGTGCTCGCATTGCGCCGCTGGCTGCCGTTCGTTCCCGGCGCGCTGGTGGCTGTGGGGTTCGGCATCGTGGTCGTGACCTTGTTCGGACTCGACGACAAGGGTGTCTCGATCGTCGGTCATATCGACTCGGGACTGCCCGCGTTCGGCCTGCCGTCGGGGGTGTCGTTCGGTGACTACCTCGATCTGCTCGGACCCGCCGTCGGGGTATTGCTGATCGGCTTCGCCGAGGGCCTCGGCGCCGCGAAAACCTATGCGGCCAAAGCGGGTTACACCATCGACCCGAATCGGGAGCTGCTCGGATTCGGTGTCGCCAATCTCGGCTCGGGGCTGAGTTCGGGGATGGTCGTCAACGGCAGCCTGTCGAAGACGGCGGTCAATGGCGGCGCCGGCGCGAAGACCCAGCTCAGCGGGCTTGTCGTGGCCGGGCTCACCATCGTCACCCTGCTGTTGCTCACCGGGCTGTTCGAGAAACTGCCGGAGGCCACGTTGGCGGCGGTCGTGATCGCGGCCGTGATCGAGCTGGTCGATATCGCCGCCCTGCGCCGCCTCTACCGGGTCTGGACCCACATGCTCGGCAGCATCTACGGAAAGGCGGCGCGCGTCGACTTCCTCGGCGCGATGGCCGCGATGCTGGGTGTGCTGGTCTTCGATACGCTGCCGGGCCTGCTCATCGGCATCGGCGTGTCGATGCTGCTGCTGGTGTACCGAGCCTCGCAACCGCATGTGGCCGAGCTCGGCAAGGAAGGGTCGTTGTGGGTGGCCGCCATCCGGCACCCGGACGCGGCGACGCGACCCGATCTGCTGGTCGTCCGGGTCGAATCGGGGTTGTTTTTCGCCAACTCCGATTATGTGAAGGATCAGATCGAAGGGCTGTGCACCGACCGCACCCGGATGGTCGTCCTCGACGCGGAGACCTCGCCCTCGGTCGACGTGACCGCCGCGACGATGCTGCTCGCCCTGCGAGACACGCTGGCCTCCCGGCGCATCGGGTTCGCCGTCGCGCGACCGATCGCCCAGTTCGGTGACGCACTCGGCTCGGCCGAGCACGGTGACGTCCCGGTCCCGATCTATCCCACCGTCGCCGCCGCGACCGCCGCACTGTCCGGGTCGTGATCGTGCTCGCCCGTCGAAAGGAACGCAGATGAACGGCATTCTGGTCGCCCTCGTCGGAGCGCTGTTGTGCTTCTACGGGATTCGCTCGGTCCACTTGGGCCTGCTCGCGATCGGGTTCGGTCTCGGCTGGCTGATCGCCGACCTGTTCAACGCCAGCTTCTGGTGGCTGTTGCTGGCCGCGCTGATCGGCGCGGTGTCGGTCTGGGCGGTCACCTCGCTGGTGTTCCGTTTCGCCTCCTATTTCATCGGCGGTCTCACCGGCGTGATGATCGGCACTAAGCTGGCGACGGTGTTGCAGCCCGGTGACAAGAACGTCGCCTTGAGCATGATCGTCGCGCTCGCGGTGGGTGTGTCGGGCGCGTTCCTGGCGCAGAAGTTCCATGCTCGCGCACTGCTGTGGTTGACCTCGATCGGTGGCGCGAGCATGGTGTGCAGCGGTGTCGCGCTGTTCAGCGACTCGCTGTCGTTCCTGCGCGACCCCGAGCCAGGCTGGCAGCAGGTCACCGCCACCCTGGCCTGGGTGGGTCTGTCGATCCTCGGCTGGATCACCCAGCGCCACTTGTTCGCCGAGCAGCTCGGCATCCAGCACCTGGTCGGTGACGACGACGAGCCGGACATGCGAGACCGCAACGGCGGCTGGCCGACGAAGTGACCAGCCGGCGGTCGACACCGCCGGCTGGTCAGTTTCGGATCAGTGGGCGGTGCCGCCCGTGGCCGGGGTGCGGCCGTGCTTCATCACCAGGGCGAGGGTGAGGGCGACGGCCGAGGCCACCGCGCAGACCCAGAAGCCCAGTTGGTACCCACGATCACCGAACAGGTCGGGCAGCGGGGTGGTCGGTTGGTCCTGGCCGCCGACGCTCACCAGGGCGCTCATGCCGTTGCTGTGCAGGAACGCGGTGACGATCGCGAGACCGATCGCGACACCCATGGACTGCATCACACCGAGCATGCCCATGCTGACGCCCTGCTGTTCCTGCGGAACCGCCTCCACCAGCAGGATCGGCATACAGGCGTAGTACATGCCGAAGCCGATGCTGAAGATCGAGTTCACGATCAGGAAGTTGGTGGTGGTCAGTGGCAGGACCGCGAAGGCGACGGCCGCGGTGGCGAAGATGACAAGTGCCGCGACGAGCGGCAACCGGGCACCGACCCGCCTGGCGAGCAGACCGGCGACCGCGCCGAAGATCATCGTGATCACCGAACCGAGCAGTGCGATCCGGACGGCGAACTCGAGCAGGGTGTATCCGCTGCCGTAGGTGTAGCCGGGATCGAGCGTGACCTGCACGGCCTCGATCGGCAGTGCCTGACCTGTCAGCTGCTGGATCTGGGCCAGGGTGCCCTGCGCAACACCGTCGACGACGGTCGACTCCGGCGGGGTCTGGGACATGTAGGCGATGGCGTAGGACACGATGCCGATCTGCAGGGACGCGAAGAGCGCACCGGCCAGCACCAGCGCCACGCGGGGGTGGAACAGCAGCTGCATGTCCATGATCGGTGTGGTGGCCCGCTTCTCGACGAGGACGAACAGCACGAGCAGCACCAGGCCCGCGATCAGCCAGGCCAGCGTGGTCGGCTTCGACCAACCCCAGTCGTGGCCCTTGTCGACATAGATCAGGGTGAGTGCGGCACCACCAGCGAGCAGC
This sequence comes from Nocardia sp. NPDC057272, assembly GCF_042668615.1. Classification (NCBI taxonomy): domain Bacteria; kingdom Bacillati; phylum Actinomycetota; class Actinomycetes; order Mycobacteriales; family Nocardiaceae; genus Nocardia; species Nocardia sp. NPDC057272. The sequence goes on along the minus strand of NZ_JBHUYK010000017.1, from coordinate 146,655 downwards.
GCGGCGCCGACGATGTCGATGCGCTCGGTGACCCGCAGCTTGGACTCGGGCACGATGAACCACACCAGCGGCAACATCACCACAGTGAACGCCCCCAGTACCCAGAAGATGGCACGCCAGCTGTGGTTGTCGACGAGGTAGCCGCCGAGCAGGGGGCCCGCGATGGAGGCGACGCCGAAGCCGGTCGCGGTGAGACCGAGGGCGAGCGGAACCATCTTGCGCGGCATCAGATCCCGGATGAGACCGTAGGCGATCACCGCAGTCGCGATGGCGGTGGCTTGCAGGCAGCGACCGAACAGGAACACACCCCAGTTCGAGGTGGTCGCGTCGAGTACGCAGCCGATCACGAACAGGGCGCCGCAGATGAGGAACATCCGCTTCTTGCCCCAGACATCACTCATCTTGCCGATCAACGGAGACGCGGCCGCGCCGATCAAACCGAAAACGATGATGGCCCAGTTGATGTTGGCCCCGACGCCGGGGAAGCTCGGTGCGATCTTCTGTAGGGCCGCCGCGACGATCGTGTACTGCATCGGGGCGATCTCGGAGAAGAGCACGATCACGGCTAGGACCGTGAAAATTCTTGCGCGCGACGCGCCTTCGAGTCTTCCGGTGTCATTGGTGTCGTCTGGCTTGATGGTACTGGTGGACATGGCCACGCTCCGTTGTTCGAGCTGATAGAAATTTCGAGCTAGTAGATGTAGGCGGTGTGGGGAAGGTCGGTGACGGAAGTTCCGGCCCGCACGATGAATTCGCCGGGTTCGCTCTCCCAGCCGCTCGTGCCCCAGTGCTGGAAGGCGCGAGCGGGTAGGTCGATCGACACCGTGTGAGTCTCGCCGGGGGCGAGGCTGATGGTGGTGAAACCGGCGAGCCAGCGAACCGGACGGTCGATTGCGCTGTCCGGGCGCGAGAGATACACCTGGACAACCTGTTTGCCGGTTCGCTCACCGGTATTGGTCACCGTCAGCGCGACGGTGCGGCCCTCGACGGTGAGATCGCTGGTCTCCCAGGTGGTGTAGCCCAGACCGTGACCGAACGGGTAGGCGGGTTCGATGTCTGCCTTCAGCCACGCGCGGTAGCCGATGTGGATGCCCTCGGCGTAGTCGAGCACGCCGTCGACGGGGGTGGTGTCGAGCACGGGGACGTCGGCCATGGTCTTCGGCCACGTGGTCGGCAGCCGGCCGCCGGGTTCGACGGAGCCGGTGAGGACATCGGCCAGCGCCGCGCCGAACTCCTGGCCGGGGAACCAGGCGAGCAGCACGGCGGCGACCTCGTCGCGCCACGGCATCTCCACCGGCGCACCGGAGTTCACCACGACCACCGTGCGGGGGTTCACGGTGGCGATCGCCGAGACCAGCTCGTCCTGACGGCCGGGCAGCCGCAGCGAGGTGCGATCGACGCCTTCGCTCTCGATCTGCTCGGTGGTGCCGACCACGACAACGGCCACCTCGGCGGCCGCAGCCTGTGCGACCGCGGCCGCGAACTCCTCGTCGTCGGCGCGCTGGGGACGGCGGATACCGAGCGTCGCGCCGAGGATGATGCCGAGGCCGGGCATCGCTTCCTCGATGCTGGTCACCACCCGGACATCGATCTCCTCGCCGACGGCGAGCGTGCGCGTGACGTGGCGTTGCGGCGGGTTGAGCAGTGCGGCGGCCGGGTCGCCACCGTCGAGCACCATGTTCTCGTCGAGGACGGTCTCGCCGTCGAGGTCCAGCCGGATATGACCGACCCCGCCGAAACCGATCTGCCATTCTCCGGCCATGTCGGCGCGCAGGCGCGTGTGCAGCTCGATCGTGTTCGACCGCGCCGCGAGCTCATCGCCGAGTAGGACGAGTCGGCTCGTGGTCCGGTGTTGGGTACCGAGCTCGGTCTCGTCCTTGAAATAGCGGGCCGACAAGCCGGGCTCGCCGGATTCGGGGTCGGTCATGAGGGCGAGCGGGGCCGGGATCAGCGCCTCGGACAGGTGGACGCCCGCGGTGTGTGTCAGCGGTCGTCGGCCGGTGAGACCTTCGACGGGCGTCGTCGTATGACCCGGGATGACGGTGGCGCTACCGCCGCCGAGGAACCGGGGTTCCCCCGCCGACGGGCCGAGCAGGGCGACCGTGGTTTCCGGTGCGAGCGGGAGGATTCCGTCGTTGCGCACCAGGACCATCGCCTCGGCGGCGACCCGGCGAACCAGGTCCTGTGCTTGCTCGTCCCTGAAAACCGCTGTGGGCTGGGGTGTTCCGTCGAGCGCGCCGACGCGATGTGCGAATCGCAGGATGCGATGGACTTTGTCGTCGATCACGGATTCGGCGATCTCGCCTGAGCGAACCTTCTCGGCCAGCGGCTCACCCCACAGGTACCAGGGCCCCGGCATACACAGATCGGTGCCGTTGGCCGCGCTCTCGGTGCTGCGGACCGCGGTCCAGTCCGAGACGACGACACCGTCGAATCCCCACGCGCCCTTGAGCGGTTCGTCGAGCAGCGGGTTCTCGGTCATGGTCGTGCCGTTGACCGAGTTGTAGGCGTCCATGAGCATCCACGCGCCCGCTGCCACGGTGCGTTCGAAGGGGTAGAGGTACAGCTCGTGCAGCGCGCGGTCGCCGACCCGCACGTCGACGGTGAAGCGGTCGGTCTCGGAGTCGTTGGCCACGTAGTGCTTCGGGCACGCGCTGACCCCGTGCGCCTGCACGGACCGCACATAGGCCTCGGCCATCTCGGCGGTGAGCAGCGGGTCCTCGGAAAAGCACTCGAAATGCCTGCCGCCCAACGGCGAACGATGCAGGTTCATCGTCGGGCCGAGGACCGCGTAGACGTCCTTGCGGCGCGCTTCGGCGGCGATGAGGGCCCCGATCTCGGTGAGGAGTCCGGGATCCCAGGTCGCGGCGACCGCGGTACCGGAAGGCAGGCTGACCGAGGGGTCGCGTTCGTCCCAGTTCTCGCCGCGCACCCCGGAGGGACCGTCGGACACCGGCATCTCGGCGAGTCCGATCGCGGGGTCACCGGCCATCCGGAACAGGCCCGCGCCGGAGATCAGCCGGAGCTTGCCGTCCAGATCCAGCTCGGCGAGTAGCTCCTTGATGCGGTCTTCCATGAAGAGGCAGCCTTTCTTCGATCAGCGGGTGAGGGTGCTGGCCTGCTCGGACCAGTACGGGTTGTGCAGGAATTCGCCGGTGCCCGCGACGAATGCGCCACGGGCGGCCGGATCGTCGCGCAATTGGCCACGGAACCACGCCGCCAAGTAGCCGAGGTAGCGATAGACGCCTTCGGTGCAGCTGTAGTTGGTGCAGTCGGGCTGGCCCTGGATGTCGTTGTGCTGGGCGCCGATCAGCGCGGCGCGGGCCTTGGGCACCTGCGCGGGCAGGGCGTCGTAGTACGCCTGCATGGACTGCTGGCCGATCAGCGCGGGTGGCAGCTGCTGGGTCCCCGGCGAGATGCCGTCGGCCGAACCGTTGACCAGCAGCACCGAGCCCGAGGTGATCGCACTGGTGTCGACACAGGCGCTCTGGCCGTCGACCGTCGGCAGCGACGAACACACCGCGGCCAGCGGCATCTCGAGCGTCACGGCGGTGTCGACCAGGCCGGACCCACGCGCGAGCGCGTTCAGCGCACCCAGACCGCCTTGAGAATGACCCGCCGCGCCCACCGCATCGAGATCGATCTTGCCGTGAAAGACGCTGCTCGGGTCGTTGTTCTGCTCGGCGAGGTAGCGCACGGCGTCGAGCATCTGCACGCCGGTTCCGGTGTCGGTCCGGTCGGCGGCGATCACGACGAATCCCCACGACGCGAGGTGTGCGAGCAGGTACGCGTATTCGCGTGGGTGCGCCATCGTGCCGTTGCCCCAGGTGATGACCGGGTGGGCGCCCGCGTCGAGATCCGCCGGGTACCAGATGTCGTAGGTATCGCCGGTCGAGGTGCAGCAGTCGGCACCGGATCGTTCGGCCACCGCCCATGGCCCCAGGCCGTAGTAGGTCGCCTCGACCGGCGCGGCCGGTTGGTAGGACGGTGCGGCCGAGACCGGTGCCGTCGAGACGGCCGCGGTCAGCGCGACGGCGGCCAGGGCGATGCGGGCGCCTCGATGCACCCGCTGGACAGTTCTGTTGCTCACGATCTCCGACGTTAAGCAGGTGAACAGGCATAGAGGCCTCGCCACGTCGTCTTGCAGACATGTTGCAGACACCCACGCGCGGGGCTGCCCGCGACGTATTCTCGAACTGATGAACGAGTCGACCCGCACCGGCGCGGACCTCGGATGACCGAGGTCGGCTCGGCCCTGCGCGCGGCCCGAACAGCGGCGGGTATCAGCCTGCAGGGCATGTCCGCGCGCACGAACTATTCGAAGCCGTATCTGGGTCAGCTCGAGACCGGCGCCCGGATGGTGCGCGCCGAGCACGTGGCCGCGTACGCGTCGGCGCTGCACACTCCGCTGGATCATCTGCGCGACCGGCTCACCGTCGATTCGGTCAGCGAACTCGACGATCTGCCCACGCAGCTTTCGTCGCTGCTGCTGCCGCCCATCGCGCACTCGCGCGGCGATCACCCCACCTTCGCCGCGACGGAGCTGGCGGACGCCGAGCAGCTCGCCACCTGGGCGCGCGCCCGGCAGTGGGACGACGGACCGGCGCCGCGCCGCGCGGTGACGGCCTGGCTGTCGGTGAATCTGCCGCGTTTGCAGCAGCTCTCGGCCGGGGGCGGGCATGGGCGCGCCTTCCGGGCCGGTGCCGAGCTGGCCGATATCGCGGCCGCCATGAGCTGGGACGTGGAAGACGTTGTCGCCGGTCGCCGGTACTCGGTCGCCGCGGCACGGCTGTCGCATGCCGCGGGCGAGGAGGTGCTCACCGCCGCGATCCTCGCCGAGGCATCCTGGCAGCTCCTCGACAGTGGTAGGCCGGCCGAAGGGCTCGAGGTGGCCCAGCTCGCCCAGTATCTGGCGCGGCGCACCGCGACGCCCGTGCTGCGGGTCGCCCTGGCCGAATTGGAGGCCTACGCGCACGGAATTCTCGGCGAACACGCCGCCTTCCAGCGAGCGATCGTGGTCGCTGCCGAGTGCCGGAGCGAAGCCGCCGAGACCGCGTCGAGCAGGGCCGAAGCCACCGAGACGGCCACCGGGGACCGCGCCGCCGACCGGACTCTGACCGCGGTCACCATGAGCATGCTCCTCGGACCGCGCAGGGATTGGCCGGGGCCGGGGCAGCAGTCGCGGCTGCTCGGCAAGAGCTACCGCCACCTCATCGCCACCCGCCCCGACCTGGCTCGCATCGCCTTCGATGACATGCACGCGCCGCTGCCGGCGGAATTCGTCACGCCGGCGATGGCCGCCATCTCCTCGGCTCGCCTGCAGTTGATGCTCGGCGAGCCCGAGCAGGCCGCCGAACAGGTCGGTCAGGCGTTGTCGTTGGACGGTGGCCCGACCGGGCGCACCGCCGCCCGACTGTCGGATTTCTGGCACGAGTCGGTCGAATTCGCCGCGGTCCCGGCGGTCGGCGAGGTGCGCGCCACGATCGGCGAGCTGGTCGGGCACCCCGACTTCAGACCCGAGTCCGTCATCGAGCTGTAGGACCGAGGTCGTCGACCATGCGGAAGCGCTCGGTGCACGTGCGCTTGCGCCGTCCGGTCCTCAGCCGGTCGTGGCGCGCTGGGACATCAGCAAGCCGATGATCCCGGACTCCTGGCTCTGCGTGCTCACCATGTCACGGGCCGCCTGTTCGACCGGCCCGCCCTCGGACAGCTCGTCGAACGCTTGAGCCATGGCGACCCCGCCCTGGTGATGGCGATACATCAGCCGCAGGAACATCGTCTCCGCGTCGGCGCCGTGTGCCTGCGCGAGCGCGTCGAGGTCGGCGCGAGTGGCCATGCCGGGCATGGTCATCGACGAGGACGCGGCGGTGTGGTGACCGGTGGGCATCCACGACATCGGGTGCGGGTTGGTCGGGGTCGCCGCGGCCAGCCGGAGCCAGCCGAGCATCATGCCGATCTCGAGGCGCTGGGCATCGGCGATCTGGTCGGCCAGCCGCCGCACGGTGGGATCGGCATCGACGGCCAGGCGCTCGACCATGATGAGCGCCTGCTGATGGTGACCCGTCATGTCCTGCACGAAGCCGATCTCGGTAGGCGTCAATACCGGTGTGACGGTGTCGGTCTCGGAGAAGAAGAGCGGTCGGACGGCCGCGCCGACCACCAGCAGCAGCAGTACCGTCGCCGCACCCGCGGCGCCGAGCAGCACCCGCCGGGTCATGAGCCGACCGTCGACCGCTGATCGGTGGGCGGGGTGTACACCTCGGGCGACAGCTCCAAGGTGAGCAACCCGTTGTCGGCGCAGGCGGCCCAGAGCTGGTTGCCGCGCCACTCGGGAGCGGAGAAGCACCAGTCGGTGGAGAGGTCACCGAAGGCCACGTCACCGGTGCGCGAACTCCGCGCCTGCTCGGGATCGAGAACGCCCGCGTCGACGGCCTGCATCACCGATTGCACGCTGAGCAGCGGCACTCCGATGATCGAGGCGAGCGCGTGCGGGGAGTTCCACAGTTCGCTGTTCTGACCGGTGCGCGCGGGCGGGTTGTAGTAGGCGATCTCGCGTACCCGGAGCGGGTCGCGGACGTCGAAAACCCGGATGCCGGAGGCGATCCAGCCACATGCGAGCGCGGTGGGATTCACCGGGCGATCGGCGGAGCAGTAGTGGGCGTCGTAGGTGAAGATCGACCCACCCATCCCGGAGGCGAGCGCGCTGTCGCGATGTTGCTGCAGGTTGATCTCCAACTTGATGGAGTTCACGATGCGCGGGTTGGTGTCGTCGGAGATGTCGATGAGTTTGACGCCGCCGGATCCGGCCTCGTCGGCGGTGAACAGGTAGGGCACGCCGTTGTAGGTGACGGGCACGTTCTGCTGCGTCGCCCAGCCATCGGTCCAGGTCAGCTGGGAGATGATCGGCACCTGCGGGTCGGGGTCGCGCCGCTGCACCGCACTGGTGTCGAGGATGGTGAGCCCGCCCATGTTGTTGGCCAGGTAGAGGCGGTTGCCGTCGGCGCGCAGGCCCATGCCGTGCATGGACTGCCCCGGCATGCCCTGCCAGATCACGCGGGGGTCGGCCGGATCGGTCAGGTCGACGGCGCTGACGATGCCGGGGATGACCCCTGATGCCCAGTACGTGCGGCCGTCGGGGGAGAAGCCGCCCTCGTGCGCCGTGATCGGGACCGGCAGGCTCACGTCGGTGCCGGGTCCCGGGTTGAGCAGGCGCGGGTGCGCGCAGTCGGAGATGTCGTAGATCGAGATCAGTCCCGCACCGGTGAACGCGGGAGCTCCGGTGCCGACCAGCAGCTTTCGCGCGGCGTTGACCTTGAGGCTCTCCCAGGTACCCGCCAGCATCGCGGGTTCGGTGAGCGTGGCGGTGAGCACCGGGTTCGCCGGATCGGCGACATCGATCACCTGCACGCCCTGCGCGGGATTGAGCAGGTTGCCGGGAAAGAAGCTGCCGAGGTAGACGCAGTGATCGAACTGCGTCGAGGTGATGCCGGCGCCGCGGCCCGCGTATCCGCCGATGCGGCTGATGTTGCAGCGGTAGCCCTGGGTGCTGCGGCCGCTGTCGCGTTCGGCGGCGGGTACGTCGCCCTGGAGGCCTGGTTCGGGGATCGCGTCGCCCGCACAGTTCGCGCGGGCGACGGCGGTATCGGCGAGGCCGCGGTCCTCCTGAACGACGGCGGGTGAGTCCGGTTGCGCGGTGCCGACGGCGTTGGGGACCACGAGCACGGCCGCGACGGCGATCAACAAACAGTAACGCGTTCTCATGGCTGACTCTCGTGCTCGGTGGCCAGGGTGACCAGTGCCGCCGCGGTCTGACGGCAGAAGCGCTCGCCGTCCTCATCACCGCGGGTGAGCGCGCGCAAGAGGGTTGCGCCGCGCAGGAATTCGAAGATCAGGTCGGGATCGCAGGCGGGTTTGACCTGTCCGTTCGCGATCGCCGCGTCGATGGTCGCGCGGATGGCGACCCTGGCCAGGCCTTCGCCGCGTTCCCGCAGGCGCTGGTAGCTCTGTTCGTCGTCGTGGTAGGCCGAGAGCAGACCGGGGATGCCGGAGCGGGCCGCGGGATGGGTGGCCGCGGCGAAGAACAGTTGTGTCCAGGCCAGCAGGTCAGCGGCGATATCGCCGGTCGGCCGCGGGATGGCACCGGTGTCGAGGGCGAAGATCGCGTCCTCGACGAGGTGGATCTTGTTGGGCCACCGACGGTAGATCGAGGTGGCGACCACCCCGGCTCGGCGCGCCACACCCTGGATGGTCGTGGCCTGGAAACCCTGCTCCACCAACAACTCCTGAGTGGCTCGCAGCACCTGCTCGTCCAGCTGTGGGTCGCGCGGTCGGCCGGGCCCCTGTCGGGCCTCGCTCTTGTCGGTCACCGGTTGATTCCTCCTTCGACGTGGGCTGAGCGTAGCCGAGGTCGAGCATTTTTCAAAAACGCTTCATGGTGTATTCAAATTAGCTAATTTGAAACGTGTTCTACACCCTCTCTCGAAGGAAAAGTCCATGCTGACTCCCCAGGACGAACTGCTCTGCCACCAACTGCCGACGACCTTCGACCACGTCGCCCAGAGCGATCTGCGCTGGACCGAACGCATCGTGCTCTACGGCTTCGACACCACCGGCCGGGTCAGCGTCATGACCGGCATGGCGCGCTACCCCAACCGCAATGTGATGGACGCCTACGCGATGGTCACCATCGACGGCACGGCGCACGTGGCACGGCTCTCGCGCGAGATCAGCGGCAAGTACGACGATCTCGGCGCCTGGCAGATCGGTCCCTACCGCTACGAGATCACCGAGCCCCTGCGCGGCGTGCGCGCGACCCTCGGCGACAACGACCACGGCCTGCGCCTGGAACTGAACTTCGCCGGCCAGTTCCCCGCCTACGAGCAGGAACCCGCCTTCTTCCGCACCCGCGGCCGGGTGCGCGAGGACGCCCGCCGCTACTACCAGAACGGCGAGATCTCCGGGTGGCTCGAGGTCGACGGCGAACGCATCGAGATCGATCCCAGCACGTGGTGGTTCGGCCGCGACCACTCGTGGGGCACTCGTCACGGCGGCGGTGGCGGCAGCCTCGGTGAGGGCGGCGGCCTGCAGCCCTCGGAGATCCCCGACGGCGTGCTGTACTTCATGGGCATCTTCCAGTTCGACGACGAGCTGGTGCATTTCGCGCAGCGCGAGACCGCCGACGGGCAGCGCTGGCACTTCGAAGGGTCGATCCAGCGCCCGATCGAGGCGGAAGTACCGACCGTGCCGATCGTCAGCGTGACCCATGACCTGAAGTTCCGTAACGACTTCCGGATCGTGTCGGAGGGCTCGTTCACCACCGACGCCGCCGACGGCAGCGTGCGCACCTTCGCCGTCACCGCGCTGCACGATTTCTGGCCCGGTCTGGCCGGCTACGACATGTATCGCGGCTACGCGTCGGGGATCTGGAAGGGCGAGTCCTACAGCGACGGCTACACCGTGGATCTGTCCGACACCGCCGAACTGCGCCCGGTGAGCATGCTCACCGAGACTTTCGTCAAGGTCGAGTCCAGCGACGGCAAGGTGGGCTACGGCCTGGTCGAGATGGTGTTCATGGGCCGCAATGCCCGGTACGGGTACGAGGGGTACTGATGACTACTCGCCCCACCGCCGAGGACCTGCCGAGCGCTGTCGTTCCCGTGTTGCGCCATGGTTTTCCCGACGCCGAGTCCGCGCGGGTGACGAACTGGTCCGCCAGCCCGCGCGGTCTCGCCACCGAGACCTTCCTGTTCGACCTCGAACGCGAGGACACCGAGCCGGTCTCTCTGGTGCTGCGCCGCCCGCCCGAGGTGGCGCTGTTCCCCGACTACGACCTGCTGCGTCAGGTCCTGGTCATGCGCCGCCTGGCCGATACTCCGATCGCCGTTCCGGCGGTGCGGTGGCTCGAACGCGACGACACGACGCTGGGTAGCCCGTACTTCGTCATGGACCGCATCGACGGCTCCGCCCCGGGCGACCTGCCGTCCTACCACTCGGCGGGTCTGTACTTCGAGGCCGAACCCGCCGATCGCGCCAAGATGTGGTGGGGCTGCGTCGACACCATCGCCGAGATCCACCAACTCGACTGGCGCACGCTGAACTTGGACTTCCTGTCCTTCCCGAAGTTCGGCGCGGCACCGCTGGAGCAGATGATCGGCTACGTCGATTCGGCGTTGGCCTGGGCGACCACCACCCAGCCGCCCGCGCTGCGGCGGGCCGTCGAATGGCTGCGCGCCAACCTCTACGAACCCGAACACGTCACCCTCTGCTGGGGCGACGCGCGTATGTCGAACATCCTCTACGACACAGAATTCCGTGTCGCGGGCGTGCTCGACTGGGAGATCGCCTACATCGGCGACCACGAGGCGGGCCTCGCCTGGATGCTGTTCCTGGACTGGGCCTGCTCGGAATTCCAGGGAACCGAACGGCTTCCGGGTACTCCCACCCGTGAGGAGTCGATCGCCCGCTACGAGGAACGCAGCGGCATGAAGGTCCGCAACCTGCGCTACAACGAGGTGCTGGCCGCCGTCCTGCTCAGTATTCCGTTGCTGCGCATGGCCCACCGCCTGAACTTGCCGTCGGACATCGACATCACCGCATTCTGCACACAGCGGGTAGCGGAGTTGCTCGGCGACGAGTAGAAACGGTGCCGACTCGAACACGGGTCCGCACGATTCGTGTTCGAGCGTCGGTCAGGTGAGCACGCGCTGGTGGCGGTCCTGGTCGAAGGTGGGCAGGGGAGCGCCGGTGCGCAGCACGCGGGCGATCGCGGGCTCGGCGAGATGCAGGCGGCCGATGGCCACCGACGCGCTGTCCACGTGAATTATGTAACAGGTTACTATGTAATGATGCCCTCGGAAATCTCGCCCCGCCCCGGCAGGCCCCGCGACGCCGACAAGGACCTCGCGGTACTCATCGCCGCCAGGCAGCTGCTCGCCGAGGTCGGCTACGCGCAGGCGACGGTCGTCGCGATCGCCAAGCGCGCCGGGGTCAACACCCCCGCCATCTATCGCCGGTGGCCGACTCGGCAAGCGCTGCTCGAAGAGGCTGTTCACGGCCCCGGTGGGCACTCGCTGCCGGAGCCGACCGGCGATCTCCGGGCCGATCTGGCGACCTGGGTGCACATCTTCCTGGCTCGCGCCGACAGTCCCGCCGCCCGTGCGGGCGTGCCGGGCCTGCTCGCCGATTCGCAGACCGAGGAGGCTCGCCGCAGGTTGCTCGCGATCGGCACTCCCGTGCGTGAGGCCTTCGCCGAGTTGCTGGGTAGCGCGGTCGACGACGGCCGGATCGCCCCCGGCGCCGATGTGGCCCTGATCTTCGAGATCCTCTCGGGTACCACGACATTCCATGCGCTGCTGCGTGACGCCGAGGAGGGGGAAGCCTTCGTCGCGCGCCTGGCCGACGCACTGTATGTCCTGGCGTCCGCGGGGCGCTGAGGCGGCTGATCGTCGTTACTCAGGCCACGTTTCCAATAACGTTACATGCTAGTATGTAATTGTGAGTCGGAAGCCCCGTGGAGTGCGCGCATGAAGGTCGACCTGCAGTTGGACGCGCGCCCGGAGCAGGTGATCGCGCGGTCCGCCGAGCTGATCGCCTGTGGAGTCGACGGCCTGTTCACCTTCGAAGGCGCCCACGATGTCTTCCTCCCGCTGACCCTGGCCGCCGCGGGCCCCGAGCCGGTCGACCTGATGACGAACGTCGCCATCGCCCTTCCGCGTAGCCCGGTCCACCTGGCGCACGCCGCCTACGACCTGCATCTGCTCAGCGGTGGCCGGTTCCGCCTCGGGCTCGGTTCGCAGACCCGCGCGCACATCGAAAAGCGGTACGGCGGTGAGTGGTCGCGCCCGGCCGCGCGCATGCGGGACATGGTGCTCGCCATCAAAGCCGTGCTCGGCTCCTGGCAGGAGGGCACCCCGCTGCGCTACGACGGCCAGTTCACCCGGCACACCCTGATGCCGCCGACCTTCGATCCCGGCCCGAATCCCTGTGGGCTGCCGCAGATCTGCCTCGGCGCGCTCGGCCCGATCTTGACCAGGACCGCGGCCGAAGTGGCCGACGGGCTGCTGGTCATGCCGTTCAGCAGCGCCCGGCATTTCACCGAACACACCATGCCCGCCATCGAGGAGGGGCTCGACCGCGCCAGGCGCGATGCCGCCGATCTGCACATCTATCCACAGGTGATCGTCGCGATGGGCCGCACGCCGGGTGAGCTGGCGGCCGCGGCCGTCGGTGCGCGTCGGCTGCTCGGCTTCTACGGGTCGACGCCCGCGTACCGCGCGGTCCTCGACGCCGAGGGCTGGGGTGAGCTGCAACCGGAATTGAACGCGCTGTCCAAGCGCGGCGAGGTCGCGGCGATGACCGACCTCATCGATCAGACGATGCTCGACACCTTGGCTGTGCACGGGACACCGGAGCAGTGCGCCGCGGCGATCATCGAACGCTTCGGTGCGTACGGCGACCGGATCTGTTGCTATTTCCCGGGTTACGACGTGTCCGACGAGTACATCAAGGACCTCGTCACCGCATTGCAGGTGCCGTGAGCATCCGGATCGAGGTCACCGACGGTGTCGCGGTGCTGACGCTGGATCGGCCAGAACGCCGCAACGCCTTCACGGGCGCGATGGGCCGGGCGATCGGCACGGCCTACCGCGACCTGGACGCCGACGACGCGGTGCGCGTCATCGTGCTCACCGGCGCGCCCCCGGCATTCTGCGCCGGCGCGGACATCGGTCGGGGTGACGGAACCTTCGACAAGCCCGACAGCGCGACGTTTTCCGCGTCTCCCGTCGACCCACCCGCCTTCGCCCTGCGCAAACCGGTGATCGCCGCGGTGAACGGGCATGCGATCGGCATCGGCCTGACCATCGCCATGCAGGCCGACATTCGCATCGTCGCCGAGGACGCGCGCTACGCCATTCCCCAAGTGCGGCTGGGTGTTCTGCCCGACGCGATGGCCCATTGGACGGTGGCCAAGGTCGCTGGAATGTCGGTCGCGGCCGACATCCTCCTGTCGGGTCGTACCTTCGACGGTCACGAAGCGGCCCGGCTCGGGCTCGCCGGCCGCTGTCTCCCGGCGGCCGAAGTATTGCCCGCGGCCCTCGCGATGGCACGCGATATGGCGGTGAATGTGGCGCCGATGTCTGCCGCTCTCAGTAAGAGGCTGTTGTGGGACACCGCGATCCACGGCTACGAACCCGCCCGGGTCGCCGAACTGGAAACCGAGGCGCACCTGCGTGTCATGGGTGGACCCGATGCGGGCGAGGGCATGCGTGCCCGCGCCGATCGGCGCCAACCGGTCTGGTCGGCGCGGTTGTCGCGCGATTGGCGGGGATTCCGACCATCGATGTGGTAGCTGCCTTCGCCCGTGAATCGTCGCGCGGCGGGTGCTGAGCCTGTTTCGCGAGTTGGTCGATTGCGGTGGCACCGCAATCGGTTTCAGCGCCGGGTGTCGGCCTCGCGTTGCCGCCACCGGCGGGGTCTGGTCAAAGGGATGAGCGGGGCGATGGACCTGGTCCACGGCGCCCGCCGCGTGCTCGTGGTGATGACCCACACCGACAAGGCGGGCACCCCGAAATCGTGCCGACCTGTACCTTGCCGCTCACCGGGGCGGGCGTCTTGCATCGGATCATCACCGCTTTGGCTGTCATCGACGTCGAGCCGACGGGTCTGATCCTGCGCGAATGCGCACCGGGCGTGCGGGAGGAACACGTCCGCGCCGTTACCGCGGCACCGCTCACGTCGGGCTGATCACCTTCTTGCGCAGGTGCCCGTAGACGACCGAGGTGCGGACGTTGGCGAGTTCCGGACGCGTTGTCAGCTTGTCCAGGACGACCCCGTGCAGATGATCGGTGTCGCGGACGGCCACGTGCACGAGGAAATCGTCGTTGCCGGTGAGCACGAACAGCGAGATCACCTCGGGCATCTGCTCCAGGAACGCCTGGAAGCCCTCGATCACCGCGCGGGTCGGCGGGTGGACGCGCACGGCGATCACCGCCTGCAACCCGCGCCCGATCGCCGCGAGGTCCGCCTCCGCGTGGAACCCGGTCAGGATGCCGCGTTCGCGCAGCGATCTGATCCGCTCCAGACAGGTCGAGGGGGCGATGTCGAGCGCTTGGGCCATGTCGCGATTGGTGCGCCGACCATCCTGTTGGAGCATCCGTACCAACGCCGAATCTAGTTCGTCCACGCTCGCCTCTCTCTAGGAATTTCCGAATCTAGTTCGGAGTGTACGCATCGTTGCTGACTATGTTGCTAGCGTCTCGCCGGTCAGCTGATTTTCGTTCGGCTGCGATACTTCGGAGAGAGGTGCCTTCCGGTGCGTGAACGAGGGCCGAGCGTGGGGGCAGTGGGCGCGGTGGTGGCGGCCGCACTGTTGTGGAGCAGTTCCTACGCGGTGACGAAAGTGCTGTTGGCCGACCTCGGCCCGCTCAGTATCGGGGCCGTCCGATTCACCGTGGCGGCGTTGCTGCTCGCCGCGATGGTGCGACTGGACCGCCACCGCGGCGACCGGCCCGATGCCAGGCAGCGACGCCGGCTCTACCTGTGCGGATTGCTCGGCATCACCGTGTATTTCGTCCTCGAGAACGTCGGCGTGGATCTGTCCACAGCCTCCGACGCGGCTCTCATCGTGGCCACATACCCGCTGATGACGATGCTGCTGGAGCTGGCCGTCCTGCGCGTACGGCTGCCGCCGCTGCGGGTGGCGGGTGTACTGCTGGCCACCGCCGGCGCGGTTCTCGTTGTCCACGACGGTGCCCGGATCGGCGGCAGCGCACGGTGGCTCGGCGACATCATCCTGCTGCTCGGCGGACTGGCCTGGGCGGGCTACAACGTGCTCGGCAAGCGGGCGAGCGCCGGACACAGCGCCCTGACCGTCACCTTTTACCAGACCATGGCAGGGGCAGGCGGATTCCTCCTGATCGCGCTCCTGGAAGCCGACAGCTGGCGCATGCCGGACGTGACCACGTCGTCGCTGCTCGTCTACCTGGCCGTGGCGTGCTCGGTCGGCGGGTTCCTGCTCTACAACTACGGCCTGCGCAGGATGGCGCCGAGCGTCGCGGTGAACATCCTCAACCTGGTCCCGGTCTTCGGTGTGCTCAGCGCCGTGATCATCAACGGCGAACCGTTCCGGCTCGCCCAGGTGGCGGGCGGCGCGGTCATCGTCGCCGGCGTCGCACTGGGTTTGATCGAACGGCAATCGTCCTCCCCGGCCGAGCGGCCGAGCGAACTCACCGCGAGTCGTTGACAGTGGATGGCGGTACTGCGGTTACCTGGAAGGGCCGTCACTCCCGCGAGCGCGGGAGTCGGCGTGTACTGGAAACAGAGGCCAGGCGAGAACCGAATCAGACAGGAGACTGCTCATGCGAGCGACCTACATGTACGGCCCCGGCGATGTCCGCGTCATCGAGGTCGCCGACCCGGTGATCGTCGACCCGACGGACGCGGTGGTTCGGATCGTCCGCAGCTGCATCTGTGGTTCGGACCTGCATCCGTATCACTCCATGGCGCCGTCGTCACAGGGCAGCCCGATGGGTCACGAATGCGTCGGTGTCGTCGAAGACGTCGGGCGTGAAGTGCGCACGGTCAAGAAGGGGGACCTGGTGATCACGCCGTTCGCGTGGTCGGACGGCACCTGCGAGTTCTGTCGTGAGGGCTTGCAGACTTCGTGCAAGCACGGCGGTTTCTGGGGTGGCGGAAAAGTCGGTGGGTTGCAGGCCGAAGCGGTGCGCGTGCCCCTGGCCGACGGCACGCTCGTGGCGGTGCCGGTGGAGGAGACCTCGCCGCTGATCCCGTCGCTGCTGACGCTGTCCGATGTCTACGGCACCGGCCATCACGCCGCGGTCAAGGCCCGCGTCACCTCGGACACCACGGTCACCGTCATCGGGGACGGGGCTGTCGGGCTGATGGCCGTGTTGTCCGCCCGTCGGCTCGGCGCCGAGCGGATCATTCTGATGGGCAGGCACAAGCAGCGCACCGACCTGGGGCGCGAGTTCGGCGCGACCGAGGTCGTGGCCGAACGTGGTGACGACGGCATCGCCGCGGTGCGCGAACTGACCGGCGGCGACGGTACGCACGTCGTCATCGAGGCGGTCGGCCACATGCCCGCCTATGAGCAGGCCATCGGTGTGGTGCGGCCGGGTGGCGTGATCAGCCGTGTCGGTGTTCCCCAGTATTCGAAGGCTCCCATCGGATTCGGTACCTTGTTCGGCCCGAACATCACCCTCACCGGTGGCCCGGCCCCGGCCCGCGCCTACATCGACACCCTGCTGCCGGGTGTCCTCGACGGCAGTGTCGATCCGGGCAAGGTGTTCGACCGCGAGATCGGCCTCGACGAGGTTCCCTCGGGCTACCGCGCGATGGACAACCGCGAAGCTCTCAAAGTCCTGGTCCGCCCCTGACCTCGTGAAACCCCGGTCAGCGGAGGTCGTCGGGGTGCGGGCCGGTGCCGAACGGGTTCGGCTCGTCCTCGGCGAGGATGCCCACAAAGGGTTCGCCCTCGTCGGCGAAGGTGTACGCGCCGCCTTCGATGCGGTCGATCAGGCCGTGCGTCCAGGCTGCTTCGCTGTCGGCGGAGTGCACCCACATGTTCATGATCTCGCCGATGTGGCCGAGCTGCCCCGGACCCTGCTCCGGTGTGTAGTACTCGGTGACCGAGGCGCGCCACTGCTCGAGGCCGATCATTCGTTGCTTCAGGAGTGCGACGGCCTCGGCACGCGGTAGGTCGACGATGAAACCGATGGCGGCCGAGATCATGTCCATCTGCTGGTCGTAGGAGGTCAGGGCCTCGCGGAGCAGCGTGAGGAACTCCTCGGTGCCCTTGTCGGTGATCTCGTACTCGACGCGGGGCGGACCGCCGACGGTGCTCGGGGCGATCTCGTGCGCGAGGAGCAGTCCCTGCTTGGCCATCTGCTTGAGCGCGTGGTAGATCGAGCCGGGCTTGGCGTTGGACCATTCGTGCGCGCCCCAGAATTCCAGGTCGTTGCGCACCTGATAACCGTGCGCTCGTCCGTGCTGACGGACCGCGCCGAGGACCAGCAGCCGGATCGCTGACATGGACGTCTCCCTTCCGAGCGAGTGCGATCAAAATAGCAGTATTCAAGTTTGACTAACCGAACCGGGCCCGGTACCTTGGCCATCTAGTCAAATTTGATCACTGGTGATGGAGGGTGTTTTGACTGACCACGATCTCTCGATCGTCGTCGAAGGCCTGCGCAAGAAATACGGGGCGAAGCAGGCCCTCGACGGACTCGATCTCGCTGTTCGAGCCGGGACCGTACACGCGGTACTCGGCCCGAACGGCGCGGGAAAGACCACGGCCGTGCGCATCATGTCCACATTGCTCCGGCCGGAGGCAGGGCGAGTCGAGGTGGCGGGCATCGACGTGCGCACGCGAGCCGACGAGGTGCGTTCGCGCATCGGCCTGCTCGGCCAGAGCGCGGCTGTCGACGAGGAACTCAGCGGTCGGCAGAACCTGGAGATGTTCGGGCGTCTCTACCATCTGGGCGCGCGGCGCGCGGGTGTCAGGGCCGACGAACTCCTCGCGCGATTCGGTCTCGCGGACACCGGCAAGAAGGCGGTCAAGCAGTACAGCGGCGGTATGCGGCGCCGGCTCGACCTCGCGGCGTCCCTCATCTCCCAACCGCAGGTGCTGTTCCTGGACGAACCCACGACCGGGCTCGATCCCCGTGGCCGCGCCGAGGTGTGGAGTTCGGTGCGTTCCCTGGTCGACGGCGGCACCACCGTGCTGCTGACCACGCAATACCTGGAGGAGGCCGATCAATTGGCCGATCAGATCTCGGTGATCGACCACGGGAAGGTCATCGCGGAGGGCACCGCCGACCAGCTGAAATCCAAGACCGGCGGCGACCGCATCGACGTGGTCCTGCACGACTCCACCCAACTGGCGCTCGCGGCCGCGCTCATCCCCGGCGAGGCGGTGGTGGACGAGGACCGGCGGATGGTCAGTGCCGCGGTCGGTGACCGGATGGCGGCGCTCACCGAGACGGTCCGGGCGCTGGAGACCAACGGCATCGAGGCCGAGGACATCGCGATCAGACGGCCGACGCTCGACGAAGTCTTCATGCAGCTGACCAAGGAGGACGCGGCGTGAGCGCGACATATTCGACGAACCGGACCCTGGGCACGGCGCTCACCGATTCCTGGACGATGACCAGACGCGAGCTGGCGCACTGGGCCCGCCAGCCCGTTCAGGTGGTCGTCGGTCTGGTGTTCCCGGTGATGCTGTTGCTGATGTTCAGCTACCTGATCGGCGGCGGGCGCGGCATCGACGGTGACTTCAAGGACTACCTGGTCCCCGGAATCCTCACCATGACCATGGCTTTCGGCCTCGAGGCGACCATGCTCGCGGTGACCCAGGACCTCGGCAAAGGGGTCATCGATCGATTCCGCTCGATGCCGATGAACTCGGCCGCGGTCCTGGTGGGTCGCAGTGTCGCCGACATGCTGCAGTCGGCGGTCGGGCTGATCGTGATGATCGCGGTCGGGTACGCGATCGGCTGGCGATGGCACGACGGTGCCGCGTCGTTCCTGGCGGCGGTGGGGCTGTTGTTGCTGTTCCGGTTCGCGATGTTGTGGATCGGCATCTACCTGGCGATGGTCGCGGGCAAGCCTGAACTGGTGCAGGCGGTGCAGATCCTGGTCTGGCCGATCAGCTTCCTCTCCAATGCCATCGCCTCGCCCGAGTCGATGCCGTCCTGGCTGGGTGCGGTCGTCGAGTGGAACCCGATGTCGGCGACGGCCACGGCGGTGCGCGGTCTGCTGGGCAATCCGGGTGCGGTCGGCGACTCCTGGGCCGGGGCACACGCCGAGATGCTGGCGGTGGCGTGGCCGCTCGGTTTGATCGCGGTGTTCTTCCCGCTGGCGGTGAAGCGGTTCCGAGATCTGAGTCGCTAGCTCAGCGCAGCATCTCGGTGCTGACCACGGAGAGCAACCGCAACCTCTCGTAGCTCTCGGTGCCGGGTGTCGCGGTGTAGACCAGCAGCAGATGGGACTGTTCGGGGTCGAGCAGGGTGTGGCAGTTCAGGTCCATGGCGCCGACCTCGGGATGCAGGAAACGCTTCACATCCCGGGGCCGGACGCCGATCTCGTGGGTCTGCCACAGGGTTCGGAACTCCTCGCAATCGGCCAGGAGCAGGGTCGCGTAGTGCGCGGCGCGGGAATCGGGACCGTGCCTGGTCACGGCTTCGCGGAGTCCGGAGACGAACATCCGGGACAGGAACGGGTGGTCGTCGGGTGCGTAACGGTCGCGTTCGGCGGGGTCGGTGAACCAGCGGTAGCCGATGCTGCGAGCGGGGCCGGTGTAGCGGGTGGTGTCGCCGGTGAGGGCTGTCCCGAGCGGAGTCTGGCGCAGCGTCTCGCCGATCTCGGTGACGATCTCGGCGGGCGTGTCGTAGAGGCGGTCGAGGATCCGCAGCAGACCGGGACTGATGTGCTCGCTGATCGCGCCGCGCAGGGGCGGGCTGTGGCCCGCGAGGCGGAACACGTGGTCGCGTTCGTCGAGGGACAGGTGTAGTCCCTGGGCGATGGAGGCGATCATCTGTTCCGATGGGTGCGGTCCGCGTTCCTGCTCCAGCCGGGCGTAATAGTCGGTCGACATGTGACACAGGACGGCGACCTCTTCGCGCCGCAACCCGGTCGTCCTGCGCCGCCGCCCGCGCGCCAGACCGACGTCCTCGGGTTGCAACGACTCCCGGCGTCGTCGGAGGAACTCCGCCAGCCCCGCACGATCGATCACCAGAGATCTCCTTCGGTGTGACTGATTCGGTTCTACCGCCGAGGCCCGCGGGTATCCACTGATCGACAGTCCCTGGATGTCACCACTCGATCCGGCGATCGTGGATATCGACACCACCAGCTCAGCACACCGAGACACAGGAGACGCGACATGCCACGTCGGCAACCCGACATCACTGTTCCTGACCTCACCGGTCACCGCGCTGTCGTCACCGGCGCCAGCGATGGCATGGGCGTCGGGATCGCGTCGCGCCTGGCGGCGGCCGGAGCCGAAGTCGTTCTCCCGGTACGCAATCAGGCCAAAGGCGAGGTAGCGCTCGCCACCGTCCGGCAGACGAGCCGTGATGCGAAGGTCTCGCTGCGCGAACTCGACCTGTCCTCCTTGGCATCGGTGGCGGCGCTCGGCAAGACCTTGCTGGCGGAGGACCGCCCGATCCATCTGCTGATCAACAACGCGGGCGTGATGACCCCACCGGATCGTCAGGTCACCGCCGACGGTGTCGAATTGCAGTTCGGCACCAACCACCTCGGGCACTTCGCACTGGTCGGACACCTCATGCCCCTGCTCCGCGCGGGGCGTGCGCGCGTCACCTCCCAGGTCAGCGTCGCGGCCAACCAGAACCGGATCAACTGGGACGACCTGAACTGGGAACGCTCCTACCACGGCAGGGCCGCCTACAGTCAGTCCAAGATCGCGCTCGGTCTCTTCGGGCTCGAACTCGGCAGACGTAGCCGCGCACACGGATGGGGCATCACCAGCAATCTCGCCCACCCCGGCGTCGCACCGACGAATCTGCTCGCCGCCCGGCCCGAGGTCGGGCGCACCGAGGACACCACGGGGGTCAAGCTCATCCGGTGGCTGTCGGCCCGCGGCATCCTGCTCGGCACCGTCGAGTCGGCGAAACTTCCCGCCCTCTACGCCGCCACCTCGCCCGATGCCGAGACCGAACGCTTCTACGGACCCAGCGGACCGGGACATCTCGGCGGCCCACCGGCCGAGCAGAAGCTCTACAGCCGGCTGCGCGACCACGACGACGCCCAGCGCATCTGGCAGATCTCCGAAGAGCTCACCGACGTCCGGGTGTCGGCCTGACGGGTTCGGGCGCCTACGGACGAGCCGGGTAGCCCCATTCTCGGCACGCCGACCTCAGCGCGTCCGGGATCGTCTCGTCGGCGGGCAGTAGCCGGGCAGGCTGGATGGCGCCGGAGCGGATGGTGTCGCTCCAGTCGCCGATGCCGCGAACGTAGCTGCCGTGGTCGAAACGGCCGTAGTCCAGCATCGAGGGTTGCCACTCGACGTCGAGGAACTGGCACAGGCCGCGCACGGTTTCCTCGGGGCGGTGGGTCAGGTCCTCGTAGCGGATCTCGTGGCCGTCCAGGGCCGCCCTTGCCTCGTTCATCGCCGCGACGAACTCCAGCGTCCGCCGCACCGGGTCGATCTCCCGGCGATCCGCCCAGGCGCGGCCCAGGGAGTCGGCGATCTGCACCGGGTGGCGCAACAGGAACACGTAGCGGGCGTCGGGCCAGCACGCGGCGATCCGTGGCCAGGTCAGCACGCTGCTCGTCGTCTTGTTGACCATCCGGTCCTTCCCGCTGCGTTCCAGCTCGTGGTGCAGGAGGCGGTCCCAGAGGAGATGTTCGAGCTCGCGGATCGTCAGGCCGAGCGCGTCCAGCGAGATGCTCGCGTAGCGCTCGGTGATGTCGTCGGCGGCCCAGTCGAGTTCCTGGACGGTGAGCAGGTTCAGGTGTAGTTCGTGCGGGGCGTGGATGCGTGCGTGGCTGTCGAGGACCGACCGCAGCAGGGTCGACCCGGATCGGGGCGCGGACAGGATGAAGATCGGCGCGGGCACGAGGCGGTTCGCGGTCGCCTGCTTCACGGTCGTGGGCTCGGCAGCGCAGCGGTGATCAGGCCCCGGCGGAGGAGGAGATCGACGACGTGAGCGGCGGATTCGGCGACCGGCTCGGCGGTGGTGTCTATCCGCAGAGCGGGGAGCAGCGGTTCCTCGTAGGCCGCGTCGACCCCGGTGAGCTGGGTGAGTTCGCCTCGGGACCGGCGCCCGTACAGGCCCTTGACGTCGCGTTGTGCGCAGGTCGAGAGCGCGGTAGCGACGTGGACTTCGGCGAAGTCGAGGCCGGCGTCTTCGTGGCGCACCCGCATCAGCGCGCGATCGGCGGCGTACGGCGCGATGGCTGCCACGAGAACGAGCACGCCGTGCCCGGCCAGCATCAGCGCGAGGGTGGTGATCCGGCCGAGATTCTGTGTGCGGTCGTCGGGGGACAGGCCGAGTTCGGGCCACAGCCGCCCGCGCACGTCGTCGCCGTCGAGTACCTCGACCCGATGCCCGGCGGCCGCCACCCGATGCCGGGTGGCGGCGGCGATGGTGGATTTTCCCGAACTGGGCAGCCCGGTCAGCAGAACTGTCCCGCCCGGTCTGCCGGGCCCGTCATTCATCAGACATTTCTGACAGGGCGAAATTATGCGGGGGTATCGATTGTGCGATCGACGCGTAAACGACTGCTGCCCAAAAGAATTCGTCCTGGCGCGATAAGGGAAACGGTGCCACTGATAATGATTCGGCGCATCTCTCGCCTAGTTTCCGAAGACGAGACTGCGCAGAACCAGGAACCGCAAACCGCCGACGGCGGCCATGACGGCGATCACCGCACCCGCCTGCGCGACCTCCCCGAGATCCGGCGCCAGGAAATCCAGCCCGGCCAGCGCCGCCGTGCTGATGGCGAGGCCGAGCAGCGCCAGCCCGCCACCCTCCCATTGCGCGGTGAATCCGCCGACCCTGCTTCCCGCCCGGAAGGTGAGCTGACGGTGCAATTCGTTGGCGATCACGGTGCTCACGATCGATCCGGCGACATTGGCGACCAGTGGACCGCTGTCGTGCATGGTCATGAACAGCAGCACATAGGCGATGTTGCTGGCGCCGCCGACCAGGGCGAACCGGATGAGCTGAGCGAGGGCGTGGTCGCCGCGCAGGAATCGCAGCACGCCCGCGGGATCGATGTGCGACGCAGAGCCGACCCACGGTGCGTAGGTGCTGGTGGGCAGCATTCCCGGGCGGGTGATCTGCGAGACGGTCATGTTCGTTCCGATCGAGCGTGCGGACCCGGCGGTGCTGCCGGACAACGCTTGTGACTATACGTAGAAGTATACGTATAAACAAGTGTCGCGGCGGCACGGCAACCGTCATCGGCGAGATCGGCATTGGCACCCGCGGCGCAGTGGGCGGACACTGGAGGAATGGTTGACAGGGAGCAACGCACACCCTTCTACGGGGTGGTGCTGATTCTCGCAGCGTTGGGCGCGTCGATGGCGGTCAGTTACTACGGGCCGACCTGGTTTCGCGTCACCGTCTACATCCTCACGGTGGTGGTAGTCCTGGTCGGCGGTGTCATGACCTTCCGCGACTACTCGCACTGACGCAGCGAATTCGCGCGTCGCGCCCTGGCCTGTCAGGGGGCGCGATGGGTTGTGCTGGTGCAGTATGGGTCCCGGCCAGCTCGCCGGGCTGCACCCGGCCGTACCCGCTGAGGAGTTCGCCGTGGCATACATCGTGGATTTCGCGACCGTTTCGGCCCAGGGATTGGAGTCGTCGCCGGTCGCGGACGCGCTCGCGGGATTGCGGGCGAACGAGGCCAGGTATTTCAAGAACAAATACGACCACGTCTTCACCGTGGAGCCCGCCGACGAGGCTAAGCAGGCCGTCGACTGGGTGAGCCGGATACTCGCGGAAGAACGTGACATCGTCATCGCCTCGCGCCCGCTCGAAGCTACCGCTTTCCAGGTCGAGAACATTCGTATGGCCTATGTCTTCTACGAAAGCGGCCTGTCGATCAACGTGATGTACTCGATCGACGATGCGAAGAAACGGGCGGTCGGGTTCAAGCTGAGCGACGGAATGGAAGTACCCGCGGAGCTCGACTCGTTCAAGTTCGCACGGCAGAAGTCGAAGCTCGCGGGCACTATTCGCGGTTCCTACTTCGTCATCAAGGGCGAGTACTGACCGCTCCGGTGCTGGATTCATCGTGCGGCAAACCCTGTTGGGAGTGCGGCCGTAGCGAGGACCCTGTGGTGGTTCGAGTATTCCCGCTCGCTGCCCCAAGGAGACTCTCATGACCGTCGAAGCCAATACCCGACTCAACAACGTGGATATCGACGCCGTCGGTGGTCTCGTGGCGGCTGTCGGAGCCGATCCGGCCAAGGGGCAGACAACCTGGGCGGCGCATGTCGGGTGGAAGGGCGGGTTCGCCTCGGAGGCGCGCGTCCGCAAGTTCGCGGCGATCCCGTCGGACGAACCGTCGGCTCTCGGCGGCGCCGACACCGCCCCCAACCCCGTCGAACAACTTCTCGCGGCCCTCGGCAACTGCCTCGCGGTCGGCTACGCGGCCAACGCCACGATCGCCGGTATCCGAATCGACGATCTGCGCATCGATGTGAAGGGCGACCTCGACCTGCACGTGTTCCTCGGGCTCGCCCAGGGACACGCGGGCTTCGAATCCATCACCGCGACGGTGTCGATCGATTCGGACGCCACCCGGGAGCAGCTCGAGGACCTGCACACGAAGGTGCAGTCCAGCTCGCCGGTAGGGCACACATTGCGCACCGCGGTGCCCGTCGACATCACTCTTGCCTAGGCGAGGGTCTCCCCACGGCGACGTCGTTCGAATGCGTTGCATTGCCGAGAAAATCGGCCGTGAACAGAACAGTCCCCGGTAGTCTCCATCGAATCCGTGAGCTCAGTCGTCGCTGACGACTCCGGTGTTCGATTGGCTTGCCGGGGGCTTAGCCAGATCCTGAAATGACGTCACTACAGTCGACGAACGTCTTCATCGGCAGTGCGGCTCATTCCGGTGTTCCGGTATGTGTCCAGTCTTCTCCGGATCTGCTCGATGTCAATACCTTCGCGCTGTCGAATATTGCCTGATTTCGACCGTCGTGCCGAGAATTCATCGCATTGTGTGGATGGCCTTTTCGGAGGACAGTGGATATGTCCGGTGGCGCCCACCGGGGCGCCGCCCTTCCTGGAGTAGGAGGTGGCCCGTGTACGCACGTTCCAGCACATTCGCTGCCCAGCGGTCGTCGATCGACCGTGGTATCGCATACCTCCACAATGCGGTGATGCCGAACATGCCCGAAATCGATGGGTGGGTCGGCATGTCACTGATGGTGGACAGGGCGACAGGCCGATGCATCGCCACGACCGCGTGGGAATCCGAGGACGCCCTGCACGACAGCAGGATGCGCGTCCGATCGCTGCGCGACGGCTTGGCCGAAGCGCTCAACGGTCAGGTCGAGCACATCGAGGAATGGGAAGTCGCGGTCATGCACCGCGATCACCTGGCCGGCGCGAGTGCCTGCACCCGATGCACCTGGATCCAGGTCGACCCGACGGCAGTCGACTTGGCGATTCACACGTTCAAGTCCAGCTTGCTGCCGGAATTCGAGAAGATCGAAGGATTCCGCAGCGCCAGCCTGTTCGTCGACCGCGACACCGGCCGAGGGGTGGGATCCACGGTCTGGGCAAGCCGAGAGGAATTGGACAACAGCCGCCCCCTGGTGGATCGCATGCGAGCCGAAGCGGTCCGCACCATGGGAGCCGAAGTCCTCGAGGTGGCGGAGTTCAGACTCGGCTTCGCCCATCTGCGCGTTCCCGAGTTGGTCTGAACGACGAGACATCCGGCCGTGGAGCGGCAACTCCCGGCCGGCCTTCGGGCTGTAACGAAGGAGCATTGTGAATGCCTCAATCGGAGCCGGCGAGCCACTCGACGCGGCTGAGCGTGCGGAACTACAGCGCCTGCGACAGGAGCTGACCGAACTTCGTAGCGCCCGTGGCGCGGAATCGCCGAACGCCGCTCCGGTCGACGGCACACGTTCCTCCGGTCACCGGAAATTGCGCTGGACGGGTGCGGCGGTCCTGCTCGTGCTGGTCGCCGTCCTGTCCTTTTCCGCGGTCCTCGCCCGCTACGCCCACAACGAGGTCCTCGACACCGACCGCTATGTCCGGACGATGGCGTCGCTGGGGTCGGACCCGGTGCTGCAGGGCGAACTCACCGATCAGATCACCGAGGAGGTGATGACGCGCCTCGATGTCGAGGCGATCACCGCCGACGCGCTGCGGTCGATCACCGACGACGCTCCCCGCGTGCCACCCGCCGTGGTCGGGCTCGCGCCGGTGATCGCCGATCAGGCCGAGTCGTTCGTGCACCGGACAGTCGAATCGTTCGTCGCCTCCGACCAGTTCGAAGCCCTGTGGATCCAGGCCAACGAGCAGGCGCATCAGGCGCTGGTCGCTGTACTCACCGGGCAGACCCGGCCCGGCGTCGATGTCAGCGATCAGGGCGTTGTCAGCATCTCGCTGGCCCCGATCGTCGACCGGGTCCGCGCCGCGCTGATCGATCGGGGGTTCGCGTTCGCGGACAAGGTCCCCACGGTCGACAAGTCGTTCGTGCTGTTCGAATCGTCCGAACTCGTCAAGGCGCAGCGGGCGACCTCGGCGTTGGACAAGGCCTCCGCGGTGCTGCCCTGGCTGACCCTGCTGGTCGCCGTCGGTGCCGTGTGGGTGGCGCCGAACGGCGCACGCCGACGCGCCGTTGCGCTGGTCGGAGTCAGCATCGCGATCGCGATGGCGCTGCTGGCCGTGGCGATCGCTCTCGGCCGGTCGTGGTATCTGGGGGCGGTCCCGGCGGACGTGCTGTCCGCGCAGGCGGCCACGGTGCTGATCGACACCGTGCTGGTTCCGCTGCGCACCGCCTTGCGGGCGGTGTTCGTGCTGGCCGTGGTGATCGCGGTCGTGGGATACCTCACCGGATCATCGGGGTCCGCGGCCGCGGTTCGTGGCGCGGGTGCTCGGGCGCTGGACGCGCTGCGCGTGCCCGCGGACGGGCGGGCCCCGTATCCGATCGAGTCCGCGGTCGCGCGGTTCCGCATCCCGCTGCGGGTGGTCATCATCGTGATCGCGGTGACGACCCTGGTGTTCTGGCCGTATCCGTCGGGCGTGGTCGTGGTGGTGACCGTGCTGGTCGCGGTGGCCGCCCTGCTGGTAGTGGAACTGGTGGCCCGGCCCGCGTTGGTCGAACGCGACGCACCTGTCTGACAACGATCTACCAGGAGTACGCCACGACTGCCGGGACGGTGGGTTTCGATGAGCAACGATTCGGCGGGGCAGATCGGCGGCACTCGACGACTGCTGGCGGTGCTGCTGGCGATGGCGATGTTCGTGCTCGTCGTCGATACATCGCTGATGAACGTGTCGATCTCGGCGGTGGTTCGCGATCTCGAGACGACCGTCAGTGGGGTCCAAGCGGCAATCGCGCTGGAGGCGCTGGTTTCGGCCGCGTTCATCCTGATCGGGGGAAAGGTAGGTGATCTGATCGGACGCAAGCGGGCCTATGCGCTCGGTCTGATCGGCTACGCGGTCGGGGCGTCGGCGATGGCGTTCGCGCAGAGCCTGATCGCGATCGTCGTCTTCTGGGCCGTGCTCGGCGGGATCGGCGCGGCGCTGCTGCTGCCCGCGATGCAATCGCTGATCCACGGCAACTTCGAAGGAGCGGCGCAGAAGAAGGTCTATGCCCTGGTCGGCGCGGCGGCTGCGATCGCCGCCGCGGTCGGCCCACTGCTCGGCGGATTCATCACCACCTACCTGTCGTGGCGCGTCGGGTTCGTGTTGGAGGTGGTCGTCATCGCGATCGTGCTGTCCGGGATGGGCATCGTCCGCGATGTGTCCTACACCGGCCCCCGCGGCGTCGATCTGGTCGGGGCGGCGCTGTCGGTTCTCGGCATGGGCGGAATCGTGCTGGGCATCCTGGTGTGGCAGGAGGGCGGCGAAGCGGTCGGTGCGCTCCTGGCTGTCGGCGCCGTCGCGCTGGCCGGTCTGGCCTATTGGCTGGTCCGGCGCAAGCGCGCGGGAAAGTCGACACTGCTCGACCCGGACCTGTTCCGGTCCAAGATCTTCCGGCTGGGCATCTCGGGACAGATGCTGCAGCAGATCGCCCTCGGCGGCACGATGATCGCCCTGCCGATCTATCTACAGATGGTGCTCGAGTACAACGCGATGCAAGCCGGGCTGTCCATCGCGCCCCTGTCGTTGAGCATGTTCGCCGTGGCGGTGCTCGCGGGCAAATACGCGGGGGATCGGCCGGCGAGCACCATCATCCGGTGGGGATTCGTGCTCCTCACCCTCGGGACGGTGGTACTCATCCCGATCGTGCCCAGAGCGGAATTCGGCTGGGGGCTCATCGTTCCCCTCATCATCGCGGGATCGGGGTTGGGTCTGCTGGTCTCTCAGCTCAACGACTACACACTGGCCCCGATCGAAGAGGAGCGGATCAGCGAAGCCGCCGGCGTCAATTCGGCGGCCGGGTCGTTCGGGTTGTCCTTCGGGCTGGCGTTCGCCGGAGCCATCATGCTGGCGACCTTGTCGATCACCTTCACGAGCATGACGGAATCGAGCACGGTGCTCCCGCAGGCACAGCAACAGCAGGTGTCGCAGGTGCTGGAGGACGACGCCGAGATCATGAGCAACACCCAGCTCGAGCAACTGCTCGTCGACCAACCTCCGCAGATCCGCGACGAGATCGTTCGTATCAACACCGAGGCTCGGCCCTTCGCCCTGCAGGTGGCGCTGCTGGTTCCGCTCCTGGCCGGTCTCGTCGGGTTGTTCAACTCGTTCCGGATGAGGCGCGTCCCGGAAGCCGTGCCGAAGCCGTCCTGATCCAGGTCGCGATATCGGAAGGTGGCCATCAGCCACACCTGGGGTCCCTGGTGTGGCGCGCCGATCCGGACGATGGTTTACCTATGAGCGGCATGAAGTCGACCACCGAGGTGTGGCGGGAGAAGATCCCCGACTTGCGTCTGCGTTGCCCGGCATGGATGTCTCGACCATGCTGATCTGGCTGGCAATTCCGGTCTTCATTGTCGCCGTCGCGGCGGAGTTCGGGTACATCAAGCGTCACGGCAAGCCGTACGACTACCGTGACTCGGCTACCTCCATCGCCGCCGGTGTGGGGTACCAGCTCCTCAACATTCCATGGGCGCTGGCGGAGCTCGCGATCTTCGCGTCTGTTTCCTCGCTGGTGCCGTGGCACCTCGAGGGCTGGGTCGCGTGGGCTGTCGCACTGGTCGGGGTCGACTTCGCCTACTACTGGTTTCATCGCGCGCACCACGAAATCCGGGTGTTCTGGTCGGTTCACCTCGTGCATCACTCGAGCGAGAATTTCAACCTCACCACGGCACTACGGACGCCCTGGCTGGTGGTCACGTCCCTGCCGTTCCTTGCTCCACTGGCACTGTCGGGAATCGACGGCAGGATCATCGCCGCCTCCTACGCGATCAACCTGCTGTACCAGTTCGGCATCCACACCGAGGCCATCGACAAACTCTGGGCGCCTGTCGAATTCGTGTTCAACACGCCGAGCCACCACCGCGTGCACCACGGCTCCAACACTGAATATCTCGACCGTAACTACGGTGGCGTGCTCATCATCTGGGACCGCATCTTCGGTTCCTTCGAACCGGAGGGCGAGCAGGCGGTCTACGGCCTCACCAAGAACGTCGACACCTACAACATCGCAAAGATCAATGCCCGCGAGATAGTCGCGATCTGGCAGGACGTCGAGAACGCGGCGAAATTCTCGGACAAGCTCGGCTTCCTGTTCCGACGTCCCGGTTGGCAGCCACAGCCGACCTGACTCCACCGAGCGACCTCGGTGAGGCAGGCCCTTCCCGATGTCGGCGTCCTGGCCGCTATTCCGTGCAGTCGACCTTGGTGCCGTCGAGGGCCGAGGGACCGTGCGGTTCCTCGACGAACCCGGCACATGCTGCTGTGCACCGACCGCACGCGAGAGGGCAAGTCGTCGTCGACCTGTGATCGCCGATACCGAGGCGCGAGCCGCGCGCCTCGGTGACGGAACGTGTGGCCACCGGTCATCTCGCGTACGAGAACCAGTCTGCCCTGCCGACACGACATCGCTGGCGAATATCACCCATAACGTGTGACGCGCGGTACCAGATGCCCGGCCTAGCGTGAGCCGTATGGGCTCAGTCCTCGGTGATCTGCTTCCGCTGGCGGTGGGTGTGGCGATCTCGCCGATCCCATTGTCGCGGCCGTCCTCGTGATCCTGTCGAAGAACGCCGGCGGCGACAAATCTGTCGCATCCCAAAGACTACGAACACCCGATATTCCGTGACAACAGGAGGCGAGTATGGCGAATCCGTCGCTGCCGGGTCGTTTGGCGCGGGTGAGCATGGACGGTGAGCTACCGGCACGTGCCGATCTTCCGCTGATCTTCGATGAACTGGACTATCAGCTGGCCTGTCAGGTCTACCTGTGGGCGTTGCCGCTGGTGTCCTATGCGCAGTGGCAGACACAGCATCGAGAGGTGTTCGGCGCCGGTGACTTCGACCTGGTGCATTACGTGTCCTATCGTGACCGCCTCGGGTTGATCACCGCGAACGGCACCACCCCGTACATCCTGAACTTCATCGATCTCGGAAGCACTGGTCCGTTGGTGATCGAGGTACCGCCGGGCCATACCGCGGGGGGATTCTCGGACTTCTGGCAGCGGGAGTTCGGCATTCTCGGTGAGATGGGGCCCGATCAAGGCCGTGGCGGCAAACATCTGATCGTTCCGCCCGGCCACGACGATCCCGACCTCGACGGCGACTACTTCGTTCATCACGCGACGGGCCGCAACATCATGTTCGGCTTCCGGACCTTGGATCCGAACCCGGACAAGGCGCGCAGCCTGGTCGAGCAAGTGCGTATCCAGCCGCTCGACGGCACTGCCTCGCAGACCCGGCTGATTTCGCCGCAGGGGCGTCCGTGGACCGGGGACCAGCCGCGTGGCCTCGACTATTGGGTTCGCCTGCACGACATCTATCAACGCGAGATCGTCGACGAACGCGACCGGTTCTACCTGGCCATGCTGAAGCAATTGGGGATCGAGAAGGACAAGCCGTTCGAGCCCGATGAGCGGATGGCAGCGATCCTGGCCGACGCCACCGCTGCCGGAGAGCTGATGGCGCAGGCGAATACGTTCGCCAAGCGTTTCCCCGGCGCGAAGTACTGGCCCGACCGGCAGTGGGATCTGGTCGTGCAGCTCGATCATTCCGATCAGCGTGGGCCGTACTACGACCAGCTGCTCGAACGCGCCGCGTGGTTCTACGAGGCGGTCAGCTTCTCCGAAGCGATGAAGAGCCAGACCCCGGGGGTGGGCCAGGCCTATCTCGGCGCGTATACCGATGCCGAGGGGGACTGGCTCGACGGCGCCAAGTCCTACACGCTGCACATTCCCGCGGACCCACCGGCGAAACTGTTCTGGTCGGTCACCGTGTACGACACCTGGACTCGCTGCCTCGTCGACAACGAGCAGCAGCGCGGCGATCGAGGCTCGCGCGACCCCGACCTCGTCGTGAACGACGACGGTTCGGTCGATGTGTTCTTCGGTCCGACACCGCCGAGGAGCGGAACGGCCAATTGGATCCAGACGATCCCCGGCAAGCACTGGTTCTCCTACTTCCGGTTATACGGGCCGCTCGAGCCGTATTTCGATCGCAGCTGGGAACTCGGCGACATCGTCGCGGTGACGACCTGACCCGGCTCGGGTTCGCTCGGAACTACTCGAAAGAGGCGCGGTATGACCTCGCTGGTGCTTTCGCTGATACCTGTCGCACTCGGCATCGTCATGAGCCCACTCGCTGTGATCGCCGTGGTGGCCGTGCTGTTTTCGCAGCACGCCCGTGCCAACAGCGTGGCCTATCTGGCCGGGTGGGTCGCCGGAATCGTGGTCGCTACCGGCGGCGCCTACGCAGTTCTCGCGGCGCTGCATGTCACGGATCGGATCGACCCGCCGCTGTGGTTGTCGATCCTGCATCTGGTGCTCGCCGCGGAGCTGCTGATCGGCGCGTGGTACGTCTACGCCAGAGGAAGAAAACGCCTGCACGCGATGGCGGCAGCCCACAAGCCCGGCCAAATCGCCGATGCCGCACCGCAATTGCCGAAGATGCTGCAATCTGTCGAACACTTCACCGCGGCCCGCTCGATGCTGCTCGGCTTCGCTCTGTTCGTGTTCAACCCGATCGATGTCTCCTGTGCGATCGTCGCGGCGCTGACGTTGCGGTTGAGCGGGACGTCGTCGTCGGTGCAGCTCGGTGTCGCCGTGGTGTTCGTCGTGATTGCCGCGAGCTCGGTCGCGGGACCGGTCGGATTGCTGGTGGTGATGCCGGATCGGGCCGAAGCGCCGTTGCGGGCGTTGCGACAGTGGATCGCCACCAATACGAAGCTACTCAACGCCGGCTTGCTGGTCCTCATCGCCGTCATGCAGCTCAACAAAGGTATTCAGGGTCTCTGAACGGACACGTCGCGATCACCGAGGAGGGTTCTTGTGAATAACGCCTTGAAAGATCTGGCCACCCAGGCATGGGTGTACGGGTTTCCGATCGTCTTCAACCTCGACCAGGTCCGTCGCTACGTGAGCACCGGGGTCGGGGCCAATCGAGCCGCCCCGTTCAATACTTTCAGCCATGCCGAGACGCTGGCCGGCCCGCAGGACACCTTTGTCTCCATCAACAACGACACCGTGTACTCGATGGCCCAACTCGACCTGACGAACGGACCGCTGCTGCTCGAGGTCCCCGATACCGCCGGTGCCTATTACGTGCTGCAATTCGTGGACGCCTGGACCGACAACTTCGCTTATATCGGCAAGCGCGCCACCGGCACCGAACCCGGCCGGTACCTGCTCACCCCACCCGAATGGGCGGGACCGACACCTGCCGGTGCCACGCACGTCCGGTTCCCCACTCGTATCGCGTCGATCGTGGGCCGTTGGGCGTGTGACGGTGCGGCGGATCTGCCTCGTGTTCGTCGGCTCCAAGAGCAGGTGACATTGACCCCGGTCGGCGCGCCGGACCCTGCGCCTGGCCTGCCGGTCGCCGATGCGCGAGTGTCGGACGAGCTGATGTTCTGGGAGAAAATGCGGCTGTACCTGCAGGCGTATCCGCCTGCGACACAAGATCTTGCGCGGCAGTCGACCTTCGAGCCCCTTGGTCTGCTGCAATCGGGAACTTCACCGTATTCGGCCGCCGACCCGGAATTGGTGAGCGCACTCGTGGCGGGCGCGAAGGCCGGACATGCCGAACTGGTGGCTGCGCTGCGGTCCGGTGCGGGCGACACGATCGTCAACGGGTGGCATCAGCCGTTCCACATCTTCGATTACAACGACGACTTCTTCGAGGTCGGCACGATCAATACGGCCGAATGGCGGATGGCCGACCGGGACAAGGCCATCGGGCTGCGAGCGGCCGCGGCGATGGGCGGCCTCTGGGGCAACCACGGATATGAAGCCGCCTACGCGCCGGTCTACCTCGACGCGGACGGCGACGAACTCGACGGCGGTCGGTCGTACACGCTGACCTTCGACCAGACGCCGCCGGTGGACGCGTTCTGGTCGATCACGATGTACGACCTGCCGGAGTTCTATCTGGTGGCCAATGCCATCGACCGCTATTCGATCGGTGACCGCACCCCTGGCCTGGTGTACGCCGACGACGGGTCGCTGACCATCACCCTCAGCGCCGACGAACCGAGCGATCCGGTTGCCCGTGCGAACTGGCTACCGACCCCGCATGCGGGCTTCCGACCGTTGTTGCGCATGTACAGCCCCAGACCGGAGATCTTCAGCGGCACCTACGAGATCCCGGCGATCAGGAAGATTGACCGCTGACACCTCGCCATACGGGTGGGAAACCGCGCCTTCTCACGGGGCTTGCTGGTGCGCGGACAGGACCGTTCGCATGATGCCGATGGTCGCCGTGATGTCGGGCTCACGGCCTGCGGCGACATTCGCCCAGACCAGTGCGGTCGCGGTCATGGCCAGGACGCCGAAGGTTTCCGGCGGAATCGCGAGATGTGGTGCGGCAGAAGATGTTGCGCGAAACAGGTTCGCTTGCAGTGCCGAGTTGACCAGGCCGTCGGGGTCCAAGAGCACGCGTAGCGCGAGGTTCGGCTCACGTCGGGCGAATGCGGTGAGTGGCTCATAGTCGATGCAGCCGTGCATGAATCGCGCGGCTGCATCGAGAGCTTGATCGATGCCGCCCCCTTGTGCGTCGTGTCGGGCGCGCTGCCAGATATGGCCGATCGACTCGAGAATTGCGTGGTCGATGAGCTTTTCACGGTCGCCCACCCATCGGTACAGGGTGGAGCGACCGATATCGAGACGTGCGGCGACGGTGTTCATGTCCACGCGCTCGCCCTGCTGGAACAGCCACACCGCCACGGTCCTGGCGTCGTCGGCGGTGGGGCGACGAAAGGAGGGTAGTTCCTCTTCGGGTGGTACGGGACTCACGAAGAAACTGTAACAGCCAGGACATTTATCGTCTTGGCTTCTTTTGGGACATTCTTGACAGATGTCCCATTCGGTCTTATGTTTGCTCCGAAGTCGCTGTAACCCGCGTCACAAGGAGTTCGATGTCTACCCTCACCAAGTTCGCCGCCGTCGCGGCGCTGACCGTGCTGGCGCCGATGGCCGCCGCCTGCACGACCTCGTCGAATCAGGGAGACGTCGACTCCGCCCAACCCGGTGGACAACAGCACGAGACATCGACATGCTTCTGGTTCGGCCCCACGTTCTCGACGACCAACCAGGAACTCAACTACGCGTTCCCCGATTCCGGGGCGCTGTACTGGGCCGCGCAGTTCGCGATTCCCGCGGGCGCCGAGCTGACGGTGAAGGGCGAGTACGCTCACGCCCGCTACCAGTCGCTCAACTCCTACAACGTCACCAACAACACCCCGACGGCCGCGCTCAACGATGTGTCGACCGCGCCCGACGCCGGGTCTGCGAATCCATACCTGCCCGGCGCCGACAGAACTGGTGAAGACAACCGCTCGTACACGGCGACCGTCCGCAACGAGGCGCCCGGCGCGGCCGCGGCACCGAATACCCTCTACGCAGGAGTTCCGGGCCAGGAGCGGACCACCCTCATCTACCGCCTGTACCTGCCCGACAACGGTCGCGACATCACCGGCGGGGTCGGACTGCCGCGACGGAGCTGCGCCTGGCCAACGGTGAGGTGGTGACCGGCGACAAGCTGTGCGAGACGGTCGGCGCGGCGACGACAACCCCGAAGGTCGACGTCCTGGCGATGGACAAGTATCTGTCGCTGCGAGATGCCCCCGGCAAGCGCGCCACCTTCCCCGCCGTCGAGCAGCCGGTGTGGCGCACGTACTACAACACCCAATTCGGGCTCGGCTGTAGCTATCTCGGCAAGTGCGAGGGAACCCCGGCCCGGACCGGCGGACAGTACTCCAACATCGACAACAACTACGTCAACGCCTATGTCAGCCGAGGTTTCGGCCAGGTACTGACGCTGACGGGGACCATGCCGCGCACGCCGCGCACGATCGACAGTGCGCCCAGCGCCGACGCGGACGTCGACATGCGCTACTGGTCGATGTGCAGCAATGAATCCCTCGCCACCACCCGGGCGACCGGATGCGTGTTCGACGAGCAGGTGCCTCTGGACCCGGCTCGCCGCTACACCGTCGTCGCGAGCCTGCCCGAGGACCGGCCGGCCAATGCCACCGAAGCGTGTGGAGTCGCGTGGGTGCCGCTGCCGAGCAACGGTGACGGCGCGGGCCATCCCGAAGACGCGTACCTGATCCTGCGGAACATGTTGCCGACCAGGGGTTTCGGGCACGCGGTCCAGGACACCAAGACCCCCGGCGACGAGAAGGCCGTGATGAGCGCCTACCTGCCGGATGGAAAGTACTCGTCCAAGGCGGAATTCGAAGCCAAGGGCTGCGCACCGATTCGCTGACCCGATCCGAAGAGATACACCTGATGAGGAATCACCGATGATGAGAAAACTCGCGATCCCCGCACTGCTGATCGCGGCCGTGGCCACCACCGTCGGCACCGCCGGCGCGGCACCGAACCAACCCGCCGGCGTCAAATTCACCGCCGCCACCACCGACACCTCGACCGTCGTCACCACCGATGCCGGGTCGATGGGCGTCGACGGCGACCTGTTCACCATCAAGGCAGCCGACGGCCGGGTGCTGGCCGGCACCCCGCTGTCGGTCCGGGTGGACGAGTTCGTATTCCCGATCGCCGCGGAGATCTCCGGCCGAACCGCCACACTCGTCCCGCAATTCGATCTCGCACACGCCGCGTACAAGCCGGTCGCTATGCCGTTCGAGAATCAGGCACCGTGGCGGACCGAATACGAGCGTGAACAGGCGGCCTGGTCACGGCTGACCACCACAATCACCATGGGTGCTGCGGTCGGCACGACGATCGGCGGCCTCAGCGGCGCGGCGGTCGGTTGTGTGCTGGGCGGGATCGCCGGCGCGGCGGTAGCTTCGGCGGCCATCGTCGGTTTGTTCGGTGGGTTCCTTCCCGCCGCGGCCATCGGATGCCTCGGCGGCATCGTCGCGGTCGGCGCGCTCGGCACGCTCGCCGGACAACTGCTGGTGACCGGTCCCGTCGTCATCGGCGCGATGGTTCAGTACTTCACCACCATCAACGCTCCACTGCGTCCCGCACCGGCCAAGTAGTCGCCACAACTGAGTAGCACCCGACCGTGAGAT
This sequence comes from Nocardia sp. NPDC057272, assembly GCF_042668615.1. NCBI lineage: Bacteria > Bacillati > Actinomycetota > Actinomycetes > Mycobacteriales > Nocardiaceae > Nocardia > Nocardia sp. NPDC057272. The sequence continues at coordinate 110,308 of NZ_JBHUYK010000017.1, read as the reverse complement.
CGGGTGCTACTCAGCTATCGGAGATCATCGAGTCGATGGGCAACTTTCGTGCCGCGCAATTCGATGCTGTCGAGCACCTTGTCGTGGGGCAGCGCGGCGATGTCGACATGGAGCAGGAAGCGCTGGATCCCTAGCACACGCGGAAGCCATGATCTGGCCCGAAAGCCAGGTATCTGTGCGCGAGAGGGGACTTGAACCCCTACGTCCGTGGACACCAGAACCTAAATCTGGCGCGTCTGCCAATTTCGCCACTCGCGCTTGGATGTGTACGACCGTCCAAACTCTACCGGGCGAATCGGGCTTCGCGAAGCGTTGGGGCGGCGTGGCGTACTCGTGGGTAACACGACCTGGGGTTATAACGATTCGGTAACCCTCAATATGAGGGGCACTCATGTTTGAGAACTCGGGTAACAGGCCGGACCTGCGCGTTCAAACATGAGGCTGCGTCATGTTTCAGAAGATTTTGGTACGGACGTACAGAAATACTGGGGAGTAGGCCGCTACCGGGCCGGAAACGTGAGGCTTTCCTCATGATTTTGTGCGATTGTGGCTCTCAACAGGCCCGAGGGGCTGCCGGAAACGTGTGCGTGCCGTCGGTGGGCGACACGCCAGGAGAAGGAAGTCGAGCGTCTTGACGATCAACGAGAGCACCGAAATCGGCATGGGAGCGACCGCGAGCGCCAATGGTCGTGGCCAGGCGAGAGGTGTCCGCGCGGCGCTGCTGGAGCAGCTGCGCACCGGGGCGGGATACGCGTTGGCGTTCGGTGGACAGGGTGCGCAGTGGCTGCGCGAGCTCGAGGAGATCGGGCGCGACAGCGCGCTGGAGCCCGAGCTGACCGCGCTGGTCAATGACGCGGCCGTGCTGCTCGAGCCGGTTGCGACACAGTTGCTGGTGGTGCGCCCCGGCGGTTTCGACCCGATGGGCTGGGTGCTCGAGAGCGAGCTCGACGAGCCGGAGGAGCCGTCCTCGGCGCCCTCGGAGCCGGTGCTGCGCTCGGTGGCTGTCTCCATGCCCGGCGTACTGCTGGCCCAGCTGGCCGCGACCAGGGCATTGCGCTTGCAGGGTCTCGACCCGGCCGAGCACGCGCCCGTCGCGATCGTCGGACACTCGCAGGGGCTGTTCGCCGCCGCCGCGGTCGAAGCGGGCGGCACGCGTGACGCGGAGCTGCTGGCCATCGCCCAGCTCGTCGGCGCCGCTGCCGGGCTCGTCGCGCGCAGGCGTGGACTGATGCCGGTGGGCGAGCGCTCGCCGATGGTCGCGGTGTCGAACGTGGATCCCGAACAGCTGCGGGCGATCGTCGCCGAGGTGGCCGAAGGAGTCGACCCCGCGATCGCCGCGGTCGTGTCGATCCGCAACGGACGCAGGCGCGTCGTGCTCTCGGGTGCGCCCGCGCAGATCGATCGAGTGCGCACGCGTTGCGCGCAGCTGCACGACGAGCAGACCCGTGAGCGCGAGAGCAAGGCCCGCGGTGGCGCGGTCTTCGCGCCCGTGTTCGAGGACATCTCCGTCGACGTCGCCTTCCACCACCCGGCACTCGCCGAGACGGTCGAACTGGTCGCGGGCTGGGCCCGTCAGTGCGAGATCGACGCCGACCTCGCCGCCGCCCTGACCCAGCAGGTGCTCGTCGACCCGATCGACTGGGTCGCCACCGTCGACGCCGTGGTCGACGCGGGCGCGCAGTGGATCCTCGACCTGGGCCCCGGCGACCTGCTCTCGCGGGTGACCGGCGGCTCGCTCAAGGGCACCGGTGTCGGTGTGATCGCCGCCGCCACCCGCGCCGGTCAGCGCAGCCTGCTCACCCCGGGCGCCGCGCCCGAGGCGTCGACGCCGTGGTCGGCGTTCGCGCCGAAGCCGGTGCGTCTGCCCAACGGCCGCATCGTCGTCGAGACCGCGTTCACCAAGCTCACCGGTCGCTCGCCGATCCTGTTGGCCGGCATGACTCCGACCACCGTCGACGCGAAAATCGTCGCGGCCGCGGCCAATGCGGGCCACTGGGCCGAGCTGGCCGGTGGCGGGCAGGTCACCGAGCAGATCTTCGCCGACCGGGTGACCGAGCTGCGTCAGCTGCTGCAGCCGGGCCGCGCGGTGCAGTTCAATTCGCTGTTCCTCGACCCCTACCTGTGGAAGCTGCAGCTCGGCGGCAAGCGCCTGGTGCAGAAGGCACGGGCCGCGGGTGCGCCGATCGACGGCGTGATCGTCACCGCGGGCATCCCCGAACTCGACGAGGCCGTCGCGCTGATCGGTGAGCTGTCCGAGGTCGGCATCAGCCATGTCGCGTTCAAGCCGGGCACCGTCGCCCAGATCAAGGCCGTGCTGCGCATCGCCGACGCGGTCCCGGACTACCCGGTGATCATGCACATCGAAGGCGGCAAAGCGGGCGGGCACCATTCCTGGGAAGACCTCGACGACCTGCTGCTGGCCACGTATGCCCAGCTGCGCGGCCAGGCCAACGTGGTGATCTGCGTCGGCGGCGGCATCGGCACCCCCGAACGCGCCACCGACTACCTCACGGGCACCTGGTCCACCGGCTACGGCTACCCGCTGATGCCCCTCGACGGCGTGCTCGTCGGCACCGCGGCCATGGCGACCCTGGAAGCCACCACCGCCCCCGCGGTGAAGCAGCTGCTGGTCGACACCCCCGGCACCCCCGATTGGGTCGGTGCGGGCACGGCCAGCGGCGGAATGGCCTCCGGACGAAGCCAATTGGGCGCCGACATCCACGAGATCGACAACGCCGCCTCGCGCACCGGCCGCCTGCTCGACGAGGTCGCCGGCGATGCCGAGGCCGTGGCGAGCCGTCGCGCCGAGATCATCGCGGCGCTCGATGCCACCGCCAAACCCTACTTCGGCGACGTCGCCACCATGACCTACCAGCAGTGGCTGGAACGCTACGTCTCGCTGGCTGTGTCGAGCGAGGTGCCGATCTCGTTCGACTGCGGCAGCGATATCGGCGACGCGATCCGCGACGCCACCCGCTCGGACTGGCTCGACATCAGCTGGCGCGACCGGTTCGCGGAGATGATGCGCCGCACCGAATCCCGGCTCAACCCGGCCGACCGCGGCGAGATCGAAACCCTGTTCGCCGACGACGACGCCTTCGAGCACCCGGTGCAGGCGCTGTGCGAGCTGAAGAAGCAGTACCCGACCGTCGCGGACACCGTGCTGCACCCGGCCGACGTGCCGTTCTTCGTCTCCCTGTGCAAGACGCCGGGCAAGCCGGTGAACTTCGTGCCCGTCGTCGACGCCGATGTGCGTCGCTGGTGGCGTTCGGATTCGCTGTGGCAGGCCCATGATCCGCGCTACTCGGCCGATCAGGTGTGCGTCATTCCCGGCACCGTCGCCGTCGCGGGCATCACCCGCGTGGACGAGCCGGTCGGCGAACTGCTCGACCGCTTCGAACAGGACACCGCGTACAGCCTGGTCAGGGCCGGTGTCGTGCCCGAGCCGGTGGACGCGCGCCGCGTCGCCGGTGTGGTGGCGGGAGCGATCGACACCGTGCTCGCCGCCCCCGACGTGCAGTGGGCCGGTCGCACCACCGTCAACCCGGTGCACCGCCTGGGTGACATCTCGGAGTGGACCGTCGAGCAGGGGAGCGCGGTGCATCAGAGCACCGGTGCCACGCTGACCGAAACCACCGGTCCCGAAAGCGAATTCAGCTACGTGGAGCTTTCGGTGCCGCTGGCCCGCGACTCCGTGCGGATCCGCATCACCGTGCCCGCGAGCGTGTACTCCGGTGGCGCGCCGGTGATCACCGACGCCGACGCCGAAACCGCGATGTCGGCACTGCTTGGCGTCGCCGCCGGAAAGTCGCTGCCCGAGGTGAAAGCCGGTGTGGCACACCTCAACCTGGCGTGGATGCCGGACCTGATCGCCGACCACGCCGGTGTCACCGGCTCCGGCCTGCCCGACACCCTCAGCACCCTCGGCCGCACCGCCCCCGATGTGCTGGTCGGCGCCTGCTGGCCCGCGGTCTTCGCGGTGCTCGGCGCGGCCCGCACCCCGGTCGGTGGCTGTGTCATCGAGGGCATGCTCGACCTGGTCCACCTCGATCACCAGATCGAACTGCTGAACGAATTGCCCGCCGAGACGAGCATTCTCGTCGTTCGCGCCGAAGGCGGCGCGGTGGTCGACACCGACATGGGCCGTGTGGTCGAGGTCGTGGTGAACATCGGCCTGATCCTGGACCAGGGACTCGACGCCACCCCGCTGGCCCGCCTCGTCGAACGCTTCGCCATCCGCGGCCGCAACGGCGCGGGCGAGCTCACCGATCCGCCGCGTGCGGCCGGTGCGGTGTCCGACACCGCCACCGACACCCCGCGCCGTCGTCGTCGCGACGTGCAGATGGCCGCCCCGCGCGCCATGCACGCCTTCGCCGCGGTCTCCGGTGACCACAATCCGATCCACACCTCCGACGCCGCCGCCAAGCTGGCCGGCCTCGGCAGCCCGATCGTGCACGGCATGTGGCTCTCGGCCGCCGCCCAGCACGCGGTGGTCGCCGTGGATCCCGAAAGCTCCGTTCCCGCACGCACTCTCACGGCATGGACCACCCGGTTCCTCGGCATGGTGCGCCCCGGCGCGACCGTGGACGTGCGGGTGGAGCGGATCGCGGTGGACGCGGGCGCCGAGATCGTCGAGGTCTCCTGCCGCGTCGACGGTGACCTGGTCATGACCGCGACCGGGCGCACCGCCGCCCCGAAGACCGTGTACGCCTTCCCGGGCCAGGGCATCCAGCGCAAGGGGATGGGCCTGGACGCGCTGACCCGCTCGAAGGCGGCCAAGCGGGTGTGGGAGCGTGCCGACGCGCACACCCGTGACGCCCTCGGTTTCTCGATCCTGGCGGTGGTGCGCGACAACCCGACCTATCTCAAGGCGCGCGGTGTCGAACACCGGCACCCGGACGGCGTGCTGCACCTGACCCAGTTCACCCAGGTCGCCATGGCCACCCTCGGTGTCGCCCAGGTCGCCGAGTTGCGGGAAGCGGGTGCGTTCGTCGAAGGCGCGATGCTGGCCGGCCACTCGGTCGGCGAGTACAACGCCCTCGCCGCCGTCGCCGGTGTGCTGCCCCTGGAGGCCGTGCTCGAGGTGGTGTTCCAGCGTGGCTCGGCCATGCACGAGCTCGTACCGCGTGACGCGCAGGGCCGCAGCGACTATCGGATGGCCGCCATCCGTCCGTCGCAGATCGGGCTGCCCGACGCCGAGGTGATCGACTTCGTCAACGGCATCGGCGCGCAGACCGGCGAGTTCCTCGAGGTGGTGAACCTGAACCTGCGCGGCTCCCAGTACGCCATCGCGGGCACGGTCGCCGGGCTCGAAGCGCTCGAGACCGAAATCGATCGCCGCCGTGCCGAATACGGTGGCAAGCGGGCCTTCATCCTGGTGCCCGGCATCGACGTGCCGTTCCACTCCTCGGTGCTGCGCGACGGTGTGCCGGAGTTCCGGCACAAGCTCGAACAACTGCTGCCCGCCGAGGTGCACCCGGAAGTCCTGGTCGGACGCTACATCCCGAACCTGGTGCCCCGCCCGTTCTCCCTGGACCGCGCGTTCCTCGCCGAGATCGCCGAACTCGTGCCCTCGGAGCCGCTTGTTGCCGTGCTGGCCGACTTCGACAGCTGGGCCACGCGCGATGCCGAGCTGTGCCGCGTAGTGCTGATCGAGCTGCTGGCCTGGCAGTTCGCCAGCCCGGTGCGCTGGATCGAGACCCAGGATCTGCTGTTCACTGACACCGCGCACGGCGGTCTCGGCGTCGAGCGCTTCGTCGAAATCGGGCTCGGCGCCACCCCGACGGTGGCGAACCTGGCCTCGCAGACGCTGAAGCTGCCCGCGTTCGGCGGGGCGACCGTGGAGGTCGTCAACGTGGAACGTGACGCGGCGGTCGTCTACTCCACCGATACCGATCCGGCCCCGGTCGACGACATCGACGAGACCCCGGTCGAAGCCGCGGCCGCGCCGGCCGCGGCGGCACCCGTCGCCGCCGCCGCTCCGGTGGCAACCGGCGGCCCGCGACCCGACGACATCGCCTTCAGCGCCGCCGACGCCACCCGTGTGCTCATCGCGCTGTGGACGAAGCTGCGGATGGACCAGATCGGCCCGGTCGACACCATCGAAGGGCTCTGCGACGGCGTCTCCTCGCGCCGCAACCAGCTGCTCGTCGACCTCGGCGCCGAACTGTCCCTCGGTGCCATCGACGGTGCCGCCGACGCCGACATGGGCGCGCTGGCGGCCACGGTCGAACGCCTGGCCCGCACCTACAAGCCCTTCGGCAGCGTGCTCACCGACTCCATCGGCGACCACCTGCGCAAGGTCTTCGGCCCGTCGGGCAAGCGGCCCGCCGCCATCGCCGACCGGGTCAAGAAGGTCTGGGAACTCGGCGACGGCTGGGCGAGCCACGTCACCGCGGAGGTCTCGCTCGGCACCCGCGAAGGCGCCAGCGTGCGCGGTGGTGACCTCGGCGGTCTCGCCGGTGGTGTGCTCAGCGATGCCGCCTCGGTCGACGCCGCCATCGACGCGGCCGTGCAGGCAGTGGCAGCACGGCGCGGTGTCTCGGTCTCGATGCCCTCGGCGGGTGGCGCGGCAGGCGGCACCGTCGACGCGGCGGCGCTGGGCGAGTTCACCGAGCAGATCACCGGACGCGACGGCGTGCTCGCCACCGCGGCGCGGGTGGTGCTCGAACAACTCGGCCTCAGCGAGAAGATCAGTGCTCCCGAGGCGACTCCCGACACCCTCGCGGACCTCGTCTCGGCCGAATTGGGTTCGGACTGGCCGCGTCTGGTCGCCCCCGCGTTCGACGCCCGCAAGGCCGTTCTCATCGACGACCGGTGGGCCACCGCCCGCGAGGATCTCGCGAAGATGTGGCTCGGCGACGACGCCGCCACCGCGGAACAGTCGATCGACGGATTCGCCGGCGCGGGTGAAGCCGTGGCCGCCCAGGCGAACTGGTGGCGGCAGCGGGCCATGCACGAGGCCCGTTCGGTGCTGGCCGGGGTGTACGCGCAGATCGCGAAGGCCGCGCTCGACACCACCGAGCCCGGTCTGTGGTCCGACGACCTCGCCGTGATCACCGGCGCCAGCAAGGGCTCTATCGCGGCAGCGGTCACCGGCAAGCTCCTGTCCGGCGGCGCGACCGTGGTGGTCACCACGTCGGGTCTCAACGACGAGCGGCTGCGGTTCTACCGCTCGCTCTACCGCGACAACGCCCGCCACGGCGCGGCGCTGTGGGTGGTCCCGGCCAACATGGCCTCCTACCAGGACCTCGACGCACTGATCGAATGGGTCGGCACCGAACAGGTCGACAACGCGGGCGGCGCCAAGATCAAGGTCAAGGACGCGATGACCCCGACGATGCTGCTGCCGTTCGCGGCGCCGCGTGTCGCCGGAGACCTCGCCGACGCGGGCGCCCGCGCCGAAATGGAAATGCGCGTGCTGCTGTGGTCGGTGGAACGGCTGATCGGCGGCCTGTCCGCCCTCGGCGCCGACCACGACGTCGACGCGAAACTGCATGTGGTGCTGCCGGGTTCGCCCAACCGTGGCCTCTTCGGTGGCGACGGCGCGTACGGCGAGTCCAAGGCCGCCCTCGACGCGGTGGTCTTGAAGTGGAAGGCCGAGAAGTCCTGGGCCGAACGCGTCACCCTGGTGCACGCGCTGATCGGCTGGGTGCGCGGCACCGGGCTGATGGGCCACAACGACCCGATGGTCGAGGCCGTCGAGAAGGCGGGCGTGCACACCTGGTCGACCGACGAGATGGCCGACGAACTGCTCAAGTGGTGCACCTCGCGCGCACGTCAGGTGACGATCACCGGCCCGCAGCAGATCGACCTCACCGGTGGTCTGGCGCGTGCCAAGCTCGACCTGCCCGCGCTCGCCAAGCAGGCGCAGGAGGCCGCGGCCGAGAAGATCGAAGAAGCCGCCACCGCCGCGACGATCGCCGCTCTGCCCGCCCCGCCGACCCTGAGTTCGGCACTGCCGGTGCCGGAGTGGGCCCCGGTCACCGCGGAGCTGAGCGATATGGTCGTGATCGTCGGCGCCGGTGAGCTCGGGCCCTACGGCTCCTCGCGCACCCGCTTCGAGATGGAGGTCGAAGACGAACTGTCGGCCGCCGGTGTACTCGAGCTGGCCTGGACCACCGGTCTGATCCGCTGGGAGAACGAACCCAAGCCCGGCTGGTACGACACCGAATCCGGTGACTTCGTGCCGGAATCGGAGGTCGCGGAGCGCTACCACGACACCGTGGTCGAACGCTGCGGTGTGCGCCGCTACGAAGACGACGGCGCCATGCTCGACAACGCGGCCCCGCTGCTCACCTCGGTGTTCCTCGATCAGGACCTGTCGTTCACCGTCGCCGGCGAGGCGGAGGCACGCGCCTTCCACACCGCCGATCCCGAGCACACCGTCATCGCGCCGGTCGCCGATTCCAGCGACTGGACCGTGACCCGTCAGGCGGGCACCGAGATCCGGGTGCCGCGCAAGGCGAAGCTGTCGCGCGTGGTCGGCGGTCAGATCCCGACCGGCTGGGATCCCACCATCTGGGGCGTCTCGGCCGACATGGCCGCCTCGATCGACCGGGTCGCGCTGTGGAACATCGTCTGCACCGTCGACGCGTTCGTCGGCGCGGGCTTCAGCCCCGACGAGCTGATGAGCTGGGTGCACCCGAGCCTGGTGGCCAACACCCAGGGCACCGGCATGGGCGGCATGTCCTCGATGCGCTCGCTCTACGTCGACAACCTGCTCGGCGAACCACGCCCGAACGACATCCTGCAAGAAGCGCTGCCCAACGTCGCACTGGCGCACGTGGTGCAGTCCTACGTCGGCAGCTACGGCGCCATGGTGCACCCGGTCGCGGCCTGCGCCACGGCGGCGGTCTCGGTCGAGGAAGGCGTCGACAAGATCCGGCTCGGCAAGGCCGAGGTCGTGGTCGCCGGTGGCTTCGACGATCTGGGTATCGAAGGCATCGTCGGCTTCGGTGACATGTCGGCCACCGCCGACTCGGCGAGCATGCGCGCCAAGGGAATCAGCGACCGCTACTTCTCCCGCGCCAACGATCGTCGCCGCGGCGGGTTCGTCGAATCGCAGGGTGGCGGCACCGTGCTGCTGGCCCGTGGTGACGTGGCCGTGGAGATGGGTCTGCCGGTGCTCGGCGTCGTCGCCTTCGCCCAGTCCTTCGCCGACGGCGTGCACACCTCCATCCCGGCGCCGGGTCTGGGCGCATTGGGTGCGGGGCGCGGCGGCAGCGAGTCGCGACTGGCGGCCGAACTGCGCAAGCTCGGCGTGACCCCCGACGACATCGCGGTGATCTCCAAGCACGACACCTCCACCGCGGCCAACGACCCCAACGAGTCGGAGCTGCACGAGCGGCTGGCGGGCGCGCTGGGTCGCACCGAGGGCGCACCGCTGTTCGTGGTCTCGCAGAAGAGCCTCACCGGGCACGCCAAGGGTGGCGCGGCGGCGTTCCAGCTCATCGGCCTGTGCCAGGTGCTGGAAAACGGTGTGGTGCCGCCGAACCGGAGCCTGGACTGCGTCGACGAGAAGATGGCGGGCTACCCGCACCTGGTGTGGGCGCGTGAGCCGCTGCGCTTCGGCGAGAAGTTCGCGCTGAAGGCGGGTCTGGTGACCTCGCTCGGCTTCGGTCACGTGTCCGGCCTGCTCGCGGTGGTGCATCCGCAGGCGTTCCTGGCCGCGATCGAACCGGCCGCGCGGGCGGAGTACCAGGAGCGGGCGCAGACGCGTCAGCTCGCGGGCAGGCAGCGGTTCGCCGAGGCCATGTGCGGCGGGTCGGCACTGTACGAGAAGCCGGTCGATCGCCGACTGGGCGCCGACGGCACGCCGGCCAAACAGATCCGTCAGCTCGAGGCCGACATGCTGCTCTCGCCGCAGGCGCGGCTGGACAGCGACGGCGTCTACAGCGCGAGCGGATGGGGTTGCGGCACCGGGCAAATCACCCCGCAGCCGACCGAAGCGTCGTAGGCTGCCGCTTCGTGACGATTCTCGGTATCGGCTTGGACTTGGTGACCATCTCCGAGTTCGCCGAACAGCTGCAACGGCCCGGGTCGACCATGCTCAGGGAGACATTCACCGCTGGTGAGCGTCGCTACTGCCAGAGCAAGCAGACCGACCCGGCCCGCAGCTTCGCCGCACGCTGGGCCGCGAAGGAGGCGGTGCTCAAAGCCTGGGCATCGTCTCGTTTCGCCCGCAGTCCGCAGATCGGCGACAACCCGTATCCGCTCATCGAAGTCGTCAACGACGCGTGGGGCAGGCCCAGCATCAAACTCCACGGTCTCGCCGCGGAGTTCCTGCCCCGCGTCCGGGTGCACCTCTCCCTGACCCACGACGGTGATACCGCCGCGGCGATGGTGGTGCTGGAGGATCCGGGCGAACTGGCCGATCTGATCGACGGCCGGGGCTAGAAATCGCGAACCGCTACTCTTCGTCGGCGGTTCGCGATTCTTTTTCCGCCACCAGCAGATACGCCACCATGAGGCGCTTGAGTTCGGCGACGGCGTCGGTATTCGACTGATTTTCCTGCACCGAGAAATTCAGCATCGAATACACGACGTGCACCAGCACTTCGGCCATCATCGTGCGCCGGGCGCGTGGGGTGCGCGGTGTCAGCGGCCGCAGCATCTGCGAGACGACCGCGGCGAATTCCTTTTCGTGCAGCGCGCCTGTCGCCCGTGTGGACGGGGTCGACTGCATCGCCAGCCACACTTCGCGCCGTGACGGGTCGGTGGTCCACAGATTCGCCATGTGGTCGACGAACTGGTTCATGTGCCGCAACCAGTCCAGCGAGGGCACTTCACCGTGGAAGTCGGCCAGCTCGCGGGAAACCGCAACCAGGTCTTGCCGATTGAGTTCACAGACGATCACGTACTTGTTGGCGAAGAACTGATACAGCGTGCCGATGGGCACCTCGGCGCGCTGGGCGACCTCTTCACAGGTGAACGACTCGAAACCCACTTCGACCAGCAACTCGCGCGAGGACGCCAGCAGCGCGTCGAATTTGCGCTTGCTGCGCTCCTGCGTCGGCCGCTTGCGCGGCATCAACTCCTGGGGGTCGTCCTGCAATTCCAGCGCAGGGTCCGGACGGCTCTGCGGTGACCGGGCCTGCGCGTGTACTTCCACCCATCCAGGCTAGCGGTATACACAGATCCGCGACACGCCTCTACCGACAGCGTGTCAACAACTGGCCGAAATCCCGACCCATCCATGCCCTGACCGGTGACGAATCATCAGATAAGTGTGCGTCTATCTGCACGCTTATTCGCGGCTAGCCAGCTCACGCCGCACCAGACCTACCGCGAAGTGACGGACCCTGCGTGGTCCCGTCCCGCACCGTTTCGCACAGGGGAAGGCAAGACTTGTGGCAGCAGGATCTGTGGTAACCCTCGGCGTCAGCACCGAACGGGGAGCCGTGCACGCGGTGGCGTTCGCCGAATCGGGCGTCACTCTCACGGATCGGATGCTGCTGCGGCGCACCGTCCGTGCCAAGGGAGACGGTAAGGCCGAAGTGGCGGCAGCGGTACACACCGCCCTCGACGCGATCGCGGCCGAGCTCGATGACGAGCACGAGATCGCCGGGGTGGCAGTGAGTTACCGCGACGCCGTCGAACGGCGCGCGATCGTGACCCGCCTGGCGGAGACGGAATGGCGCACAGCCTCGCTGGTTTCGGCGAAATCGTCGCATCTGTTCGTCGCGGGCGCGATGACCTGGCTCGACGAGTTCGACAATCTGCTCGTCTACGAGGCGGTGCCCGGCTACCAGGCGATGACACTGATCGACCAGGGTCGTCACCGTGTGCTCGCCGCCTACTCGCAGACCGGCGCACCCACACCCGACGCATTGCGCGCCGGTGTGTCGGCGGCGTGGGATCAGTTCGAGGCGGCGTCGGTGAAGCCGGCCGCGGTGGTGCTGGTCGGCTCGTCGTCGGACGCACCCGCGGTGCGCGACGCGGTCGCCGGATTCGGGGTGCCGGTGCTGCCGTGCCGGTTGGCGCCGTTCGCGCCCGCCGCCGGTGCCGCGCTGGTGGCGCTCGGCGATACGGTCGTGGTGCCGATCTCCACCGGGTCGCGGTCCAAGCGGGGGACGGCGATGGTCGCCGCTGCGGCGAGTGTGCTCGCGGGCGGGCTCGTCGCGGGTGGTTCGTACGCGGTGATCAACAGCGGGCCGCCCGCGGTCGACAACACGGCCGTGTCGTCGGAGCCCGGTGCCGCGTCGGCGCCGGTCATTCCGCAAGCCCCCCAGACACACGAAGCCGCCTCGGTGGAGTCCGGGTCGAGCGGCGGTGTGGGTTCCGGTAGCGGGTTGCAGGTGAGCCCGGCGGAAGAATCGCCCACTTCGCCGTACGAAACCGTGTCGCCGAATCCGCAATTGGTGAACCCGGGCGAGTTCCCGCTCGACTACCCGACCCAGCTGTACGGGGACGCGCCACAGGAAGACCCGCTTCCGCTCGAACCCGCCGTTCCCGTGGTTCCGCAGATTCCCGCCGCCGCACCGACCCTGCCCGGCACCGGCATCCCGCTCGGGATGCAGCCCGCGCAGGCGCCCGTGCCCGACGGTCCGCACACGGCGTCCGCCGACTGATCGGCTCCACACCGAAGGGGCAGCGTACGCGCTGCCCCTTCGGTGTGCTCAGACGTTGGTCTGTCGACGGAACAGCGCCCCCGCCGCGATGTACCCGACGAGCCCGATACCGGCACACCACAGCACCGCGAGCACCCAGCTGTCGCCGATCGGTGCGCCCATCAACAACCCGCGCAGCGTCTCGATCACCGGGGTCACCGGCTGATTCTCGGCGTACCAGTGCAGCCACGTCGGCATCGAAGAGGTCGGCACGAACGCCGAACTCACATAGGGCAGGAACATGAACACGAAGGTGAAGCCGTTGGCCGCCTCCGGGTTCGGGGCGAGCAGGCCCAAGGCGGCCGCCAACCACGACAGCGCGAACACGAACATCGCCAGCACGCCGAAAGCGCCCAGCCAGCGCAGTGGATCGGTGGTCGGGCGGAAACCGAGCACCACCGCCACGACGATCACGATCGCGGAGGTGATCAGATTGCGGATCACGCTCTCGGCGACGTGCCCGGTGAGCACCGCCGATCGGGCGATGGCCATGGTGCGGAACCGGTCGATGATGCCCTCGGCGACGTCGGTGGACAGTGCGAGCGCCGTGGTGGACGCCCCGAAGCTCGCACACAGCAGGATGATTCCGGGGACCACGTAGTCGATGTAGGCGCCGGGACCCACGTCCATGGCGCCACCGAAGACAAACACGAACATCAGCAGGATCATCACCGGCAGCACGACCGTCATGATCATGGTGTCGGGGCTGCGCAGGGTGTGGCGGATATTGCGGTCCAGCATGGTGGCCGAATCCTGCAGTGTGCGCGTGGCGTTCATGCCGCGACCTCGGTTCGTCCGGGCTGACCGGTCAACGCGAAGAACACGTCGTCGAGGTCGGGGGTGTGGACAGTGAGCTGCTCGATCGCGATGTCGAGTTCGGCGAAACGGTCGAGTAGCCGCTTGATCTCGTCGGCGCTGCCGTCCGAGGGCACCTGCAGGGTCAGCTGTTCGGGATCGGGGTGGGCACCGGCCGCGGTGTCGAGTGCGTTGGTCGCGGCGGTCAGCAGCCCGCGATCGGCGAAGCGGAACAGGATGTGCCCGCCCGGCACGAGGCGTTTGAGTTCGGCCGGGGTGCCGTCGGCGACGATCCGGCCGTGGTCGAGTACGGCGATCCGGTCGGCGAGCTGATCGGCCTCCTCCAGGTACTGGGTGGTGAGCAGGATGGTTGTCCCCTCGGCCGCCAATTCCCTGATGGCGGACCACAGGTCGCGTCGGCTCCGCGGGTCGAGGCCGGTGGTGGGTTCGTCGAGGAAGACCATGCGTGGCTCGCCCATCAGGCTCATCGCGAGGTCGAGCCTGCGCCGCATGCCACCCGAGTAGGAGGCGACCGGCTTGTCGGCGGCGTCGACGAGGTCGAACCGTTCCAGCAGTGCGTCCCCACGGCGTCGGGTCTCGTCCTTGCCGAGGTGCAGCAGTCTGCCGGTGAGGCGCAGGTTCTCGGCGCCGGTGAGGACCCCGTCGACGGCGGCGTACTGACCGGTGACGCCGATCAGGCGCCGGATCGTATCGGGGGCTTGCGCCAGGTCGTGTTCGAAGAGCCTGATGTCGCCGCGATCGGGCCTGCTGAGCGTGGCCAGGATGCGGACCAGCGTGGTCTTGCCCGCACCGTTGGGTCCGAGCAGGGCGAAGACGGTGCCCGCGGTGATGTCCAGGTCGAGGTCGTCCAGGACGACGTGGGAGCCGTAGGTCTTGTGCAGCCGACGGATCGAGAGGGCGGGCGGTGGTGGGGATGTCATGAGTTCTCTCCGATCGAGAAACTGTTTATGTAATAAACACAGTTTATAGGCTAAACAGTTCTTGAGCGCAAGAGCGCGCGGGTTAGAGTCGAGACGAGCAGAGGAGGCAGATGACGACGTCCGGCGACATGGCGCTACCGAAAGCGGTCGAGCTGATGTGGGGGCGCGAGCAACCCGGCGGCAGGGGGCCCAAGCGCGGGCTCACCCTCGATCAGATCCTCGACGCCGCGACCGAAGTGGCCGATGCGGAGGGTTTCGCGGCGCTGTCGATGAATCGGGTCGCCAAGCAGCTCGGCTTCACCGCGATGTCGCTGTACCGGTACGTCGACAGCAAGAACACGCTGGTCGACCTGCTGATGGATCGCGTGGTGGGGGCCCCGCCCGAGATCGCCGCAGGAACGCCGTGGCGGGTGGGTCTCGAGCAGTGGGCGCTGGCCGAGTTCGAGCGGCTCGGCCGTCATCTGTGGTGGTTGGACATCCCGCTGAGCCGGCCGCCAATGGGGCCGAACAACATGGCCTGGCTCGAAACGGCGTTGCAGGTTCTCGCCGAGGCGGCCGTGCCGGAGCCGATCAAGCTCCAGCTGGTGATGAACGTGTCGATGTTCGTGGTGGGTAAACGGCGGTTCCTCCGGGATCTCCAGGAGGAAGAGGGCGGCGACTTCGCCTCGGTGATGGCCAGGGTGCTCGACCCGCAGCGCTTCCCCTCGGTGTCAGCCGCCCTCTCCAACGCCGCGTTCGACGATGACGATATCGACTGGGAGAGGGCCGACTTCGAGTTCGGCCTCGCCCGGTTGCTCGACGGTTACGAGGTCTTCATCGCCACTTTCGGCGACTAGACCGACAGGTCGCGGCGCAACTTCGCGACGTGCCCGGTGGCGCGGACGTTGTACTGGGCCACCTCGATCTTGCCCAACTCGTCGACCACGAACGTCGAGCGGATCACGCCCGTCACGGTCTTGCCGTACATCATCTTCTCGCCGAAGGCGCCCCATTCTTTGAGCACCTCGCGCTCGGGGTCCGAGAGCAGCGGAAAGGTCAGGCCCTCGTTGTCGCGGAACTTGGCCAGCTTGGCGGGCTTGTCGGGAGAG
The DNA here is from genome assembly GCF_042668615.1 of Nocardia sp. NPDC057272. NCBI lineage: Bacteria > Bacillati > Actinomycetota > Actinomycetes > Mycobacteriales > Nocardiaceae > Nocardia > Nocardia sp. NPDC057272. Next base: position 94,873 of record NZ_JBHUYK010000017.1, on the reverse strand, counting down.
ATGCCGAGCACCTCGAGGCCCGCGCCGCCCAGCTCGGCCAGATTGTCGCGGAAGTCGCAGGCCTGCTTGGTGCAGCCGGGGGTGCTGGCGGCGGGGTAGAAGTAGACGATCACCTTGCGGCCGCGGTAATCCGACAGCGACACGTCCTTGCCGTCGGCGTCGGGCAGCGTGAATTCGGGGGCGGTGTCTCCGGGGGAGAGGCGATGGTTGTCGGTCACCACCGCACGGTAACCGACCGGGTCCGCGAGGCGCATGGATAGACTCGGTGACGAGCAGCAGACATATACCTGGAGGTGACGGTGGCCAAGGACGACACCGACCGGATCGAACGCGAGATCGAGATCGCGCGTACCCGGTTGGCGACCACGCTCGACGAACTGGCGGTGCGCGCGGATCCGCAACGGATCGCGGAAGACACCAAGACGATGGTGGTCGCCAAGTTGAACGAGCCGAAGGTCAAATACACGCTGATCGGAGCGGGCGCCCTCGTGGCCGGCCTGGTTCTGATCAAGATCTTCCGCCGCTGAATCAGCCGGCCGGACAACAAAAAACACCCGATGTGCCAACGAGTCACATCGGGTGTTTTTTCTGTCTTTACTGCGTGGGGCAGGCCAGGCCGTCGCCATCGGGATCGAGGTGCGGCGAGTAGCCCGGCTCGCCACGGAACAGCGGCGCGCGTCCTGCGGCCATCGCGTCGTCGCAGCTGCGGAACGCGCCACCGGCCGAGCCGGACTGGACCAGGTTGGCCGAGCCGGTCGCGCCGAGGATGGAGTCGAAGCTGGACGAACCGGTGCCCGCCGAGCCCGATACCGGGTCGGCGTGGGAGACGGGAGCGGCGATCAGGGCGAGCCCTACGGCGGCAAGGCTGACGGTGAGCCGACGAACGTTCATGAATTCCTCTATGTCTGCTGCGGTTCGGGTGTGGTCACGGCCACGATGTGGCCGGTAGCCCCGTCCACCTTTGTGACGGGGCGACCGATTGTCAACCGCACGCGACCCGAGGATTCGCCGGGAGTCTCGGTCGGTTATTCACCCAGTCTGCGCCCGGTCAGGTGTTCGGCCGGGATGGTGCCCATGCGACCCGCGTTGAAATCCTCCATCGCCTCGATGATTTCCTCCCGAGTGTTCATCACGAACGGCCCGTATTGAATCACCGGTTCGCGCAACGGAGTTCCGCCGAGTAGCAGGACCTCGAGGTCACCGGTGGTGCTGTGCTGGGTGAGATCGGCGGTCAGGGTGAGGGCGTCGCCCTTGCCGAAGACCACCAGCTGCCCGGCGTTGATCGGCCTGCGATCGACGCCGACCGTGCCGCTGCCCGACAGCACATAGGCCATCGCGGTGAAGTCCTTCGGCCACGGCGTCTCCAGCTGGGCGCCGGGGACGAGCGAGGCGTGCGCGTAGGCGATCGGGGTGTAGGTGGAACCGGGGCCGGAGAAACCGGCGAACTCACCCGCGATGACGCGCACGAGCGCGCCGCCGTCGTGCGAGCTCACCAGGGTCAGTTCGCTCGCTCGCAGGTCCTGGTAGCGCGGGGTGGCGAATTTGTTCGCCCGCGGCAGGTTCACCCACAGCTGGATTCCGTGGAACGTGCCGCCGGAGATGACGAGCTTCTCCTCGGGCAGTTCGTCGTGCAGCATGCCGGAGCCCGCGGTCATCCACTGTGTGTCGCCCTCGCCGATGACGCCGCCGCCACCTTGGGAATCGTGGTGGACCATGGTGCCGTCGAGCATGTAGGTGACGGTTTCGAAGCCACGGTGCGGGTGCCACGGCGCGCCCTTGGCCGCATACGGCTCGTAGGCGACCGGGCCCATCTGGTCGAGCAGGATGAACGGGTCGGCCGAGCGCAGGTCGACGCTGGGGAACGGCCGGGTCACCTCGAATCCGGCGCCCTCCTGCTGGCGCGCGGCGGTGACGATCTGGCGGACCGGTCGCTGGGTCTCGGTGACATCGGGACGGGGCAGCCGGGGCAGCACCATGATGTCGTCGACGGTGATAGCTGGCATGGGGTGCCTCCTGGGAGCTTCGACAGGCAGTTGGTTTCCATGTCAACCAACCGAGTCCTAGAATCATTCCCGTGCCCAGATGGTTGTCCGAAGAAGAGCAGCAGACATGGCAGTCCTACATCCTCATGCGTCAGCGACTCGACGCCGTCCTGGCCGCGGGCCTGGGCGAATACGGACTGTCGATGGCCGACTACGAGCTGCTGGTCCCGCTGTCGGCGGCGACCGACGGATGCCTGCGGGCCAAGGAGCTGGCCGCCCAGGTCTGCTGGGACAAGTCCCGGTTGTCCAAGCATGTGGCCCGGATGGCCGCTCGGGGACTCGTCGATCGAGTGCAGGCCGAGGACGACGCGCGCGGAATCGTCGTGTCGCTGACAGAGGCCGGACGCACGGTGTTGCGCGAGGCCGCGCCCGAGCATGTCGAATTGGTGCGGGAGCTGTTCGTCGACCGGATGACCGACGCGGAAAGCACGGCGATCCGCTCGCTGGCGGGCAAGGTGATCGCGGCGAGTGAGGCCCGAAGCGATTCGGCCGGTTAACGATTCAGGCCACCGACCCGATGCGCAGTAGACAGGGCTCGAACTTCGCACGCAGGGGTGGTGGCATGAAGGCAGCCGGATTCATCGTGTCAATGGGCATGCTGTGTGCGTTGTCGGTCGCGGGATGCTCGACCGAAGACGGCACCGCGCAACCGGCGACGACGACCGCCCGAGGTGGCTCGTGGGGTTCGGGTGTGCCCGCCACCGAACTGCCCGGCGCGGGCGGTCCGACGACCGCGCCGGTTCAGCCGCCGGCGATCACCGTCGACCCGACGACGCCGGGCCCTCGCCCGACCGGTCAGGGCGCACCGAGCAGCCTCCCCGGCACCACCGCGCCCCGGCCACCGGTCGCGACCGATGTCGTCTCGCTGGTCGCCGTCGACGCCGCGGGTCAGCCGGTCAACGGTTTCACCTCGGCCGACCCCACGCCGGTCGGCGTCCTCGACTGCTCCCACATGTCGCCGAGCCGCTCGGCCACCACCGCGGGCATCTACGAATGCGGTGCGTCCGCCGACTCGGCCAATGTGTGCTGGGCGGCTCCCGACAAGGCATCCCTGCTGTGCGCGAACGATCCGTGGCAGCGCGGACTGCGCCGGTATACCGTCGACCCACCGGTCGCCGATATCGGCGAAACCGCGTCGCCCGAGCCGTGGGCACTCGAACTCGCCGACGGCCGCCACTGCCGCATCCGCGTCGGCGGCGCCTGGGGCGGTCGCTCCGACGGCCTGGTCGGCGCCTACTCCTGCGACGGCGGCAACGACGTCGTCCTCCAGCCGTCCACCGCCCGCACCGCCATCGACACCTCGACCAGCACCTGGCTGGTGAAGATCGGGCCACTCGGATCCGGCGCACCCGACTTCCCCGCTCCCGCGACTGTCGCCGTTCGCACCGCCTACTTCGCCGCGGTGAACTGAGGCGGTTGCGTGGCGGTACGTTGAGATATGCCCATCGCCTCGCTCAACGGCATCCAGCTCAGCTACGACGTCACCGGTTCGGGACCGCTTGTCCTGCTCGTGATGGGTAGCGGGAGTCCTGGACGTGTCTGGCGCACCTATCAGGTGCCTGCCCTGGTCAAGGCGGGGTTCACCGTCGCCACTGTCGACAATCGGGGGATCGCGCCGTCATCGGAGTCCGCTGCGGGGATCACCATGGCGCAGCTGGTCGGTGATACCGCCGCGCTGATCGAGCACCTCGGGGCTCCGGCGCATGTGGTCGGCACCTCGATGGGGTCGCGGATCGTCGCCGAACTCGCGCTGGCTCGGCCGGAGTTGCTGCGCCGGGCGGTCATGTTCGCCGCCACCGCGCGTCCGCATCCGGTGACGAGCACCCTCAGCAAGGGCGAGCAGGCGTTGTTCGACAAGGGGATTCAGCTGCCGCCGGAATACGCGGCCGCAGTCAAGGCGATGATCAATCTGTCGCCACACACCCTGGCCGATCCGGCCAAGGCGCAGGAGTGGCTCGATATCTTCGAATTCACCTCGGGGAAGGGAACTCCCGGCACCCGGGCGCAAGCGGGAATGGATCGGTCGCAGGACCGGCGGCAGGCCTATCGGGGGATCTCGGTGCCCAGCTTGGTGGTGGGGTTCGCCGATGATCAGATGGTGCCGCCGCGGTTCTGCCGGGAGGTCGCCGAAGCGATCCCGACGGCCACCTATGCCGAGATCGAACGGTGTGGGCACTACGGGTATCTGGAGCGGCCCGATGAGGTCAACCGCATCCTGATCGAATTCCTTTCCGCTGCTCGCTGATTCACCACTCACAAGGATCTTCGATGACTGATTCGCCGAACTGCCCCGCCTGTGACGACAAGTTCACCTATCGGGAGATGAACGGAACGTGGGTGTGTACCAACTGCGCCAATCAGTGGGGACTGAGCCTGGTCCCGGATCTCGACGACGCGTGAGCCGGTCAGTTCGTCGCCAGCGCTGACGCGGCGGCCGCGGCGATCGCGGTGGCGACGGCGGCGAGGGCGGGGGAGTGCAGCTTCCACTGCTGCCAGTACAGCGGGACATCGATGTGGGAATCACCGTCGATGTTGACCAAAGTGCCTGCGGTGCGGTCTTTCCCGGTTTGCAGGTCGGGCAGCATGCCCCAGCCGAGGCCGAGCCGCACCGCGTCGGCGAACGCGCTCGACGAGGGCACGTAATGACCCGGCGGATCGACCTGGCGCCGGGTGCGCCGGCGTAGCTGGCGGAACTGGAGATCGTCTTTGCGATCGAAGTGCACGACGGGCGCGTGGGCATACGCGGCGGAGGTCGGGCCGTCGGGGAACCAGGTGCGGACGAACCGCGGTGTCGCCGTGGGGCGATAGCGCATGGCGCCCAGCGGGGTCACCGTGCAGCCCTGCACCGGTGTGGCGGTGGCGGTGATCGCGGCGGTCACCGTGCCGTCGCGCAGCAACCGGGTGGTGTGTTCCTCGTCTTCGCGGTGCAGGTCGAAGGTGATCCCGGCGGGCACGCTCGCGAGCGCGGGCATCACCCACGATTCGAGGGAGTCGGCGTTGACGGCGATCGGGATGCGAATCGGCCGGTCGGCGGGGCGGTCGGCATCGCCGAGTTCGCGCACGGTGTCGCCCGCGAGCAATTCCACCTGCCGGGCCAGTCGCAGCACCGCGAGCCCGGATTCGGTGGGGCGCACCGGTTTCGAGCGTTGCACCAGCACGCGTCCCGCCGATTCCTCCAATGCCTTGATCCGCTGGCTGATGGCCGACGGGGTGAGATTGAGCCGACGGGCGGCCGCGTCGAACGTGCCCTCGGTGAGGACGGCGTTGAGGGCGCGCAACTGGTCCAGCTGGAAGTCCACTTAAGTGACTCTAATGGTTGTGAAGAATCATTAGCTGGACTGAAAATTGACGGTCTCTTAACGTCGAGAGCTGTGACGGCATCATCGGCGGCGTCGGCCGCCCTCTCCGGATTGGGCTTCGGGCTCTCGCTCATCGTGGCCATCGGCGCGCAGAACGCGTTCGTGCTGCGCCAGGGGGTGCGTGGGCAGCACGTGTTGCCGGTGATCGCGGTGTGCGCGGTGTCCGACATCGTGTTGATCGGCGCGGGCGTGGCCGGGTTCGGGGCGGTCGTCGAGTCGTTTCCGGCGGTGCTGACCATCGCCCGGTACGCGGGGGCGGCCTTTCTGGTCGGCTACGCGCTGCTGGCGGCCCGGCGTGCCCTCGGTTCGTCGACCCTGATCGCCGACGCGGCGGGTGCCTCGGTGGCCGTCGGTGCGTCCGTGCTCACCTGTCTGGCGCTGACCTGGCTCAATCCGCACGTGTATCTCGACACGCTGGTCCTGCTCGGTTCCTTCGCCAGCACCTACGCGACGCCCGACCGCTGGTTCCTGGCCGCGGGGGCCATGCTCGCCAGCGTCCTGTGGTTCGGCGCCCTCGGCTACGGTGCCCGCCGGCTCGGTCCGCTCTTCGCGCGCCCGGGCGCGTGGCGTGTCCTGGATTCGCTGATCGCCGTGGTCATGCTCGCGCTGGCCGTCGGGCTGCTGCTCGCCTGAGGCGCGGCGCTAGGACTCCCACGGCTTCACCGGGGGCTTGACCCACAGCAGCTTCTCGTCGGCGTGGGTGCGCACCGCGGCGGCGTGCTCGGGGTTGCGGGCCGCCCAGGCGTCCTTCTGGTCGAGGAGGTCGGCGACCACCTGCCAGGTCTCGCCGGTGCTCGGCGGATTGGTGTCGGCGGCGCGGGCCAGCTTGCGCAGGGTGGCCGCAGGCAGGGCGAGCAGTTCGGCGCTGCGGATATCGCGTGACCACACGTAGGCGGCCATGCGGCGGGCCTTGGCGACGCGGCTGGCGGTGGCCGCGTCGGAATGCGCGTGATCGGGTGCCTGATCGGCGCTGTCTGGCACGACGGCGATTCTACGACGGAACGCCCGCGCTCCGGTCGGCGATGACCGGGGCGCGGGCGTTCACCCGTCAGGTTGCTCAGTAAGCGGAGTTGACGTTGTCCATGGAGCCGTAGCGCTGCGCCGCGTAGTTGCAGGCCGCGACGATGTTGGCCACGGGGTTCCAGACGTCGAAGGGGGTGCCCTCGACGTGGTAGGTCGCGAAGGTGGGGTCGATCACCTGGAGCAGGCCCTTGGAGGGGATGCCCATCGCGGCGTTGGAGTCCCACAGGTTGATCGCCTGGGGGTTGCCGGTCGACTCGCGCATGATGTTGCGGTGGATGCCCTCGTAGCTGCCGGGGATGCCCTTGGCGGCCATGATGTCGAGCGCTTCGGTGATCCAGCCGTGCAGGTTGTCCTCGTAGGACTTCACCTCGGGCATCGGGGCCGGGGCGGCCTCGGGAGCCGGGGCGGCCTCCGGTGCCGGGGCGGGAGCGGCCTGCGGCGCGGGCGCCGGGATGGCCTGGATGGCGGGGGCGGCGCCGACGGCGGGGATGTTCTCCGCCTGCTCGACGACCATGGCGGCACGCTCGGGAACGCTGTCGTCGGCGAACGAGACGGCGGAGGACGCTGCTACGGCGACCAGACCGACCGCGGCGACTGCCACGGTGAACGCCTCACGGCGCGAGCGACGGCCGATAACGGTGCTGAGCTTGTCTTTGTTGAGCATTGCTTTTCTGTTCCTTCATCTCTGTCTGGCGACGCAGGCCCTGCATCAGGGCGCGATGGATCGCGCAGCGCGCACGGGAGTACACGCCGGTCAGGCGATGCGTTGTTTCTGTCTGTATGGGAAGGTGCGACACTGTCGGGGGACGAACGCTCGATGGCAGTTCATCGCTGGCGCCGCACGGTGCTCCACAGCTGGCTGCGGGGAGACCACGCGCTGTTCGGTGCTATCGGAGGTTGGATACTTCCGGGCTAACCAAACCGCAGGTCCGTTTGTGACCTGATGACAGAATGGTCACGACGGGTTAACGCAAGGTGAACGAAACCTGAACGGCAAACGTTGCCGATCTTGGTTCATTGCCGGGCAGTTGCAGAATCGTTATGTATGCAGGAGGTTTGCGACTCTGATCTGCGTGGCGGCCGTCACAGAAAAATTTTGCCCGAATCAGGTTTTGCGGGGGTTTGCGCAGCTCGAGGCGGTTCGAATCGGGGCCTGAGCGCTAATCTGCTGGATTGTCCATGGCAGTCCGGTAACGACGTCGTGACCGTTGCCCGGCGACTGTGGCTACCACCTCTCGCAGACCGGCCATGCGGGGCTCGTCCGTCTCGCTCGAACGCCATACGATGCCGAACGTGCAGTCGGCAAGTGCGTCGACCGGCACGAAGCGCAGGTCGGGGCGTGGGTACAACTGCGCGGCAGAGGCAGGGACGAAGGCGACCGCGCCGGTCAGTGCGACGGTCGCGAGCATCGACTCGAACGTCGTGCCCGTGGTCGTGGCATAGCGAACCGCTCGGCCGTCGGGCCGCGGGTCGGCGGTCCAATACGCACGTCCCTCCGGGAACGACTCGGGCACCATCGTGACGACCGCATGGTGTGCGAGATCGGCCAGGCGTAGCGACTCTCGTCGCGCCAGCGGATCCGTAGCGGCCAGGCAGGCAAACCGGCGCTCGACCACGAGTGGCACGACGTGCAGATGCGACGGAACAGGCACATGGACGAACGCCGCATGAATGTCACCGCGCTCCAGCGCTGCCAACTGCTCGGTGAACGTGTCGATCACCTGCACACGAGGGCCCAGTTCCGGAAAACGTGCCGATATTCCATCGATGATCTGGCGGGTCGGGCCGAGTGCCGTAAAACTCTCACATACCCCGATCCGCAATATTCTCGCCTCTGCCGAGGCGTGATTCGCCATTTCTCTCAACTGCTCCGAGGAATCCACTATCGAACGAGCCAGCGGTAGCAATTCCAGCGCGATAGGAGTGAGTTCTACCCGTCTGCTGGTTCGATCGAAGAGCCGAACTCCCAATCGTTGCTCCAGTGCCCGGATTTGCTGGCTGAGTGCGGGCTGGGTCAGGTAGACGCGGCGCGCTGCCCGGCCGAAATGCAGCTCCTCGGCGAGAACCAGCAGCAGGCGGAGTTGGTGGGGTGTGGGGTCGTCGCCCTGCAAGCTCGAGCCTGTCCCATCCATAACCCACACTCTATCGATGACGGCGAGATCCTGATAGTTACACCATTGTGAGGCATCGCCCAGGCTGGCAAGGTTTATTTCGCTGCCGCCACCGATCGATTACCAGAAACAGGGATCATGCGACAAAGTCTTGCCGCACTCGTATTGTGCGTCTTCGGTATTACGACCGGTGAATTCGTGATCGCGGGAATCCTTCCCGACGTCGCGGCTGAACTAGGCGTCTCTATTTCGGCGGCCGGGCTTCTGGTGACCGCTTATGCCGTCGGAATGATCTTCGGTGGACCGGTCGTCACCGCGCTCACCGCGCGTTACTCGCGCAAACCGTTGATCAGCGTGCTGCTCTTGATCGCGGTAGCGGGCAACGTCGCCTCCGCGCTGGCGCCCTCCTATGAGTTCCTCCTCGTTGCTCGCGTTGTCACCGCGCTGGTCACCTCCACGTTCTTCGCGAACGCGATCGTCATCGCGACCTCGACCTCGCCGCCGGACAAGCAGGCGTCCACGGTCTCGAAGTTGGTCTTCGGGATGAACATCGCCATGGTGCTGGGTGCACCGATCGGGACGCTGCTGGGCAATCGGTTCGATTGGCGTACACCGTTTTTCGCGATTGCGGTGGTATGTGCTCTCGGCTTGGTGCTCGTTCTGCGCTCGGTCCCGGAGGTGGCGAACGCCGGCGGGTCGGCGTGGTCGGAATTGCGGGTGTTCCGCGATCGCGACGTTGCGCTGGCCATTGCCGTCACGGCGATCGGCAGTGCGGGTGTGCTGATGGTGTTCGTCTATTTCGCGCCGTTGCTGACCGATGTCGCGTCGTTCGCCTCCAGCGCTGTGGCGGTGATGCTCCTCGTCTACGGCCTCGGCGCCACGGTGGGCAACGTCGTCGGCGGCAGACTGTCCGACCGCTCACCGAAACGTGCGCAGCTCGGTCTGCTCGCGTTGCTGGCGTGTGCGTTGCTGCTGATGTGGGCGGTGAGCGGCCAGATCGTGCTCATCGGCGTGATGGTGTTCCTGGTGGGCGCACTCGGCTTCTCGGTGATCCCGGGAATGCAGGCCCGTGTCCTGAACACCGCGAGGCAGGCCCCGACGCTCGCTATCGCGGTCAACGCCTCGGCGTATCAGCTCGCCGCGGCCTTCGCGGGCTGGTTCGGCGGGCAGGTGATCGACTCTGCCGGACTGCGCGCCGTGTACCTGGTCGCCGCCGCTGTCACGGTCCTCGGTATCGCTGTCAGTGCTGCCGCATGGCACCGTGACACTGCCGAGAGCAAGCGCGTCGCTCCAGCGGCGACCTCTGCCCCCTCGTGAGAGAGATCACCGAACGGTGACGGCCCATCCCTGGCGGTGAAACGAACGAAGCCTCTGACCGTTGGACCTGGTCAGAGGCTTCGTTGTGGTGCGCCATCAGGGACTTGAACCCCGAACCCGCTGATTAAGAGTCAGCTGCTCTGCCAATTGAGCTAATGGCGCATGTCTTTGTTCTTTGCCCCGTCTCCGGTGCGGAACAAACATTAGCAGGCCGTGGGGCGGAAAGTGAAATCGGGCGCTGACCAGCAACAATGCCGCACATCTGGCGTTGTTAACACCGACGACCTCCGGACCTATCTAACGATTGTGACTTGGTCGTGTCGCGGGGGCTTTCCCGTTGGAACCGGCCGGGCCAGCTGGCAGAATGGGCGAGACGTCGAGTTCGTAACGCCCCCCGCCTACACGGATGGCTCTAGCGATTCGGGTCGGTGGGATCTGCGGCGCACTGTAATCGCGTCGGTACGGAAACGGGGTTGACATGGGTAAGAAGCGGGGGCGACCTCGGTCGCTACGGACGATCGTTCCAGTGGTGCTGTTGGCGGTGTTCGCGCTCGGCGCGTCGGCCTGCTCGGCCGCGGAGGGCACCGGGGTGGAGGTGGCGATCGATCGCAACCCCCTCGCCGAGCTCATCAAGCCGAAGCTCGTCTCGACCATCAAGGACGGGCAGGTCGGCGTCTCGCCCGGCATGCCGATGGCCTTCCAGGTCGAGGACGGCAAGTTCACCGATGTCACGCTGACCAACCAGCAGGGCACCGCGGTGGCGGGTCAGCTGGCCGCGGACGGGCGCTCCTGGTCGACCGCCGAGGTGCTCGGCTACGGCAAGACCTACAAGCTCACGGCCTCGGCCATCGGGCTCGGTGGCGCGAACTCCTCGACGCTGAGCTTCACCACCAGCTCGCCGAAGAGCCAGACCAAGCCGTACCTGCTGCCCGGTGAGGGCGAAGTGGTCGGAATCGGTCAGCCGGTCGCGATCCAGTTCGACGAGAACATCCCCGATCGCCGTGCCGCCCAAGAGGCCATCAAGATCACCACCGAGCCCGCTGTCGAGGGCGCCTTCTACTGGGTGAACAATCGCGAAGTGCGGTGGCGCCCAGAGCATTACTGGACACCGGGCACCAAGGTGACCATCGATGTGAACGTCTACGGCAAGGACCTTGGCAAGGGCCTGTACGGCCAGGACAACATCCATTCGTTCTTCACCATCGGTGACGCGGTGGTCTTCACCGCCGACGACAACACCAAGCAGGTGGTGGTGGAGAAGAACGGTCAGGTGATCATGACCATGCCCACCTCGATGGGTAAGGACAGCACCCCCACCGACAACGGCATCTACATCGTCAGCGACCGGCACGAGAAGATCATCATGGACTCCTCGACCTACGGTGTGGCGGTGAACTCGTCCGACGGGTACCGCACGCCGGTCGACTACGCGACGCGAATCTCCTACAGCGGCATCTTCTTCCACTCGGCGCCGTGGTCGGTGGGGCAGCAGGGCTACTCCAATGCCAGTCACGGCTGCCTGAACCTGAGTCCGGCGAACGCGCGCTGGGTGTACGAGAACGCCAAGCGCGGTGACATCACTGTCATCAAGAACACGGTCGGCGGCACCCTGTCCGGTGTCGACGGGCTGGGTGACTGGAACATCCCGTGGCCGGAATGGAAGGCGGGCAACGCCGACGCTCCGTAGGCGCGCGACGCACGAAAAACGAAGAGGCACCGGATTTTCCGGTGCCTCTTCGTTGTGTCCGTGGACCACTCAGAGCGGGGTGGGGAGTTCGCTGCAGTCCATCATCGCCTCGCCCGCGACCGCGAGCGCGCTACCGAAGGCGCCGCACAGAATGCGGCCGCCGAACAGCAGGCGGTCGAGGTTGGGCAGGCCGGCCGAGCCGGTACCGGAGGACCCGGTGGTTTCGACGCCGGTGGTGGAGCCGCTCTGCGCCGAACCGGATTCGGGCTGATCGCTCGGCAGGCCGAAGTCGCCGATGGGGGTCTCCGCCGTGAAGTCGGTGAGGGGCAGGCCGGGCGAGGCCGCGGCGGTCCCGGCGACGGGGCCGAGCACGGTGACGGCCGCGAGGACGGCGACGACGGTGGAACGCTTCATCAAGGGGTCTTTCCGGTCGAGCGCTGACGCGATGGCGAGATCTGCCCCACATCTGGGCAGCGGTCCAAAGTGTAGCGGTCAAACGTGACGTTCGTCATGATGGTGCGAGTTATCCGGCGGCGGCCAGGCCCGGTTCGTCGCGATGGATCTCGGACGCGACGCTCAGGTGGTCGACGACCACCCTGCGCGCGCCGCAGCGGCAGCGTTGGTAGGCCACGACGCCCTCGCTGGTCCGGTGGCGTGACTCGATCTGCCAGGTGTGTGCGGGGTGGCTGTTCATGGTTCGAGTCTGATGTAATGGCATTGTGCATTACAACCATTACGGGCGTGAGCCGGTGCTGCTGGGCGTCGACCTGCTCAACGATCCGTGTTCGAACGCCGCGGAGTTGGCGCGACGCTGCGCGGCGGCGGGCTTGGTGCTGTCCACGCCGGTGTCCGACGGCGATCTGGCGTCGGTAACGGCCTTCCTGGGCCGCTGGCGGGGTGTGGTGGAGTGCGCGGATCGCACCGAACGTGCGGCCCGGCTCAACGTGTTGCTGGCCGAGTACGCCTCCGCGCCCCGCCTGACCGACCATGTGGGCGACGGCTGGCATCTACATTTCCGCGACCCGGGGGTGGCGACGGACCGCCAGATCGCGGCGTTGATCACCGTCGGCACCGCCTTGCACCTGACCGGGCTCGGGATGGACCGTCTGGGCGCCTGCGAGGCCGACGGGTGCGCGCAGGTGTACGCCGACATTTCACGCAACGGCAGACAGCGCTTCTGTAGCCCGGCGTGCGCGAACCGGTCGGCCGTCCGACGGCACCGAGCGAACCGCGCAACCGCCTGACAACCGTCCAGCGGCGTTCGCTCCCGTGCCCTTCGCCACTCCGGCGAACACCCTCGACCTGCGCCGTCGGCTGTGGACGGCGCGGATCGGTGGTCAGTTGTGGACGGGGAAGTTGGCGCGCACGACGTTTCGCGGGTCGCGGTTTCGCTTGATCTCTCGGAGGCGGTCCAGGGTGGCAGTGTCGAAGGCGGCCTGGGTCGATTCACCCGGAGCGAGGAAGGTGTACGGCTTCTTGCCGGTGACGTGGGCGCCGAGGTTGTCGACGATAGTGCCGAAGGCTGCCTTGACGTCGTCGATCAGGTGGGGGAGGCCGAGGCCGAGCAGGTAGAGGGCGTAGGGCTCGGTGATCGGGCCGCGTGCTCCATGTTCACCGGTGGGTTCGGCGATCGCGCCCCCGAGGCCGCGGATCTGGATATTGAGCAGGGGCGCGACCGGGGCGTCGATGATCGTTTTGACTACCGCGTCACCGAGGTCGGTGAGCAGTTCGCCGCGCGAGAGCGACGGGCCGGGTTCGGTGGGTTCGGCGGTGATGGTGCCGATCCGGTCGGGGGTCATGGTGGCGCGGGTGTCGACGAGTGCGCCGGTGACAGTGTCGAGGCGGCTGGTCAGCTCGCGGCCACGCGCTTCGTCGCCGAGGTAGGCGAAGTCGATGGCGACTGTGGGTGCGGCGCCGGGGATCTGGTAGCGCTGTAGCCACACCGACAGTTCCGGCGGTGCGTCGGTGGTGAGTTCGGTGAACACGTCGAACACCTCGCGGGTGCGCTCGGCCGGCCAACTCACCCGGCCGCCGTAGAGCCGTGGCAACTCGAACAGGTCGATGTCGAGCGCGGTGACGATCGCGAAGTCGCCACCACCGCCGCGTAGTGCCCAGAACAGCTCGGGGTCGGAGTCGGCGCTCACCCGGCCACGCTTGCCGTCGGCGTCGACGATCTCGAACGCCCGGACCGCGTCGGCGGCCCAACCGTGTTTACGGGCCAGCCAGCCGAATCCGCCGCCCAGGGTGTATCCGGTGACACCGACCACGGGGTTGCTGCCTGCCAGGCCGCTCAGGCCGTGTGCGGCGGCCGCTGCCTGGACGGCGCCCCACTGGGCGCCGGAGCCGATGTGCGCCACCCGCTGGGCCGGGTCGATGGCGACGGCGTTGAGTTCGGTGGTGCGCACGAGAATCGCGTCGTCGATGTCGCCGGTCGCGCCGTGGCCGGTCGGCTGGGTGACCACCGCACGGCCCGCGCGGTTGGCGTAGCGCACGACGGCCGCGAGGTCGTCGGCATCGGCGACCTCGACGACGGCGGCGACCGACTGGGCGATCGCGGTGTTCCAGGGACGGGCGGCGAGATCGAAGGTGGTATCACCCGGTAGGAGAACGTTTCCCCGGATATCGGTACGCAGGTCGTTGATGCTCATAGCCAGTAGACGATGCGGGAGCCGCGAGTGTGACATGTGTCCGGATAGCAAAGAAGGCCCGGTCCTTGTGGACCGGGCCTTCTCTTCGGGGTGACCGACGGGACTCGAACCCGCGACATCCAGGATCACAACCTGGTGCTCTACCAACTGAACTACGGTCACCATCACCGGTGAATCACCGGCGCCGTCGATATTAGCGTGTGTGGAGTGTCAACCCCTAATCCGCTGGTAGATGGCTCGAACCGGTGACATCCACGGCCTCGGTGGCCTCCTGGGCGGCCGCCGCGATCTCGGTGGTCGACGGCCCGGGCAGCGGCACGAAGGCGGTACGGCGGTAGTACTCGAGTTCGCGGATGGATTCCTTGATGTCGGCCAGCGCGCGGTGGGCCAGGCCCTTCTCCGGCTGACCGAAGTAGATGCGGGGGTACCAGCGTCGGCACAGTTCCTTGATCGAGCTCACGTCGACCATCCGGTAGTGCAGGTGCGCATCCAGCTCCGGCATGTCGCGGGCGATGAAACCGCGATCGGTGCCGATGGAGTTACCGCACAGCGGCACCGTGCGCGCGGTGGGCGCGTACTCGCGGATGTAGTCGAGTACCTGCTGCTGGGCCTGCTCGAGAGTGACGGTGGACCGCCGAACCTCTTCGGTCAGACCGGACTTCGCGTGCATGGTGGCGACAACCGGTGGCATGCAGGCCAAGGCGGCGTCGTCGGCGTGGATGACGATGTCGACACCGTCACCGAGAATGTTGAGGTCGCTGTCGGTTACGAGCGCGGCGATCTCGATCAGCTTGTCGCTGTCGAGACGGAGCCCCGTCATTTCGCAATCCATCCAGACCAGGAGTTTGTCTGACACGGGAGTCACCCTAATGGTGGGCCCGTGAACCCGGTCGGCAGGTGTGTCGCGTGGGCGAGGCGGACCGGGTTTGCCGACGACATCCCCGGATGTTTACCGACCGGGTGACGTGCCCGGATACAGTTTGCCTGGAATTGACCGCAGACGTTTCGAGCATTTCTTGCGTACGTGCCAGTGAGCAGACGGAGGACGCGCGAATGACCACCCCACAGGAGAAGGCGGCAGCGGCACGCAAGGCGGCCGAAGACGCGGCCCGGGTCGCCGCCGAGGCCATGGCGGCCGCGGAGGCCGCCGAGCAGGAAGCCGCGGCGGCGAGTGCGACACCGGCCACGGACAGTCAGCCGGCCGCCGAGGGCAGCGAATCCGATTCTGCGGGTGAGGAATCCGCCTCGAAGCCGGCGGCGTCCGGCGCGGCCGCGCAGATCGCCGAGGGCTACGCCTTCAGCGGACCCGCACTGGAACTCGGCACGGTGATGGTCGACGGCGTGGCTGATCCCGGTGCGCGCGTGCGTATTCCGCTGCGGATGATGAACCGGCACGGCCTCGTCGCGGGTGCGACCGGCACCGGCAAGACCAAGACCCTGCAGGGCATCGCCGAACATCTGTCCCGCGCGGGCGTTCCGGTGGTGATGGCCGACGTCAAGGGTGACCTGTCGGGCCTGAGCGAGCCGGGGGCCGACACCGAGAAGATCCGGGCGCGCGCGGCCGAGACCGGCGCGACCGACTGGGCGCCCGGTGCGTTCCCCACCGAGTTCGTCTCACTCGGCACCGGCGGCATCGGGGTGCCGATCCGGGCGACGATCACCTCGTTCGGACCGATCCTGCTCAGCAAGGTGCTCGGCCTCAACGACACCCAGGAATCGACGCTCGGCCTGATCTTCCACTGGGCCGATCAGCGCGGCCTCGCGCTGCTGGACCTGAAGGACCTGCGGGCGGTGATCACCCACCTCACCAGCCCCGAAGGCAAGGAAGACCTCAAGGGCATCGGTGGGGTGTCCTCGCAGACCGCCGGGGTGATCCTGCGGTCGCTGGTGAATCTGGAAGCCGATGGCGGCGACACGTTCTTCGGCGAACCCGAACTCGACCCGGCCGATCTGCTGCGCACCGCGGGCGGGCTCGGCGTGATCACGCTGTTCGAGCTCGGTCAGCAGGCGGCGCGGCCCGCGTTGTTCTCGACGTTCCTGATGTGGGTGCTGGCCGATCTGTTCCAGACGTTGCCCGAGGTGGGTGACGTGGACAAGCCGAAGCTCGTGTTCATCTTCGACGAGGCGCATCTGCTGTTCGCCGAGGCGTCGAAGGCGTTTCTGCAGCAGGTCGAGCAGACGGTGAAGCTGATCCGGTCCAAGGGCGTCGGCGTGTTCTTCTGCACCCAGTTGCCCACCGACATCCCCAACCCGGTGCTCTCCCAGCTCGGCGCCCGCGTGCAACACGCGTTGCGCGCCTTCACTCCCGACGATCAGAAGGCGCTGTCGAAGACGGTGCGCACGTATCCGAAGTCGTCGGTGTACGACCTGGAAGAGGCGCTGACCTCGCTCGGCACCGGTGAGGCCATCGTCACCGTGCTCTCCGAAACCGGTGCGCCGACGCCCGTCGCCTGGACCAAGATCGCGCCGCCGCGCTCGCTGATGGACACCATCGGCGACGAGGCGATCAAGTCCAAGGCCCTGTCGAGCGCGCTGCAGGGCAGATACGGGCAGAGCATCGACCGGGAATCGGCCTACGAGATGCTGCTCGCCAGCGTGGCGGCCGCCGAGCCGGTACCCGAATCCACCCCCGCGCCAGGGCGCTCGACGGCCCAGCAGGACGAGGATTCGGCCGCTGAACGGATCATGGCGAATCCGGCGGTGAAGAGTTTCCTTCGTTCGGCGGCGAGTGCGGCCGGGCGCGAGATCAGCCGCAGCATTTTCGGCACCCGCCGCCGGTGAGCGAGTGCGGCCCGTCGATCGGCGGGCCGCACTCCACGACTCCCGGGTCAGCCAGTCACCGCGCGAGCTCGCGCATCAGCAGGTCGGCGGTCGTCTCGCGGCGGAGCAGCTGCTCGGTGCGGCCGTGGGCGACCGCGACCACCGGCGGCCTGCCCGCTGTTCGATATCCGGCCGCGCACGGGTGATAGGCACCGGTGCACGGCACCGCGAGGACCTCGCCGGCACGGAGATCGGCCGGAATCCGAACCTCTGCGGCGATGACCCGGCCCGCGGCACCGTGCCTGCTCGCGACCGATGCGGTGAGCTGGGGTCCGGCCGGATGCCGGTTGACCACGAGCGCACTCACATCGTCGCGTCCGGCGGTATCCCCGTCGACGATGACGCACCTGCCGCCGGCGACCTCGGTGACGGCGAGTACCCGGTAGAGCGTGACACCCGCCCGCGCGACGATCGCGCGTCCCGGTTCCATCGCGAGGACCGGGCGGGGGAAGTGGTGTCGGGCGCAGCCCGCGTCGAGCGCGTCATCGAGGATGTCGGCGAGTTCGCGCAGGTTGAGCTCGGCGTCGCCGCCGCGCAGAGCCACCGCGTGTCCGCCGCCGATATCGAGATGGGTCAGCAGGGTGCCGTGTTCGGCCTGGATCCAGGCCATCTCGGCGATCATCCGGCGGATCGCCTCGCCGTACAGGTCGGGGTCGTGGATCTGTGCGCCGAGGTGGCAGTGCAGTCCGGTCAGGATCAGCTTCGGCTGCGCGATGATCCGGGCCACGGCCGCCGCGCAGGAATCGCTGCCGAGCGGGAACCCGAACCGCGAGCTGCCCGGCACCTCGATTCCGGGCGCCACCCGCAACAGCACCTGCTGTGGGCGGGTCGCGAGCGAGGCGAGCAGGGTGATCTCGGTGAGCGTGGAGACCACGATGCGGCCGACCCCCGCGCCTACCGCGGCGCGGAGCTCGTCGAAGGGAGCCCCGTTGCCCTGCAGGACGATCCGGCGTGGGTCGATGCCCGCGGCGAGCGCCACCTCGAGTTCACCGGTCGAACCGACCTGCACGGCGAGGCCCTCCTCGGCGACCCAGCGGGCCACTGTGCGCAGCATCAGCGCGGTTCCCGCGTAGACGATCTCGGTGTCGGGGAAGTGCTTGCGGTAGGCGCGGCAGCGTTCCCGCACCTCGGTCTCGTCGATCACACGCACCGGTGTGCCGTACTGGTCGGCGACATCGTGCAGGGCCACGCCGCCGAGGGTGATCCGGCCGTCACCGTCGTAGTGGGTGTCGGCGGGCCACACCGCGGGGTCGAGCCGGGGGACCGTACTCGCACGCAGGGACGGGAAGATATCGAGCAACGTCACGGTGGTCTCCTCCAGGAGGACGCCCCCGCACTCGGACGGCGGGGCCACCTCAAGGACTACGCCGCGCGCGGCCGGCCGAACTCGGTCTTTACGGGTCCTTGACCGCCCGGCGACCGTTCCTGACGACTTGCTGACGTAGGTGTCAGCCGCCCAGCTTCTTGTAGAACGCGCCCGCGATCGGTGCGGTGAACGACCGGGGTCCGTAATTGCCCGCGACGCTCATGCCCTTGCTGATCAGGCCGGGGACGATGCGCATCTTGTTGCGGGCCAGCGCGTCGATGGAGACCTTCGCGGTGTACTCGGACGACACCCAGAGGAAGTCGGGGACCATCTTGTCGACGATCGACTGGTCTTCGGGGGCCGGGGTTTCGGTGCGGACGGGACCGGGCGCCAGCAGGGTGACGTTCACGCCGCTGCCCTTGAGCTCGCCGCGCAACGACTCCGAGAAGGTGTTCGCGAACGCCTTGGATGCCGCGTAGGTGGCGTTGTTCGGGATCGGCATATTGCCCGCCGCCGAACCGCTGATCAGGATCCCGCCCGCCTTGCGCTCGATCATGCCGGGCAGCACCGCCAGGGTCAGGTCGTGCACGGCGGTGGCGTTGAGTTCCATCTGCATGCGCTCGTAGGCGAAGTCGAGCTCGGCGACCGGCCCGAAGGTCGCGATGCCCGCGTTGTTGCAGAGAACGGCGATATCGCGAACCGCGAGCTCGTCGACGAGGCCGGCCCGCTGGGTGCGATCGGCCAGGTCGACCGCGCGGACCTCGGCGGTGATGCCATGGGCCAGGGTCAACCGCTGGGCCAGCTCGGTGAGGATCTCACCGCGGCGCGCGACCAGGATCAGCGAATAGCCGCGCCCGGCCAGTTCGGCGGCCAGCGCGGTGCCGATGCCGGAGGACGCGCCGGTGACGACGGCACGATTGTCTGCAGTGGGGGAGGGCAAGCTCACGAGGGGAGCTTAGGGGATCGGCTACGGCCGTGCGGTGTCCGCATCGACGGGTGGCAGAGCGATGTGAGGGTTCGATGTCGACGGGGCCCGGCACCATCGATACTGGACCGATGGCTGACGAGCAGGTGTTCGGGATGGGCGACGACCCGCTGGCCGAGCCGACGTGGCCCGCGCTCACCGACGACGAGATCGCTCGCGCGGTCGCCGAGACCTGGGGCGGTTCGCCCGCTGCGATCGAATGGCGGGGTGCGCGGCCGTTGTCGTCGACGGTGGGGGTGCGGTTGGACGGTGGGGATCGGCTCGTGGTGAAGCGGATGCCCGCACGATTGCGCGATGTGGTGGCGTTGGGTGAGGAGCATCGGTTCATCCGGCACCTGCGGGTTCGGGATATTCCGGTGCCAGAAGTGCGTGCCACCGTGGGGGATTGGGTGCTGTCCCCGCTGAGCCACGACCTCGGTCGTGGCTCCAGGGTGAGCGATGAGCCCGGCCGAGACCGTGATGGCGCGACAGGCGCGTTCGTCTACGAGGTGCATCGGGTGGGGATAGGGGAGGATCGGTATCGCGCGGACTTCTCCTGGTCGCCCTATCGCGACCGTGACGATGCGGGGAGCGCTGGGGTGATGCTCGGCCGATTGCATTCGGCCGCAGCAGATTTCGATGCACCGGCTCGACCCGCGCGACCGCTGCTGGCGAGCATGCACAATGACGTGGCGTGCGCCTTCGAATGGCACATCGCCCGACGGCCGTCGGTCGCCCGATTCCTCGGTGAGAGAGACTGGCGCGCTGACATTCCCCAGTTTCACGCCGACCTTTCCGGTGTCGCGCCACTGTGGACGCACGGGGACTGGCACGCGACGAACCTGCTGTGGAACGACCACGAGGTGACCTCGGTGATCGATTTCGGCCTGGCCGACCGGACGACGGCTGTCTTCGACCTCGCCACCGCCATCGAGCGCGCCGCCATCGACTGGATTTCGCTGCGTGACGGCGGACCCGCACACGTCCGAGCAGACCAGATCACCGCGCTGATCCAGGGATATCAATCGGTTCGACCGCTGTCGGTCGCCGAACAGCGCCTGCTCCCGGACCTGCTCCCGCTCGTGCACATCGGCTACGAACTCTCCGAAATCGACTACTTCCTGACCATCGCCCACGACCCACGAAACGCCGAAATCGCCTACTACGACTGGCTTCTCGGTCACCTGTGCTGGTACGAGACAGCAGAGGGTCGCGAACTACGCGATGTGATTCACGACGCCTCCCTGCGCTGACCGCGCCCGGCACCGCCGGCCGTATTTCCGGCGACACTCACCCCGGCCACCCCCCGACGACACCCATGGTCCGCCATGACCGCACTCCCAGCCCCGCACGACCCGACCTCGAGGAGGGTCCGCTGCGCAGCGGCGTAGCGGCCCGGCCGCGAGTTAGCCGCCGTTGCGTCCGCGGCACAGCCGCCAGCAACGGTGGCTAACTCGCGGCCCTCAGGGGCCGCGCTCGAGCGCGCCAGCGCTCCTACAACACAGCGGCCAGGCGGGTGCCCTGGTTGATCGCGCGCTTGGCATCCAGTTCGGCGGCCAGGTCGGCACCGCCGATGAGGTGCAGGTCGACACCCGCGGCGCGCAGCGGCTCTTCGAGTTCGCGCACGGATTCCTGTCCGGCGCAGACGATCACGTTGTCGACCTCGATCACGCGCGGGTTCTCGTGCTTCTCGCCGAAGCTGATGTGCAGGCCCGCGTCGTCGATGCGGTCGTAGTTCACGCCGCCGACCTGCTCGACGCCCTTGGCCTTGAGGGCCGCGCGGTGCACCCACCCGGAGGTCTTGCCGAGGTCCTTGCCGAACGGGGTCGACTTGCGCTGCAACAGCACCACGTCTCGCGCCGCGGGGGAGGGCTTGGGCTCCTTGAGCTGGCCGGGGGCCTGCTCGTTCTCGGAATCGACGCCCCACTCCTCTTTCCACTCGTCGAGCTTGAGCGTGGGATGTCCTTCGACGGTGAGGTATTCGCTCACGTCGTAGCCGATACCGCCCGCGCCGATCACCGCGACCTTCTTGCCGACCGGCTTCTCCTCCTTCACCAGTTCGGCGTAGGAGAGCACCATCGGGTGATCGATACCGGGGATGTTGGGGATGCGCGGACGCACACCGGTCGCCAGGATCACCGAGTCGTACTTGCCCGCGATCAATTCCTCGGCCGTGACCCGCTTCTCGAGATGCAGGGTGACGCCGGTGACGTCGATCTTGCGGCGGAAGTAGCGGATCGACTCGTCGAACTCCTCCTTGCCGGGGATGCGGCGTGCGATGTCGAACTGGCCGCCGATCTTGTCGTCGGATTCGAACAGGTCGACGTGGTGGCCGCGCTCGGCCAGACTCACCGCAGCCGACAGCCCGGCCGGACCCGCGCCGACGACGGCGACTCGCTTGGCGCGCCGAGTCGGCAGCAAGTTCAACGTGGTCTCGCTGCCCGCACGCGGGTTGACCAGGCACGACACCTTCTTGTTGCCGAAGGCGTGGTCGAGGCAGGCCTGGTTGCAGGCGATGCAGGTGTTGATCTCGTCGGCCCGATTCTGCTCGGCCTTGTTGGCCCATTCGGCGTCGGCCAGCAGCGGACGGGCCATGGAGATCAGCGCCGCGTCGCCGCGGGTCAGGATCTCCTCGGCGACCTCGGGCATATTGATCCGGTTCGAGGCGCAGACCGGGATGTTCACCTTGCGCGCGATCTTCGCGGTGAACTCCACGAACGCCGCGCGCGGCACCGAGGTGACGATGGTGGGCACCCGCGCCTCGTGCCAGCCGATATCGGTGTTGAGGATGTCGACGCCGACGGCCTCCAATTCCTGTGCCAGAGCGACGATCTCGTCGAACGTCTGGCCCTTCTCCACGAGCTCGGCCATCGACAACCGGAACACGATGATGAAATCGGGGCCGACCTCGGCGCGGATGCGACGGGCGATCTCGACGGGCAGCCGACGCCGGTTCTCCGGGGTGCCACCCCACTTGTCGGTGCGCTTGTTCACCCGCGGTGCGAGGAACTGGTTGAGGAAATAGCCCTCACCGCCCATGATCTCGCAGCCGTCGTACCCGGCGAACTTGGCCAGGCCCGCGCAGCGCGCGTAATCGTCGATCGTGCTCTCGACGCCCTTCGACGACAGCGCCCGAGGCTTGAACGGGTTGATCGCGGACTTGATCGCCGACGCCGAAACGCTGGTCGGCATGTAGGAATAGCGCCCCGCGTGCAGGATCTGGATGGCGATCTTGCCGCCCTCGGCGTGCACCGCCTTGGTGATCGTGCGATGCCGGTACGCCTCGGTCTTGTTGGTGAGCTTGCCGCCGAGCGGCAGCAACCAGCCGGTGCGGTTGGGGGCGTAGCCGCCGGTGATGATCAGGCCGACACCGCCGCGGGCCCGCTCGGCGAAGTAGGCGGCCAGCTTGTTGGTGTCCCAGGCGCGGTCCTCCAGGCCGGTGTGCATGGAGCCCATGACCACGCGGTTGCGCAGTGTGGTGTGGCCGAGGTCGAGGGGCTCGAACAGATGGGGATAGGCAGTCATGGGCGGTCGTCACCTTTTCGCGGTCGCAGGGCCTGCAGTACTTCGTCGCACCATTCGAGGTAGCCGGACTCCGCGCGGATGCCCGCGCGAAGCACCAGATACTGGTGCAGAGCGGTGCCGGAGAGCTGGTCCGGCACCGGGAAGAATTTCTTTTCGCTGAGGCGGTACTCGTCGAGGCGCTGGGCGTGCTGGCCGCGATGGCGCTCCACCTCGGCGCAGACGGCATCGATGTCGCCGTACGCGGCGGCGCGGATCTTCACGCCCAGTTCGTCGCGGGCCGGGGTGGCGTCGGTGGGCTCGGCGAGCCAGCGGGCGATCTCGGCCTGACCGGCCGGAGCCACCGAGTACACCTTCTTGTCGGGTTTGCCCTGCTGGTTCACCGATTCGACGGTGACCCAGCCGGAGGACTCCATCCGCTTGAGCACCCGGTAGATCTGCTGGTGGGTGGCACTCCAGAAGTAGCCGATCGACTTGTCGAATCGGCGAGCGAGCTCATACCCCGACCCGGCCCGCTCGGTGAGCGAGACCAGTAGCGCGTGCTCCAGTGCCATGGCACGAGAGTATCCGCAACACTGGGTACTATGCAACCAGGTTCATATGAACTGACGGCGCGGATGTAATAGACGGCGTGGGTGCCGGTTCGCCGTTACTCTTCGGCGTATGACCGAGGTGAACGCGGCCGAAACCGTCGGCGAGGCGGCCGGACGCGGGCAGGTGCTGGCGTGGGGACTCTGGGATTGGGGATCGTCGGCGTTCCAGGCCGTGACGCTGACCTTCGTCTTCTCGGTGTATCTCACCGACAAAGTGGGCGAGGATCTGCCGGGGACGACACCGGCCAGTGCGTGGCTGGGCTGGGCGCTGGCGGGGGCGGGACTGATCGTCGCGCTGACGGCACCGGTCTGCGGGCAGTACTTCGACGCGGTCGGTTCCCGTAAACGGGCCTTGGCGACCCTGACGGCGCTGACGATCGGCGCGATGTCGCTGATGTTCTTCGTCCGGGACGACTATCACGACCTCTGGCTCGGCCTGGCACTGCTCGCGTTCGCCTCGGCCACCTTCGAACTCGCCGGCGTCCCCTACAACGCGATGATGCGGCAGGTGTCGACACCGGCCACGGTCGGGAGGGTCTCCGGATTCGGCTGGGCGATGGGCTATTTCGGTGGCATCGTGCTGCTGCTGATCTGCTACGCGGGGTTCCTCGCCGGGGACGGTGACACCCGCGGCCTGCTCGCGATGCCCACCGATCAGGGCCTCAATGTCCGGCTCGTCATCGTGCTCGCGGCGGTGTGGTTCACCGTCTTCGCGCTGCCGGTGCTGTTCGCGGTCCCCGAGATGCCGCGCACCGGTGCCGACCCCGGCGCCGCGAAGGTCGGCTTCCTCGGTTCCTACCGGGTGCTCGCCCGGGACGTGCGGGAGCTGTGGGGTCAGGATCGGCACACGGTGTACTTCCTGCTGGCCAGCGCGGTGTTCCGGGACGGTCTGGCAGGCGTGTTCACCTTCGGCGGGGTGCTCGCGGTGACGGTGTACGGGTTCGCCGACGACGATGTGCTGCTGTTCGGGATCGCCGCGAACGTCGTCGCGGGGGCGGCCGCGGTCGTGGCCGGGCGGTTCGACGACCGGATCGGGCCCAAACGGGTGATCGTGGCGTCACTGGTCGGGATGCTCGGGTGCGGCCTCGCGCTGCTGATGGTGTCGGGCTCGACGATGTTCTGGATCTTCGGGCTCGCGCTCACAGTGTTCGTCGGCCCCGCGCAGGCCTCGGCCCGGTCGTTCCTGGCCCGACTCGCACCGCCGGGACGAGAGGGTCAGCTGTTCGGCCTGTACACCACGACCGGGCGGGCGGTGTCGTTCCTGGCGCCCGCCCTGTTCGGAGTGTTCGTCTCGATCTTCCACAGCGACCGTGCCGGCATCGCCGGACTTCTGGTCGTGCTGGCGGTGGGTCTGCTGGTGCTGCTCCCGGTGCGTGCGCCGTCGCGCGCGGTATCCGCCGATATGTGACACCTCACCGGTGGGGCGGCGTCGAATTGTGTGTACGCCCGTACTCTGAGTTCAGTCTGCGTTTTTGGGTACCCAGCCCGCGATGCCCAACGCGATCAGGCGCATCTGCATCACGGTGCGCTCCACGATCGCCGATTCCTCACGGGGGGTGGACGCGACGAACGCAGCGATACCGTCGGTCACGGTGGTGACCAGTAGATCCGCGGCGATCTCCAGCTCGGTGGTGCTCCACGAATCCAGTGCACGCAGGCGCGACAGATCGGCGACGATCTCGCGCACGATCAGCTGCATCTCCATCGCGATCGCCTGACGCAGCGGAGCAGGCCCGCCGTGACGCTCGCGAATGAGGAAGCCGAACAGGGCGCGTTTGGCGCGAACCTGCTCGAAGACGAAGCGGACCGTATCGGCCAGATGTGCGTCCGGTTTCCGCCTGACCTCGCGCAATGCCAGCCGCAGCGCGGTGACGCCCTCGTCGACGATGGTCGCGCCGAGGTCGTCGAGCGAGGCGAAGTGGCGGTAGAAGGCGGTCGGCACGATGCCGGCCGAACGGGCGATCTCACGCAGGCTCAATGCCGCGAATCCGCGCTCCGAGGCCAAGGCCAGGGTGCCGTCGAGGAGGGCTGCCCGGGTATGCGCTTTGCGCTCATTGCGGGTTCCTGCCTGCTCAGTCACATCGGTGAGCATACATCCGTTCACCATAGCGGCCTTTGTCATGATGTTGTCCGCCTCACATTATTGCCGGTTGACAGTGGCCCGGGGTCATCGGGCACACTGGTGAGTGTACAGACGTGCACTGAAATATGGAGCGTACGTCGAAGGACTTCTCAAAGGGGCAACGCGACATGGTGGGACTGATCGACCTGGTGCAGACGTTGACGACGCCGCACCCGCTGGACCGGTACCTGGAACTCGTCAACCCCGGGCTCACCGCCCGGGAGCTGCGCGCCGAAGTCACCCATGTCTCGCACGCGGTGCCGGGCTCGGTGACCCTCACCCTGCGCGCCTCGCGGCAGTGGCGCGGCCATGCCGCTGGTCAGTACGTGCAGATCGGCGTCTCGATCAACGGCGTGCGCCACACCCGCTGCTACTCGCCGATCGACCCCGAGAGCCGGGGCGAGCGCTACCTGCAGCTCACCGTCAAGGCGCACCCGGGCGGGCTGGTGTCGAACTACCTGCACGCCAATGCCAAGCCCGGCATGGTCGTCGACCTGGCGCCCGCCTCCGGTGTGTTCCACCTACCGCAGCAGCGGCCCGACAAGGTGCTGCTGGTCAGCGGCGGCAGCGGCATCACGCCGGTACTGTCGATGTTGCGGACCCTCGACGCCGAGGGTTACACCGGGCAGGTCACCTTCCTGCACTACGCGCGTCAGCCCGAGATGGTGCCGCATCGGGCCGAGCTGTCCTCGATCGCGCAGCGTCGCGCCAACTTCCGTATCGAGTACCGCTACCCGGTCGAGCCGGGCACGGTGATCGACGGTGAAACCTCCACCGGCAGTGGTTTCTTCGACTACGAGGAGCTCGAGCGGGTCGCACCCTGGTACGCCGATGCACAGACCTTCGTGTGCGGGCCGCCGCCGCTGATGCGGGCGGTCAAGACGATCTTCGAAGCCGAGGGTCTCGAAGACCGGGTGCTCAGTGAGGAGTTCACGCTCACCACGGTCCCGACCGATCCGTCCGAGGCCACCGGCACCGTCACCTTCTCCGGCAGCGACGTTGCCGCCGACAACACCGGAGCAACGCTGCTCGAGCAGGCCGAAGCATCCGGCCTGACCCCGGAATACGGCTGCCGCATGGGGATCTGCTTCTCCTGCACCGCGACCAAGGTCTCCGGCTGCACCCGCAACGTCCGTACCGGCGAGCTCGACGCCGACCCCGACAAGCCCATCCAGATCTGCATCAACGCCCCTGTCGGCGACGTCGACATCGCGCTCTAGACCACCGATACCCAGAACCAACAAGGGGAGATACAGCCATGACGATCCTCACCGAAGGCAAAGACGGTCCGGTCATCCTGAGCCCGGATCAGGTCGAAGAACTCGGCGCCGCGCTCGACGCGATCCGCGCCCGCGTCGTCGACGATCTCGGCGAACGCGACCGCGACTACATCTACAACATCATCAAGACCCAGCGCGGCTTCGAGATCGCCGGCCGCGGCCTGATGTACCTGGGCTTCCTGCCGCCGTTCTGGCTGGCCGGCGTCGCCGCACTCGGTGTGTCGAAGATCCTCGACAACATGGAGATCGGCCACAACGTCATGCACGGCCAGTACGACTGGATGCGTGAGCGCGGCATCAACTCCCGCGAATTCGACTGGGACACGGTCTGCCCGGCCGACCAGTGGAAGCACTCGCACAACTACATGCACCACACCTACACCAACATCGTCGACATGGACCGCGACATCGGTTACGGCATCCTGCGGATCGACGAGGCGCAGAAGTGGAACCCCTACTACCTGGGCAACCCGCTCTACGCCTTCCTGCTGATGACGTTCTTCGAGTGGGGCGTGATGCTGCACGACCTCGAAGCCGACAACATCATCAAGGGCAAGCGCAAGTGGTCCGACATCAAGCCGCTGCTCAAGGGCCAGGGTAAGAAGGCGGGTAAGCAGGTCCTCAAGGACTACGTGATGTTCCCGGCGCTCACCGGCCCGCTGTTCCTGTCGACCCTGGCGGGCAACGTGGCGGCCAACCTGGTGCGCAACGTGTGGACCTACTCGATTATCTTCTGCGGTCATTTCCCCTCGGGTGTGCAGACGTTCTCCAAGGAGGAGACCGAGGTCGAGACCCGCGGTGAGTGGTACGTACGCCAGATGCTCGGCTCGGCCAACATCAACGGCTCGCGGCTGTTCCACATCATGTCGGGCAACCTGTCGCACCAGATCGAGCACCACCTGTTCCCCGATATCCCGGCGAACCGGTACCCGGAGATCGCGCCCGAGGTGAAGGCGCTGGCCGAGAAGTACGGCCTGCCCTACAACACCGGTCGCTTCTCCAAGCAGATCGGTTCGGTCTGGGCCAAGATCTTCCAGCTCGCGCTGCCCGATCGTTTCGTGAATCGGGCGCCCAAGCCCGGTGTTATCGTTATGCGTA
The DNA here is from genome assembly GCF_042668615.1 of Nocardia sp. NPDC057272. Taxonomy (NCBI): domain Bacteria; kingdom Bacillati; phylum Actinomycetota; class Actinomycetes; order Mycobacteriales; family Nocardiaceae; genus Nocardia; species Nocardia sp. NPDC057272. The sequence goes on along the minus strand of NZ_JBHUYK010000017.1, from coordinate 66,981 downwards.
ATCGGAAGGCAACCGAAGTGGGCGTGTAAATGGTCGGCAAATTCGAAAGCAATAAGGATCTGGTCCAGGAACTGACGTCCTCCGGTGCCCAGCGAGTCGGCAAGATCGCGACTCTGATCACCGGAACGGTCGCCGAGGTCGCTCGGGAGATCGGTGAGTTCGTCACCGACGCGATCGAGATGCGAGAAGCCGCGGCTGCCGCTCGTCGCGATGCGGCGCAGGACCGGGCCGAGGCGGAGTTCGCGAAGGCGCGCGACGTCGAGACCGACCCGGTCGATCTCGACGCCGCGGCCGAGGGCGATCTCGATCCGGCGCCCGTGTTCGCCGAACCGGGCGACAAGGCCTGACGATTCACCACACCGGCAACCGCCTGCGGTGTTCGGTGACATCGGTGATCAGATCCCGGTAGCCGTCGGTCAATTCGGCAAGACGACACCACTGCAGATGGGTGCGAGCCTCCCGCTGCCGTGGTGTCGTTGTCGTTGGGGCCGGTCCTGCGATGGCCTGCTGGGCGGCGATCCATTTCGCCGCCATCCGGTCGATCACCGCGCCGAGGGTCTCGGTGTGCAGCGAGGCGCCGTCGCGGTGTTCCACATGGGCGGCGACCCAGTCGTCGATGCGGGCGATCAGCGCGCCGCGGTCGTTGTCGATATCGTCGACCAGGCGCGCGCACGCCGCGCCGGTGCTGCTCGACGCGGCGGGGTCGCGTGCCTGCTCCAGCACTCTGCGCCGGCGATCGTGGCAGCTCGCGAGCCCGCGGGCGGCGTCGAGAACCCGGTGCGGTGTCGGGTCGGGGTGGTCGGTTTCCAGAAAGGCCCGCAACAGCGCTGAAGGAGTCGGCAGCTGTGCGGCATCCGAACGGTGGCCGTGATAGATCGGCATGGGCACGCCCCCTGATAACGCTGTTGTGCATGGATACGCCAGAGCCGAGGAGGACGGGTGTGGGGTGCACTCCCCGGCACCGGCGTAGCCCCGCCCGGACGTCGACAAGAGTCCGCGACGCTGCGGGTGGAGAAGACGGCCCGGGGGAAATCGGGACCCTTTCAGGAAAGCGCGATTCGGCGCCGACGCGCAATAGTATGGTGTACAAACCCGGTGGTCGGCGGAAATTGTTATCGACCATTACGGCCGGGTCTCCCCGCGAGCACTCCCGGGTAACCGCGGTGGCACATTTCCGGCAATCATTTCGGGGCCGAATGCACTAACCTCGATAATTGTGCCCGCTTACGTCTCATCGCCCGAGCTGACCTTCGGGTTCCTGTTCGCTCTGGAGGACCCAGAGCGCATCGCCGATGTCGTGCGCGGCCTCATGGAACGCCGTGCGGTGTCGGTGTTCCGGCTCGCGCGCCTGTCCGACGACGACGGGCCCCCCGAGCGCTACGTCGTGAACTGGGCTGCCATCCCGCAGATTTCGATCACCACCGGCGCCCCGGACGACGAGGAACTGCGCGCGCAGCGGATCATGCTGGTCAACGCCTTCCTGGGGGAGGGCGGCGAGGTGAGCATGTACTCGGGAAACCCGGACGGACCGAGCTGAATTCAGCGGGTCGACTCGTAGATCCGGCGGACCACGTCCTCGATATCGGGTTCCTCGATCGACAGATCGCGCACCTGCGCCCGGTCCGACACCGCCGCCAGTAAAGCCGCGGCAGTGGTCTTCTCGGCGTCGAACGCCAGACGCTGGCGCATGCCGCCCGCCTCACTGGAGAGCAACTGTGCCCCACACGGCAGATCATCGAGATCCGGTGTGGGAGCGGACAAGTCGACCACCAGTACCCGGCGTGCGCCGACGGTGGCGCCGAGCCCGGCCAGTGAACCGTCGTACACCAGCCTGCCGTAATCGACGACGAGCACCCGATCACAGAGTCGTTCGATATCGCCCATATCGTGGGTGGTGAGCAGCAGCGTGGTGCCGCGCTCGATCCGTTCGGCGCGCAGGAACTCCCGTAATCGTTGTTTGGACAGCACATCGAGGCCGATCGTCGGTTCGTCCAGAATCACCAGCTCGGGCGAATGCAACAGTGCGGCCGCAACTTCCGCGCGCATGCGCTGACCGAGCGAGAGCTGGCGGACAGGGGTGTCGAGGGTGTCGGCCATTTCCAGCTGTTCCACCAGTTCGTGGGTCCGCTTGTCGGCGATATCGGGATCGAGGCGATGGATCGCGGCCAGGATCGCGAACGATTCGTGCAGCGGCAGGTCCCACCACAGCTGCGAACGCTGCCCGAACACGACGCCGATGCGCGAGGCGAGTTCCTTACGCTGACGCACCGGCTCGAGGCCGCAGGTACGCACGGTTCCGGTGGTCGGCACCAGGATGCCGGTGAGCATCTTGATGGTCGTCGACTTGCCCGCGCCGTTGGCGCCGATATAGCCGACCGCCGAGCCGCGTTCGATCCGGAAACTCATCCGGTCGACGGCGGTGATGGTGTCGCGATGTCGGCGCCAGCGGCTGCCGTTCTTGCGGTACACGGTGAATTGCCGGGTGAGGTCATCGATGTCGATGATCGGATCCTGGTGCTCGTGCTCGTCCATCGTTATCCCCCTCCTCCCTGATAGTGCCTCGTACCGATCCGCCATGCCGCCGATGCGAGCAGCCACACCCACGCGGCGGCGAGTGGCGTCAGCCACGCCGACCACGCGGGCAACAGTGGTGGGCCCGGCAGACCGAGCAGGGCGATCGTCGGCACGTATGCCGTGAACGCGACGGGAATCGCGAACCCGAACAACAGTTTCAGCGGTGTCGGGAACACCGAGGCCGGCTGCATCGCGGCGAACGAACCGCCGTAGGTGAAGCTGTTGGTGAGCTCGGCACCGTCGATCAAGAAGAACTGTAGTCCGGCCGCGCATACGAAAAGGCCACAGAACAGCGCGATTCCACTGATCAGGGTGATCACGATCAAGGTAACCGGGGCGATGCCCCAATCGATATCGTTGCGCCACAGCCCGATCCCGAGCACGATCACCGCGACCGCGGCCCGCGCGAGTCTGCGTAACGAGATGTCACTGGTCACCAGCTGCAACAGCAACGGTTGTGGGCGAAGGTGATACGCGTCGAGGGTGCCCATCCGGATCATCGAGGGCAGGGAATCCAGATGCCCGACCGCGACCTGGGCCAGCGCGAACGAGGTGTTGGACAGCCCGAACAGCAGCAGCGCCGCATCCACATCGAGGCCGCCGAGGGTCTTCACGTTGTGGAAGATGACCCACACCTCGGCGAACTCCACCAGCCCGATCAGGAAGGCGCTGAACACCTCGGTGGCGAACGAAAGGCGGTACACCTGCTGTGCTTTCACACGCGAACGCAATACTGCGAGATAGGGAGTGAACCAGGTCCCGGCAACAACGCGCGCGGAATCCGGTTCAGCCACCCTGTACCTCCAGCCTGCGTTGTCCCGCCCGCAGCAACACCCTGCCGAGCAGTCCGATCACCAACACCCAGAAGCCTTGTATCGCAACGATGATCAAGGCATCCGACCCGGCGGCCCGCCCTGACAGCGTATCGATCGGGGCCTGCAGGATGGAGGGAAACGGCGTAGACATGGCGACGACACGCAACCAGTCGGGGAACATGTGTACCGGGACGAAAAGCCCGGCCAGGAACGTTCCGACGATCTGGTACAGCACCCGGATGCCGCGGATCTCGACCACCCAGAACCCGATCAGCGCCACCGCGAACAGGCACAGAAACGACAGGGCCACCGCGAGCAGCACACTGATCAGGCCGAGCAGATAGGCCACCGGCGTACTCGGCATCGACAAACCGAAGGTGGCGGCGCCGATGACGATGCTCGGGACACCGCGCGGCAGGATCGTGCAGCCGGCGCGGCCCATGTCGGTGGCCAGGTAGCCGAGTTGCACGTCGATCGGACGCAAAAAGTCGATCGCGACGTCACCGGACTTGATCCGGTCGACCAGGTCGATCTGCGGTCCCATGAACTGAGTGGCGCCCAGCAACGCCTGCGACAACCACACATAGGCCCCGATGGTGCCCTCGTCGTACCCGCCGAAATCACCGGCGGCACGCACCGCCGCGACCATCACCGCCGCACGAACGAACCCGAACACACAGTTGGTGAACAGCCCGGCGAACATCGCCAGCTTGTATTGGGCCTGCCGCTTGAATCCCGCCCGCGCCAGCGTCCAATACACCCGGAAAGCCCCAGGCTTGCGACGTCGCCGCACCGCGAAGGCAAGCCCACCATCCCCCGCCACATTGCCCCGCACAATCAGTCAACTCTAGGCCGATCGCCACGAATCAGGACGAGAACGGCACGGATCGCCGACGCCCGCCGCGCACAGGGCTATCGGCACATGCTCAGTCCTTGGGGAAGCCCGTCGCGAACAAGATCGCGATGGCGACCGAGCTGACCACGGAGATGGCAAGGATGATCCACATGGGGCGAAAGATTACCCGGCCCGGGCCACCACCCCGGCATCGCACCGCCGTGACCGGTATCAGTGCAGGTCACGGCGGTGTCTGAGAGGTCGGCGGCAGCCCGCTATTCGTCGACCACCGTGATCGCGGCCTCGTTGGCGTCGATCTCCGGGTCGGAGGGATTCGCGTCGGACTTCACCGTGATGCGCGACTTGTCGACGCCGTCGCCCTCGAGCGCGGCCGCGATGTTGTCACCGCGCGCCTCGGCCAGGGATTTGGCCGAGGCGATATTCGAATCCTCGGCGTAGGTCGTGATCTGGATCTCGGTGTCGTTGCCCTGCAACGGGACGGCTACCGCTTTGAGCGTCGCGACGGCGGCCGCGCTGAGATCGGAACTACCCGCGTCGAAGGTGATCGGTGCGGCAGCCAAGACCGTGTTGATCGCGTCCTGCACCGCTTGCTCCGCGGTATCGCGGACCGTGCTCATCATCGACGACGCGGTCGCGGCGACGCTGCTGCGCATGGTGTCGGCCTGGGTGGTCGAGGTGGCCGAGGTGGTTGCCGGTGCGGAAGAGTCGTTATCGGAGCTACACGCCGCGGTCATCAACAGAACCACCGCGATCGATGCGATCCCGCAGACGCTGTTTCTGATCTTCATCGGATTCTCCTTGTTCGTGAATGCCGGACAGTGGGTTGTGCGGACGAGAGTTGTGCTTCGGTCAGTTCGCTGGATCGGATTCGCCCTGCGGGCGCCGGGGTATCCGCCCGGTGCCGAACAGCGCCGCGATGGCGAGCAGCGCGGTGACGAAGAACGCGACGCGCAGAGCGTCCAGGCGCGCCGCCTCGTTGAGGTCGAGGATCTCGGCTGCCCGCTGCTCGGGGACTGCGTTCTCGCCCAACACCTCCCGCAGCTGGGTGTCGGACAGGAAGGGGACACCTGCGGCCAATTCGGTGGAGGCCTGTTGTTTCACCGCGGGCGCCACATCGGGGTGGTCGTTGATCCCCGCGATGACCGAGGTGCTCAGTGTCGCGATGAGTACCGAGCCGACCAACGCCGTTCCCAGGGACGCACCGAGATTGGAGGCCGTGTTCTGCAGCCCGCCGACCTCGGCGCTCTGCGAGTCCGGCACGGCCGACACGGTGACCGCGCCGAGCTGAGAGGCCAAGGCTCCCAATCCCAGCCCCATCAACACCATGGGGACGGCGACCACGCTCGCGTTGGCGCCGGGATCCATGCCTGCCACGAGGAAGAGGATGCCGACGATCATGGCGGTCATCCCGGCGCGCACGACGCGGCGCGGGTCGGCCCGCGGCCAGATCTTCGGTATTCCGGCCGCGGCCAGCAGCAATGCCACCGAGAGCGGAACCAGGCGCAACCCGGTCTGCAGAGCGTCGAGCTCGAGGACCACCGTCAAGAACAGCGGGACGGTGAAGAACACCCCGGCTTGCACGGTGAACTGGCCGAGAAACATCGTGAGGCCGCCGGTGAGCTGGCGATTGCGGAACAGCGCCGGGTCGACCAGCGGTTCGCCACCGGTCTCGGCGAGATGGTTCTGCCAGCGCGCGAACACATACAGCAGCAGCAGTCCGCCCAGCAACAGCCAGACGACCGGCGAGAGCCCGCCGAGCGCGGTGCCGCCCGGTTTGGGTTGGACCCAACCCCACTCACTCGAACGCAGGACGCCGTAGACGATCATGCCGAGGCTGAGCACCGAGAGCACAGAACCGAGCAGGTCGATCCGGACCTTCGCCGGCGCGACGTCGTCGATCCGCCGTAGCGCGACAAGGATGACCACGACCAGAACCGCCTCGCCGGCGAACACATAGCGCCACGACGCGAACGTCGTCACCGCACCGCCGATCAGCGGGCCCGCGGCGACGGCCATCGCACCGGCTGACGCGACCAGACCGTAGGCGTAGCTGCGGCGTTCGGGCGCGAAGTTGCCCGCGACCAGGGCGACGATCGCGGGCATGATCAACGCGGCACCGATGCCTTCCAGCAGCGACCAGCCGATCAGCAACACGAGCAGGTTCGGCGCCGCCGCGGTGGTGAGCGAACCCACGCCGTAGATGACGAGCCCGAACGCGAACGCTCGACGCCGGCCGATGACGGTGCCCACCTTGCCGCCGGTGATCATCAATGTCGCCATGACGAGCGTGTACAGCGTGATCGCCGTCTGGATGCCGGTGATGGGGGTGTCCAGGTCCTCGGCGACGTCGGCCATCGACACGTTCATCACCGAGCTGTCCAGCGTCATCAGGAACTGGCCGGACGCCAGTACGAGCAGCACCAGACCGGATCCGGCGGCCACTGCTTTCGACGGGCCGCTCGAACTCATGAGCCAGTGTTCCCGGGCATCAGGGCCTCACTTCTGCGACCAGGGCGAAGGTGTGGACGACAGTCAGCGTCACACACCGGCAGCGGTCGCGGCTCACCCGAAAAGGGTGAGTCGGCGAACACCGCTCGACACGGTCGCTGTCGGCCGCTCCTTGCTCCAGGACACGGAGCGGTGTCCGAAACCAGGCAAATGCGTCGCCATTGCGCACGCTGTTCCGCAGCGGTCGGGCCGGAGGTAGATTCGATATGCGGCAGAGGCTGAATTGCGTGTGCGGTCGTCGCCGCGACGGCATCGAACAGCTGTCAGGTGTGGCGCCGGAAGAATATTCCGTGTGCCTGTCAAGTACGTCCGATCCACAATTCGAGGTGCAATACCTATGACACCGGATGAACTCATGGAAGAGGCATGCAGGCTGGCGAAAGAGTCTGTCGACAACGATTGGGGTGGACCGTTCGGCGCCGTGATCGCGAAGGACGGAGTGATCGTCGCGCGCGGGCAGAATCGGGTGCTGCTCACTGGTGATGCCACCGCACACGCCGAAATAGAAACCATCCGCAAGGCGACCCAGGTACTCAACGGCGAGGCTCCGAGTATTTCCAAAGAGCACCAGAACGAGTCGACGCTGGAATTGGTCCCGCGACCCGAGGGATCTCCCGACAAGGCTCCGGAACGCGCGAGAATGTTGATGGGGATGGAGATATTCATCAGCGGCGCGCCCTGTCCCATGTGTATGAGCGCAATCTATTGGTCACGTCTCGACGCCGTGCATTTCGCGAGCGATCTGGCCGACACCAGCGAAATCGGCTTCGACGACGCGTATCAATACGAGGACTTCACGAGGCCGCTGCCCGAGCGGTCCGTGAAAATCGAACAGTTCCGCAGGGATCTGGGCGCCGAAGCGTACAAGACCTGGGCCGAGAAGGCCGACAAGCACCCGTACTGACATGACGGCCTCGAAGGCTCCGTCGCCGAGGCCCGCCGCGGCGACGGTGGTCATCACTCAGCAGCCCCGTGCCGGCCGCGAGGACGAGTTCCGGCGGTGGCAGGCGGAGGTGAACGACGCGGCGGCGGCCTTTCCGGGATTCCTCGGCGCCGACGTGACGCCACCGGGTGACGCTCGGTCCGACTGGTCTGTCGTGTATCGGTTCGACGACATCGTCAACCTCAAGCATTGGCTCGCCAGTGATACCCGGGAAGAGCTTCTCGCGCGCGGAACCGGGCTCTTCGAGCGGCCGTCGACGCAGCATGTGCTGGTCGACGAGCGGGACGAGGAGGTAGCGACTGTCGTCGTCTCGCACCCCGTGGCGGCCGGACGCGAGACGGAATTCATCGCGTGGCAGGACCGGATGACCGAGGTCGAACGGACTTTTCGAGGCTTTCGCGGATCCGGGCTGCACCGGCCGATCCCCGGTGTCCAGAGTGACTGGACGATCATCTATTCCTTCGCTTCGGCCGAGCATCTCGACCACTGGCTCGAATCGCCCCAGCGCAAGGCCCTGCTCGAGGAAGCGCCGGACTTCCGGGATTTCGAGGTCCACCGAATCGCCAACCCCTACGGGTCGTGGTTTCCGCCGAGCCAGACCGGCGAGGACGGCGGTCCGGCGTCGTGGAAGACGGCCCTGTCGGTCCTGGTAGGGCTGTATCCGACGGTCGTGATCCTCACCGTGATCATCGCCGAGATCTGGCCGGGCGCGCAGCTGTGGATCAGCCTGCTGGTCGGGAACATTCTGTCGGTCAGCCTGCTGACCTGGGTGGTGATGCCGGTCGTCACCCGCGCGCTGGGATTCTGGATGCGATCGAGCCCACGCCCCGACCCTCGGACCGACCTGGCCGGTCTCGCCTGCTCGGTGGGTTTCCTGACACTCGCCGCGATCTTCTTCTACTTGGTGACGCGGGTGTTCTGGACGCTTCCGTGACGTCGTCCCCGCCGATGCGAAAGTCCCTGGCTGGTAGACGTCGCACTCGGAACCCGTGGCGGCCCTGACCTAATGTTCGTGCAGGTCAGGGCCGCGTTGCGCCCCCGGCAGGAATCGAACCTGCGACCTAGGGATTAGAAGGCCCTTGCTCTATCCAACTGAGCTACGGAGGCAGTCGCATCAACCTTGGCCGAAGTCGGCCACGCTGTCCAGCTCGAAAAGTATAGCGACCGACCGGATCGTCGAGCGCAGGCTCGGGTGAGCGCCCCCTCGGGGCGTCGCCGGGCACGTCGAACTACCCTCGTTGTCATGTCGTTATCGCAGGACCCCACCGCTGGACCCGCCGTCGACGGCGGACCGCCGGCGGATATGGGTCCGGCGGCGCCGTTCGGTGTACTCAGCGTCGTGGCCGGGTGTATCGCCGCGGTTGTCGCGGCCATGGTGGTCGGGTTGTCGGCGGCGCACGCGCTCAGTTTGCTCGGTATACCCGATCCGGGGGCGTTGACAACATATGGATTGCCCGCGTTGCGCGCGGTGGCCGATCTGGCCGCCGCGATGACCGTCGGCTCCCTGATGTTCGCGGCGTTCCTGCTGCCCCCGCGCGACGGCGGTCTGCTCGAGGTCGGCGGTTATCGGGCGGTGCGCCGAGCCTCCGACGCCGCGCTGGTGTGGGCCGCGAGCGCGGCGCTGTTGGTGCCGTTGACCGTGTCGGATACGACCGGTCAGCCGGTGAGTGCCATCTGGCGACCCGAAGTGCTGTGGCCGGTGATCACGCAGGTCGAGGTAGCGGGCGCCTGGCGGACAACGGTGTTGTTCGCGCTGATCGTGGCGATCGGCTGCCGGTGCGCGTTGCGCTGGGGCTGGACGCCGGTGCTGCTGGCAGGCGCGTTGGTGACCATGATGCCGCTGGCGCTGACCGGGCACTCGTCCTCCGGTGGCTCCCACGACGTGGCGACCAACTCCCTGATCCTGCACATGGTGTCGGCCTCGGTCTGGGTGGGCGGGCTGATCGCGGTGCTGGCGCACGCGATGCGTGGCGGCGCGAACACCGATGTCGCCGCCCGCCGGTTCTCGGTGGCCGCGACCGTCTCGATCGTGGTGATCGGCCTCAGCGGCGTCGTCAATGCCTGGGTGCGGGTGCCCGTTTCGGACCTGTTCACCACCACGTACGGCAGGCTGGTGCTCGCGAAAGCGGCCGCGCTGCTGGTGCTGGGCGCCATCGGCTACCTGCAGCGCCGGGCCGCACTGCCCGCGCTGGCCGCCGATTCCCGCGACCGCGGCGCGCTCATCCGTTTCGCCGGCGTGGAGATGCTGATCTTCGCGGCGACCATCGGCCTGGCAGTCGGCCTCGGCCGCACCCCGCCACCGCCACCGACCTCGGTGCCGACGCCGGTCGAAGTGGAGCTGGGCTACACCCTCGCGGGCCCGCCGACCGTGAGCCGCCTGCTGTTCGACTGGCGCTTCGACCTGATCTTCGGAACCCTGGCGATCGTGCTCGCCGCGCTCTATCTGCTCGGCGTCCACCGGCTGCGCAAGCGCGGCGATGCCTGGCCGGTCGGGCGGACCATCGCCTGGTGCAGTGGCTGCCTGGTGCTGTTGCTGGCCACGTCGTCGGGGGTCGGGCGCTACGCGCCGGCGATGTTCAGCGTGCACATGGGCGCGCACATGGCGTTGTCGATGCTGGCGCCGATCCTGCTCGCCCTCGGCGGCGCGGTGACCCTGGCATTGCGCGCGCTCCCGCCCGCGGGCCGCGGTGGTGTGCCGGGGCCACGCGAGTGGATTCTGGCGGCCGTGCACAACCCGGTCTCGCGGTTCCTCACCCAGCCCGTGGTGGCGTCGCTGATCTTCGTCGCCGGGTTCTACGCGCTGTATCTGGGCGGAATCTTCGACACCTATGTCGACTCGCACGCCGCCCACCTGATGATGAACACGCACTTCCTGCTCAGCGGCTACCTGTTCTACTGGGTGGTGATCGGCATCGATCCCAAGCCGCGCGAGGTCGCGCCGCTGACCAAGCTCGCGATGGTGTTCGGCACGCTGCCCTTCCACGCGTTCTTCGGCATCGCGCTGATGAGCATGACCACCGTGCTGGGCGACTGGTTCTATCGCACCCTCGACCTCGGCTGGAACATCGACCTGCTCGCCGACCAGCGCAACGGCGGCAGTTTCGCCTGGGCCAGCGGTGAGGTGCCGCTGGTGGTGGTGATGCTCGCCCTGCTGATCCAGTGGTCACGCAGTGACACCAAGCTGGCCAAGCGCACCGACCGGGCCGCCGATCGCGACAACGACGCCGACCTGACCGCCTACAACGCGATGTACGCCGAGCTGGCGCGGCGTGACGGCGAGGTCCGCCGGTGAGCGGATTCGGTGTGCCGTCGAGCGAATCGACCGAGCGGGCCGAACCGGTGCGGGTGCTGCGCACCGATGTGCGGGCGGCGCGGCGGCGGCTGGCCGGGCGGGTACGCAAGACACCGGTGTTCCACACGAGTGTGGACGGGCCGAACGGGCCGGTGCCGGTGTCGCTGAAAATGGAATTCCTGCAGCACGGCGGCACATTCACGGTGCGTGGCGCGCTCAACGCGCTGTTGTCGGCCGACAGCGGCACCGACCATGTGGTTGTCGCCTCGGCGGGCAACGCGGGCATCGCGGTGGCGCTGGCCGCGGCACAGCTCGGCAAGGAATGCACGGTCGTCGTGCCGGAATCCGCGCCGCACACCAAGGTGGCCGCGATGTGGGCGCACGGCGCCGAAGTGCTGTGGCACGGAACGACGTACGCCGAGGCGCAACGCCGGGCGCTCACCCTGGCCGCCGAGCGCGGGGCCGACCATCTGCATGCCTACGACATGCCCGCCGTGGTGGCGGGTGCCGGCGTCATCGGGCTCGAGCTGGAAGAACAGGTGCGCGGCAGGCCGCCGGTGCTGGCCGCGGTCGGCGGCGGCGGGCTGATCGCGGGCCTCGGGGCCGCACTGGGCAAGCGCAGGGAGATCGTCGGCATCGAATCCGAGCACATACCGGTGCTCTCGGCGGCACTCGCGGCGGGCGCGCCGGTCGATATCGATGTGGCTTCGTGCGCCACCGAGCTGCTGTGCGCGACCAGGGTCGGCGATATCGCCTTCGACATCGCCCAGCGGCACCAGATGCCCGCGGTCGCGGTGGCCGACGACGCGGTCGCCGCCGCCCGCGAATACCTCTGGCGGGAGTTCCGCGTGGTGGTCGAGCTCGAAGGTGCCGCCGCGCTGGCCGCTGTGCAGAGCGGTGTGTACACGCCGGAGCCCGGTGTACGGCCGATCGTGGTGCTGTGCGGAGCGAACACCGAGCTTCCCGTGCTCTGACACCGGCGTTGTCCACAACTGCCCGGTTCATCCACAGATTCACTGCGCGCCTCCCACACCCCCGTTCGCCAGGTCATTCTTGGGTGGTCAGAGCGATAACGGTGGATTCGAGCGGGGGGCGAGCACGATGTACGAGGCACACGCGACGGTGATCGGGACCGTCATCACCCATCCGATGCGGCGCGATCTCAGCAACGGTGAGCAGATGCTCACCTTCCGGATGGCGAGTAATTCGCGGCGATTCGACGTCAAAACGGGGGAGTGGACCGACAACGGCACGTTGTATCTCACGGTCTCGTGCTGGCGCAGGCTGGTGGCAGGGGTGGATCGATCGTTGCACCGCGGCGACCCGGTGATCGCCTACGGGCAACTCCGCTCGCACGAGTACCGCGGCAAGGACGGAACCGAGCGGCGGGATCTGGAGATGCGCGCGGTGGCGGTCGGGCCCGATCTGGCGCGCTGCCACGCGAGCGTTGTCCGCCGGTCCGAGGGCCTGCGATCACTGCCGCATGCGACGGTGCGGAATATTTCCGACTCCCGCGGCGCTGCCCTACCGAAGGCCGACGACGCTGCCACCGGGTATGCGTCCACCGAAGCCGTTGCCGTAGCCTGTACGACCGTGGCGGATCCTGTCCCCGCGCGATCGCCGGACGTGGTGTCGAGCACCAACGGTGCCGAGCAGGTCGACGCATGAGGGTCGTTTCCGCGGCACTCGACCCTTCCGTATCCCGTCCCCGTTTCTCCCACCGATAGGCTTCCGCGTATGGCTGAGTTCATTTATCAGATGATCAAGGTTCGCAAAGCGCACGGCGACAAAGTCATCCTCGACGACGTGTACTTGAACTTCCTTCCCGGCGCCAAGATCGGTGTGGTGGGTCCCAACGGCGCGGGTAAATCCAGCGTGCTGAAGATCATGGCGGGACTGGACCGGCCCAACAACGGTGAGGCGTTCCTCGGCGCGGGCGCCACGGTCGGCATCCTGCAGCAGGAGCCGCCGCTCAACGAGGAGAAGACCGTCCGCGGCAACGTGGAGGAGGGCCTCGGCGAGGTCAAGGTCAAGCTGGATCGGTTCAACGAGATCGCTGAACTGATGGCCACCGAGTACTCCGACGAGCTCATGGACGAAATGGGCAAGCTCCAGGAGTTCCTCGACCACGCCGACGCCTGGGATGTCGACTCCCAGCTCGAGCAGGCCATGGACGCGCTGCGCTGCCCGCCGCCGGACGCGCCGGTCACCAACCTCTCCGGTGGTGAGCGCCGCCGCGTCGCGCTGTGCAAGTTGCTGCTGAGCAAGCCCGATCTGCTGCTGCTCGACGAACCGACCAACCACCTCGACGCCGAGAGTGTGCTCTGGCTCGAGAAGCACCTCGCCGATTACCCCGGCGCCGTGCTGGCCGTCACCCACGACCGGTACTTCCTCGACAATGTCGCCGAGTGGATCCTCGAGCTCGACCGTGGGCGTGCCTACCCCTACGAGGGCAACTACTCCACCTACCTGGAGAAGAAGGCACAGCGTCTCGAGGTCCAGGGCAAGAAGGACCAGAAGCTGCAGAAGCGCCTCAAGGACGAGCTGGCCTGGGTGCGGTCCGGCGCCAAGGCCCGCCAGGCCAAGAACAAGGCTCGACTGGGTCGCTACGAGGAGATGGCGGCCGAGGCCGAGAAGCACCGCAAGTTGGACTTCGAGGAGATTCAGATCCCCGCGGGTCCGCGACTGGGTGACATCGTGGTCAACGTGTCGCACCTGGACAAGGGCTTCGGCGACCGCCAGCTCATCAAGGATCTGTCGTTCACGTTGCCGCGCAACGGTATCGTCGGCGTCATCGGACCCAACGGTGTCGGTAAGACGACGTTGTTCAAGACCATCGTCGGTCTCGAATCACCCGACAGCGGTGAGGTGAAGGTCGGCGAGACGGTCAAGCTGAGCTATGTCGACCAGAACCGCGGAGGCATCGACCCGAAGAAGAACGTCTGGCAGGTCGTCTCCGAAGGTCTGGACTTCATCCAGGTCGGCAATCAGGAGATGCCCTCGCGCGCCTACGTCAGCGCGTTCGGCTTCAAGGGGCCGGATCAGCAGAAGCCGGCGGGTGTGCTCTCCGGTGGTGAGCGCAACCGCCTGAACCTGGCGCTGACCCTCAAGGAGGGTGGCAACCTGATCCTGCTCGACGAACCGACCAACGACCTCGACGTCGAAACCCTCAGTTCGCTCGAGAACGCGCTCGATCAGTTCCCCGGCTGCGCCGTCGTGATCTCCCACGACCGGTGGTTCCTCGATCGCACCTGCACCCACATCCTGGCGTGGGAGGGCGACAACGACAATGACGCCAAGTGGTACTGGTTCGAGGGCAACTTCGAGGCGTACGAGGCGAACAAGATCGAGCGTCTGGGCGCCGAAGCCGCTCGCCCGCACCGTGTTACGCACCGCAAGCTGACGCGCGACTGATACGCGCGGCCCGCACGACGGCCCGGTGGAACGATCTGTGAACGGTCGCTCCGCCGGGCCGTCGGCGTTGTGCCGATCGGTGCTCCCGTCGTTCACCCAGCATTCCGCAAGTTACCGGCGCGGCAAGCCCGAATTCCCTCAGCGTGTTCGAGTAGCCGGAGCTAGTCTCGAAAATGCGTCACCTGCGTTGCGAAATCGAAGCGAACCACAATCCATGGGAGTGGGCTAAACGATGACGGTCTCGTCGGAAATCTCCAGCGCGGCGTGGGCCGCGGGAATGCCGCAGAGCTTGCGCGGCGATCTCGCGACTCTCGAGGAGGCGTATTTCCGACACGTCGATGCCGGTGACGTGGACTTCCCGATCCCCGGAATCACCCAGATCTTCCGGCACCACATGGAACTGGCCGCCGTTCGGATGCCGGGTAAAGCCAGCGTGCGGGTGCATCATCCCGACGACGGGACCGGGATGGGCGCCGCGGTGCAGGTCGTCACCGACGACATGCCGCTGCTGGTGGAGTCGATCACCGCGGCGCTGGGCCGGATGCAGGTGAGCGTCTCCGAGGTGATCCACCCGATCTTCGAGGTCGTCCGTGACGAGAAGGGCCACCTCACCGGCGCCGCGGCGCACGAGGTGGACGGCCACGGCGCGACCGGGCTCACCGAATCGTGGATGCACCTGCAGCTGCACCCGTCGACCGGCCGGGCCCAACTCGATCACATCGAACGCACCATGCCCGAGGTGATCGACGACGTCCGCCAGGTGATCGACGACACCGAGGCCATGGCCGCGGTGCAGAGCTCGCTCGCCGACGCGCTCGACCGGTCCGCCGCCCAGGGCTCCACGCCGTTCCCCGCCGTCGATGTGGCCGATTGCGCCCAGCTGCTGCGGTGGCTGGCCGCGGGCAACTTCACCCTGCTGGGTTATGCCCGCTACCGACGCGGTGTCGAGGACGGCCACACGGTGTCCACCGTGGTGCCCGGTGCGAGCCTGGGTGTGCTCCGTCCCGATGTCGGCACCGATTTCAAAGTGCCCATCAACGGTGAAGACCGCCCGTTGCTGCTGCTCACCCAGGGTCTGGTGCGCGCGACCGTGCACCGCTCGGTGTACCCGTACTTCGTCGGTGTCGCCGATGTCGACGAGACGGGCGCCGAGGTGGGTGTGCACCTGTTCATCGGCGTGTTCACCGTCAGCGCGGTGCACGAGAACGTGCTCGACATCCCGGTGATCAACCGCCGGGTGCGGACCGCGATCGAGGGCGCCGGGTTCGACAAGGACTCCTTCTCCGGGCAGGCGATGCTCGAGGTGATCGAGTCGTTCCCGCGCACCGAACTGTTCTCGGCCGACACCGAGACCATGCGCCGCACCGCCGTCGCGGTGCTCGGCGTCGGCCTGCGCAGGCAGGTCCGGCTCTTCCTGCGCAGCGATGGCTACGGCCGCTTCGTGGCCTGCATGGTGTATCTGCCGCGCGATCGCTACACCACCGCCGTACGCCTGGAGATGCAGGAGATCCTGGTCGCCGAACTCGGTGGCGTGGATATCGACTACTCGGCGCGGGTGAGCGAAAGTGAGCTCGCCAGTGTGTATTTCACGGTGATGATGCCCGCCGAGTCCACCGGCGAGGCAGGACCCGACACCTCGGAGGACAACCGGCTGCGTCTGCAGGGCCTGCTCAACGCGGCCAGTCACACCTGGGACGACCGGATCGGTGACGCGGTCGCCTCCTCCACCGTGCTCGATCCCGCTGTGGTCAAACGGTATTCGGAGGCGCTGCCCGAAAGCTACAAAGAGGACTTCGCGCCCGCCCGCGCGCTGGCCGACATCGTGCGCCTCGAGCGACTCACCGAAGGCGGCATCCGGCAGCACCTCTATCGCAGGCCCGAAGCGGCGCCCGGTTCGTGGCGCTTCAGCCTCTACATCGCCGGTTCCGGTGTCTCACTGAGCCAGGTCCTCCCGGTCTTGCAGAGCCTGGGTGTCGAGGTGGTCGACGAACGGCCCTACCAGCTCGAACACGAAGGCAGCACCGAGCGCTGGATCTACGATTTCGGTTTGCAGGCTCGTCCGGAGCTGCTGCGCAACGCACTGGGCGGCGATCTCGACGCCGCACTGCTCGAGGCCCCCGGCCAGCTCGACGCCCTGCGTACCCGGTTCACCGATGCCTTCGAGGCGGTCTGGTACGACCGGGCCGAAGCCGACGGTCTCAACGAACTCGTGCTGCGTGCCGGCCTGCCGTGGCGGTCGGTCGCGATCCTGCGCGCGTACGCGAAATACCTGCAGCAGGCCGGATTCCCGTACTCCCAGGTCAATATCGCCCGCGTGCTGCTGGCCCATCCGGAGGTCGCGCGCGATTTCGTCGACCTGTTCGCCGCCCGGTTCGATCCGGCCATCGTCTCCGCCGAGGCCGCCGCCGAGCTCGAGACGCGGGTGCGGGCCGGGATCGACGAGGTGGTCAGCATGGACGCCGACCGCATCCTGCGTGCCATCCTCGGCCTGATCAAGGCCACGCTGCGAACCAACAACTATGTTCTCGACGACGAAGGTCGCCCACGTGACTACCTGGCACTGAAGGTCGAGCCGCGCGAGATCGCCGAACTGCCCAAGCCGCGACCGCAATTCGAGATCTTCGTGTACTCGCCGCGGGTCGAGGGCGTGCACCTGCGGTTCGGCTCGGTGGCGCGTGGCGGCCTGCGCTGGTCGGACCGGCTCGAGGACTTCCGCACCGAGATCCTCGGCCTGGTGAAGGCGCAGGCGGTGAAGAACGCGGTGATCGTGCCGGTCGGCGCCAAGGGCGGTTTCGTGGTGAAGCGTCCGCCCGCCCCGATCGGTGACCCGGCCGTCGACCGCCAGGCGAGTATCGCCGAGGGCGTCGCCTGCTACCGCACCTTCATCTCCGGGCTGCTCGACGTCACCGACAATGTCGACCTGGCCACCGGCGCGGTGCTGCCGCCCGATCGCGTGGTCCGCCGCGACAGCGACGACACCTACCTGGTGGTCGCCGCCGACAAGGGCACCGCCAGCTTCTCCGATATCGCCAACGATGTGGCCACCCGCTACGGCTTCTGGCTCGGCGACGCCTTCGCCTCCGGCGGCTCGGCGGGCTACGACCACAAGGCGATGGGGATCACCGCCAAGGGGGCGTGGGAAGCGGTCAAACGCCACTTCCGTGAGATGGACATCGACACCCAGAGCCAGGAATTCACCGTGGTCGGCGTCGGTGACATGAGCGGTGACGTGTTCGGCAACGGCATGCTGCTCTCGCCGCACATCCGGCTGGTCGCCGCGTTCGACCACCGGCACATCTTCCTCGACCCGAACCCCGACGCCGCGAGCTCCTTCACCGAACGTGAGCGGTTGTTCGCGCTGCCGCGATCCTCGTGGGCCGACTACGACCGGAGCCTGATCAGCGAGGGCGGCGGGGTGTTCGAGCGGACCGTGAAGTCGGTGCCGATCTCGCCGCAGGCACGGACGGCGCTCGGCCTGCCCGACTCGGTGCAGACGCTCTCGCCGCCAGAGTTGGTGCGCGCGATCCTGCTCGCACCGGTGCAGTTGCTGTGGAACGGCGGGATCGGCACCTACGTGAAGGCGAGCACCGAATCCAATGCCGAGGTGGGCGACAAGTCCAACGACGCGGTGCGCGTCGACGGAAACCAATTGCGGGTCAAGGTGATCGGCGAAGGTGGCAACCTGGGGGCCACCGCGCTCGGCCGGATCGAGTTCTGCCGTGCGGGCGGCAAGATGAACACCGACGCACTCGACAACTCCGCGGGCGTCGACTGCTCCGACCATGAGGTCAATATCAAGGTCCTGCTCGACGGCGTGGTCAGCGCGGGTGGTCTCGCGCCCGCCGACCGCAACCCGCTGCTGGCCTCGATGACCGACGAGGTCGCTCGAATGGTGTTGCAGGACAACGTCGATCAGAACACCTTGATCGGTATCGCCCGCACCGACGCGCCCCAGATGCTCAATGTGCACGGTCGCGTGATCGCCGACCTCGAACAGCGACGCGGCCTCGACCGGGAGCTCGAGGCGTTGCCGTCGACCGCTGAGCTGGCTCGCCGTGGCGAGGAGGGTGCCGGGCTCGCCTCACCCGAGCTGGCCAACCTGCTCGCGCACGTGAAGCTCGGCCTCAAGGCCGACCTGCTCGACACCGACCTGCCCGACAGCGCCTATTTCGCGAGGAAGCTGCCCCTGTACTTCCCGACGCCGCTGCGGGAACAGTTCGGCGCCGCCATCAAGAAGCACCGGCTGCGCCGCGAGATCGTCACCACGATGATCGTCAACGAGGTCGTCGACTACGGCGGCATCACCTACGCCCACCGCCTCAACGAAGAGGTCGGCGCCACCACCACCGATACGGTGCGCGCGTTCGCCGCGGCCACCGAGATCTTCCAGCTCCATGACGTGTGGTCGCGCATCCGCGGCGCCGACGCCGCCGCCGGAGTCTGTGACCTGCTCGAATTGGAATCCAAGCGGACGCTGGACCGCGCATCGCGCTGGCTGCTGAGTAACCGGCCGCAGCCGATCGCGGTCGGCGCCGAGATCAACCGCTATCACCGCCGGGTGCAGGAACTGGCGCCGCAGGTGCCGGGCTGGTTGCGCGGGCACCATGTCACCTCCCTCACCCAGGGCGCCGCCGAGCTGATCGCCCGCGGTGCGCCGACCGACCTGGCCACCGAGGTGTTCGGGCTGCTCGGGTTGTTCCCGCTGCTCGACATCGTCGACATCGCCGACATCACCGATCGCGACGGCGCCGAGGTGGGCGCCCTGTACTACGCGCTCAACGATCATCTCAAGATCGACTGGCTGCTCGAGGCGGTGAGCCATCTCGAACGCGGCGATCGCTGGCACGCGCTGGCCCGGCTCGCGCTGCGCGACGACATGTACGGTTCGTTGCGTTCGCTCACCCTCGATGTGCTGTCCGCGGGTGACCCAGAAGAAACTCCCGACGAAAAAATTGCATACTGGGAGTCGAAGAACCAGTCCCGGCTGGGCCGTGCGCGCGCGGCACTGTCGGAACTGTTCGAGTCCGGGACCCACGACCTCGCCACACTGTCGGTTGCCGCGCGACAGGTGCGGAGCATGGTGAGCGGGGTGGGCGCCCAATCGGAGGTACCACGGTGACGAGTTCGCCGAACGGCAACACCGCCACGCCCGCACCGGAGCTGGTGTTGCCGCAGCGTTTTCACGCGAAGGTCGAGATCCGCTGGTCGGATATGGACGTGTTCCAGCACGTCAACCACGCTCGGATGGTGACCCTGCTGGAAGAGGCGCGGATTCCGTGGCTGTTCGACGACGACAAGCCGACGGCGTCGATGGGGCGGCAGGGGTGTGTGCTGGTCGACCTGCATGTGAAGTACCGCGGGCAGTTGCGGCACGAGGACACCCCGCTCGACATCGCCATGTGGGTCAAGCAATTGCGCGCGGTCGATTTCACCATCGGTTACGAGGTGCGGGCCAACGGTGCGGCCCCCGATTCGCCGCCCGCGGTCATCGCGACCACCCAGCTCGCCGCGTTCGACATCGACACCCAGCGTCTGCGCAGGCTCAGCGAGACCGAACGCGACTACCTGACACTGTGGCGGGCCTGATTTCGTGAGCTCCTCCGAACAGCGGGTGCTCCACACGCCCGACCCGGCCGAACGCGAGAACCTGGCCACCTTCCTCGGCCGTGCCCTCCGGCTGGACCCGGCCGCTGTCGTCCGTTTGCGGCGGCGTGGATCCAGTCTCGTGTCCGCGTGGGTGGCGACGGGGTTCGAGACTCTGGCGGTACGCACGATCACGGCGGAACTCGGTGTCGACGATGTCACCGTCGGTGCGGACTCGGTGCTCGCGGGACTGGGTACCGGTCATCCGATCGACCTCGGTTACTCGATGGACTCCGCCTGGCGCGGTGCCCTTCCACCGACCGACGGCTTTTCGCATGTGGATGACGTTCCGGCGCGCACCCTGGTGGAGCTGGCTGAACGTGGCGCGGATGTGGCGCGCGAACACGGCGGGCCCAAAGGGCCGCCCGCGTCTCTTCTCGACCAGTCGGTTCTCACGGTTACCGGGGCCGGTGATCTCGAGGTGCAGGTGCCGATGCGCGTTGTCTTCGCGCTCACTGCGATGGATTTCATTCCGCACGCGGGGGAGAAGGCGGAGTCGCGTCGGATTCAGCCGTCGGAGCTGGTGCGGGTGCGGGCTACTCGGACGTGGTTGCGGTTGGATGCTCGGTACGGGTCTGTCGCGCGGCGGTTGGGTGGCGGGATTCCGTTGTCGCCCAGTTGAGTTGGGCGGATCGGGGTCTCGGGTGCGGTAACCCCGCACCCGAGGGGTTGCGGGGCGGCCTGGGAGTACCGTCGTGGCGGTCATGGGTGGACAGCGTGGTCGGCAGTGCGGTCGCTCGGCGGTCAGTGCACGCCGACGAGGCGTAGCAGAGCGGTTGTCGTGGCTGCTGCCAGCACGGTGACGAGTAGAGGGGCGCGCCGCCACGCGAGGATTCCGCCCACACCGACACCGGCGGGTAGGGCGATGCCCAGGTGGCCGGAGCCGGTCGGCAGCGTGGCTGTTGCCACCAGTGCCGCGAGCAGAATGAGGGCGCCGGTGTCCAGGAGATGGATTGCCCTGGGGGACAGCCGCAGCCGATGGCGCATCGCGGGGCCGGTCCATCGTAGTGCGTAGGTTCCTACGGCGAGCGCCAGCATGGCGGGCAGCAGATACGGCGCGTTCATGCCGCTACCTGCTCGGCGGCGGGGGTTGGTGGGCGCAGGGCGAAGGCCAGTCCGCCCAGGGCGATCAGCACCGGGAGCCCCGCTGGAACGAACGGCGCGACCGACACGGCCAATCCGGCGCCGACCAGTACCGGGCGCACTGTCGCCCGATCGCGCAGGGCGGGCAGGATCAGCGCCAGCAGGATCACGGGGAACACCGCGTCCAAGCCGAGCGCCGAGGTGTCGGGCACGAGCGAACCCAATGCCGCGCCGAGGGTGGCGCCCAGCGGCCAGCACAGTGCGACGCCGATACCGCAGGCCCAGTACGCGGCGCGTTTGCGTTCCTGATCACCGGGGGCGGTGGCGAAGGCGACCGACTCGTCGTTGAGGACGTGGATGCCGAGCACTCGCTTCCAGCCGCGCCCGAACACCTCGGGCGCCGACAATCCGTACGGCAGGTGGCGCGCGTTGAGCAGCAGCCCGGCCACCACCGCCGCCAGCGGACTACCGCCGGCCGCGACGATCCCGAAGAACAGCAATTCCGAGCCGCCTGCCAGCACCGTGACCGCCATCACGATCGGCATCCACATCGGGAACCCGGCCGCGATCGTCGACGCGCCATAGGACACACCGAACAAGCCGACGGCAAGGCACGCCGCGGCTACGGCAGCCACGGTTCTCCGGTCGAGTGTTCGCCAGATCGAACGCATGTTGTTTATATTGAACGCACCGGGTGGGTAAAGTCAACGCGGTATCGCCAGCCCCCAGGAGGCGTAGATGGACCGGCAGGACCCCGTCGTCGGACCGCCCCAGGCGGTGATCGCCGCGGCGCTGCGTCGTGAGCGCGCCCGCGCCGGTCTCTCGCTCACCGAGGTCGCCCATCGGGCGGGCGTCGCGAAATCCACACTGTCGCAACTGGAATCGGGCACCGGCAATCCCAGCCTGGAAACCCTGTGGGCGCTGTGCGTCGCCCTCGAAATGCCGTTCTCCCGGCTGCTCGATCCGCCGCGGGCCAATGTTCAGGTGATCCGCGCCGACGAGGGCGCGCCCGTCCCCTCGGCCGATGCCGACTATCGGGTGACATTGCTCGCAGCGGGCCAGTCACACACGCGCTGTGATGTGTACCGCATCGCGGCCGAACCCGGCCACACCCGTCGCTCCGATCCCCACAGCCCCGGCGTCGTCGAGCATGTCGTCCTGGCGGCGGGCCGCGCCATGGCGGGCCCGGCGGACGAGCCCGTGGAGATGCGCCCCGGCGACTACATCCGCTACCTGGGCGATCTTCCCCACATCTTCGAAGCTCTCGAGCCGGGAACGTGGGCGACGATGGTCATCGAGAGCGCCTGAGCCGATCGAGCGCGGTGTCAGGCGGCCCCTTCGCCGAGGTACTGCAACCAGATCGGATCCAGATCGGCGGTGGTGGACAGCAGCCGCCAATGCGGGCCCTTGGGCGAGACCAGCGGGTGGCGCAGGTGCCAGCCTAGGTCGGCCAGCATCTTGTCGGCCTTGCGGTGATTGCAGGGGGCGCAGCTGGCGACGCAGTTCTCCCACGAGTGCTCGCCGCCGCGACTGCGGGGGATCACGTGGTCGATGGTCTCGGCCTTGCCGCCGCAGTACCCGCACCGGTAGTGGTCGCGATGCATGAGCGCGGCGCGGGTCATCGGCACGCGGGCGCGGTAGGGCACCCGCACGTAGGTGCGCAGGCGGATGACAGACGGAATCGCTACTTCGGAGCCCGCGGAATGCAGGACCGGTCCTTCGGGATCGTCGTGGACGGCGTCTGCTTTGGCGCAGATCAGCAGCACGACGGCGCGGCGCGCGGACAGCGCGGTGAGCGGCTCGTAGGTGGCGTTGAGGAGGAGGACCCGGCGTTTGCGCCATGCGGCGGCGTCGTGGTCTCCGGCGAGATGCAGAGGCGCGGGGAGATGCGGCAGGTCGTGAAGACCGTGTGCGCCCGGATGGTGATCGGACAGGATATGCAGCGGAACAGCCCCCGAGCCACGATTGTGGACGTCGGCGGGCTGGAGTTGTCGGTGCGTGCGCGCCTCGTGTGAACGGGCGCTCGGTCGCTGCTTCATCCTCTTGACCTCAATTTCATGATTGGCAGGATCATGTGGTATCTGGGGCCGATACTGACCTCAGTTGACCATGGTTCCGGCGGTATTGCACGGCTATTTTTCAAACTTCCGGATGAACTGTGGTTGAAGGGCAGCGCGTTCGTGACCGTGGTGATCGGGGCACAATGGAGCTCGTGACTTCCGGTGAGCAGACAACGACCTCCTTCTACGAAGCCGTGGGCGGCGCGGAGACGTTTCGCCGACTGGTGTCGGTGTTCTATCGCGAGGTCGCGGCCGACGAGATCCTGCGCCCGCTGTACCCGGAGGAGGACCTGGGTCCGGCCGAGCGCCGGTTCCGGATGTTCCTCGAACAGTACTGGGGCGGGCCGCGCACCTACTCCGACGAGCGCGGGCATCCGCGGCTGCGCATGCGCCACAATCCGTTCGTCATCGGGCCGCTCGAGCGCGACGCCTGGATGCGATGCATGCGGATCGCGGTCGGTGAGATCGAACCGTCGATCCTGGACGACGAACACCGCAAAGCCCTGCTGGACTACTTCCAAATGGCAGCGGCCTCCCTGCAAAACGCGCCGTAGCGGTACGAGAGCCCTATTAGGGCTCACCTGAGCCTACGGGTGCCCGCTGTTCGCTGATGACCAGCAGATGGCCGCCCGGTTTCGCATCGATGCCGCCCTTTACCACGATGTTTCGCTGTGGCGTGGCGAACGCTGGTGATTTGCCGGATTCGCAGAAAGTCTCGCCCCACATGAATATTGCGGGCGATCTTTGGCAATATTGCGGGTGTGACACAGACACCTGCCTCGCCGGTGCCGGGGGAAGCAAGCACCGCTCCGTGGTGGAAAACCGCCGTGTTCTATCAGGTCTATCCGCGTTCGTTCGCCGACTCCGATGGTGACGGTGTCGGTGACCTGGGCGGGGTCCGCGAGAAGATGGGGTACCTGGAGCTATTGGGCGTCGACGCGCTGTGGATCTGTCCGGTGATGCGGTCACCACAGGCCGACGGTGGCTACGACGTGTCCGATCCGCGCGATATCGACCCGCTCTTCGGCGGGCTGGGGGCGCTGGACGAGTTGATCGCCGAGGCGCACGACCGCGAGATCAAAGTGACGATGGATCTGGTGCCCAACCACACCAGCATCGAACACGCGTGGTTCGCCGAGGCGCTGGAGGCTGCTCCGGGCAGCCCGGAACGGGCTCGCTACATCTTCCGGGACGGTCGAGGCAAGGATGGGGAGGAGCCACCCAACAACTGGCCGAGCATTTTCGGCGGCCCCGCCTGGACCAGGATCACCGAACCCGACGGCTCTCCAGGGCAGTGGTACCTGCACATCTTCGCGCCCGAACAACCCGACCTGAACTGGGACAACCCGGAGGTCGCCGACGATTTCGAGAAGACCCTGCGCTTCTGGCTCGACCGTGGCGTCGACGGTTTCCGCCTCGACGTCGCCCACGGGATGGCCAAGCCCGAGGGCCTGCCCGACATGGACCGGGTCGAGACCAAGATGCTCGTCCACGACGACGACGATCCCCGCTTCAACAACCCGGGTGTGCACGCCATCCACCGCCGCATCCGCACAGTGCTCGACGACTATCCGCACGCGGTGTCGATCGGCGAGGTGTGGGTCGACGACAACGTGCGCTTCGGCGAATACGTCCGTCCCGACGAGCTGCACCTGGCGTTCAACTTCCGCCTCGCCGAGACTTTTTTCACCGCGCAGGGCGTCCACGACGCGATCACGCACTCCCTCGACGCGGTCGCCGACGCGGGCGCCCCACCCACCTGGACGCTGTCCAATCACGACATCGAACGTGAGGTGACCCGTTACGGCGGTGGCAAGGCCGGCATCGCGCGGGCGCGGGCGATGATGATGGTCGAACTCGCCCTGCCCGGTGCGGTGTTCATCTACAACGGCGCCGAACTGGCCCTGCCCAACGTCGACGACCTGCCCGAGGAGGTCTTGCAGGATCCGGTGTGGGAGCGCACGAACCACAAGGAACGTGGTCGTGACGGTTGCCGGGTCCCGATGCCATGGGAGGGCCCGACCACGCCGTTCGGTTTCACCGCGGGTACGCCGTGGTTGCCGATCCCGGCCGACTGGGCCGACCGCACCGTCGAGGCGCAGCTGGAAACCCTGCACTCGACGCTGTCGCTGTACCGGCTGGCGATCGACCTGCGTGCCACCCGGCCGGAGTTCGCGGGCCAGCGGATCGAGTGGTACGGCAGTCCCGACGGCTGCCTCGCCTTCCGTCGGCCGGGCGGGCTGATCTGCGTGCTCAACGCCTCGGACGGCCCGATCCAGCTGCCGCCGGGGGAGGTGCTGCTGTCGAGTGCTCCGGTCGCCGACGACCGGTTGCCACCGAACGCGGCGGCCTGGTTGGTGTAGCCGCGCCGGACACGCGGTGCGGGAACTGCCAGCCGGAGGATGAACTACTACACAGCATCGTCTACCGTTGGTGCGTGAGCATTCTCGAGACAGTGCTGATCTTCGTCGGCATCCCGGCCGCGATCTACTTCGCGATCGCGGGTTTGTCCTATCTCGGTAAGCCATTCCCCGGTGAGAAGCCGGCCCACTTCGCACTCGGGCAGAAGTGGACCCACCGGCCGGTGCTGTGGAGTGCTACCGATGAGGTGACCGCCGCGGCGGGGCACCACACCGCCGAGCCGCATGGCAGTCATGCGGCTCTCCAAACCGCGCATGCGGAGCTGATCGGAGGCCGGGCAAGTGGCAAGTTCTAATTGGCCCGCGGTGGTCGAGGCCGACCTGCCGCACGGGTTCGCCCTCACGAGCAGCGGCCGTGTGTCCGGTGTGCACGAGCCCGGCACCGTGTTCGACGAGGTGCCGTTCACCGATCATGAGCGCATCTCCCTCGACAACGCGCTCACCGAGGCGACCCGCGCCACCAAGGTCCGCTTCAACATCTACCTCGGCGACCTCGGCTCCGATCCGGCGGCCGGTGCCGACGCGATCCTGCCGAACACCCCGGAGTCGGCCGATTCGGTGCTCATCGCCGTGTCCCCGAACCAGGGTGCGATCGAGGTCCGTTCCGGTGCGAACGTGGCCGAGCGCGCCAACGACCGCATCTGCCAGCTCGGCGTCACCGCCGCACTGGCCTCGTTCCGTCAGGGCAACCTGATCGACGGCCTGATCTCGGCCACCCGCGTGATGGCCGCCGCGATCGGCCGCTAGTTCGTTCTCGTCCGAACGGCGCGTTCACCTCATGGTGAACGCGCCGTTCGTGTGTCACGCGCCGGATGCGCGGCGAAAGATGCCGGGGGACTGGTCGTTCCAGCGCCACGTCGATTCCGTGACGATGCGAGCCGGACCGTCGGCGATACCCGCCGGATCCGGGCCCGCGGCGAATCGATTCCCGACGACTGAACTTCCCGAGAAGGGAATGGGGCCGGACATCTGCCTGTTGTAACCGTTCAAATAACTATAGACGGTTAGGGATGGTGAGCATGCGACGTGAGCATCTTGCCTGGGCGGGGCTGACGGCGATGACCGTCTCGTTCGGGCTCAACTTCACGATGGGTGTGTTCTTCGCACCGACGGCCGCCTCGTACGGGGTGTCGGCGACGGCGCTGGCCGTGGCCGCCGCGCTGGGCACCACGGTCACCGGCCTGGCGCAGCAGGGTATCGGCAGGCTGCTCGATCTCCTCGGGCCCAAGCTCGTGCTGATCGGCGGCCTCACGCTGATCTCGAGCAGCTATCTGGTGCTGGCCACGGTGACCGAGACCTGGCAGTTCGTCACGGCCTACATGGTGCTCGGCGGATTGGGGTTCGCGTCGTCGTCGACCCTCACCGTGACCACCCTGCTCGGGCGGGCACACGGTCCGCAGGTGGGCCCGGCCATGGCACGCGCCGCGATCGGCATCAACCTCGGCCAGCTGATCACGCCCTGGGCGGCGACCGCGCTGTTCGACCCGATCGGTGTGCGCGGCGCCTTCGCGCTGCTCGGCGCGGTCGGTCTGGGTGCCACCGCTGTGCTGTGGCTGGTGCTGCCCGCCGATCAGCGGGCGACGACCAGCGGCGGCGCCGGCGAATCGCTGGCTGATCGGTGGAAAGTGCTGGTGTCCTTCGGTTTCCACGCAGCGACCCTGTACGTGGTCGTCTTGATGCTGCCCGAACACGCGGTGGAGCAGGGCTGGTCGGTGGCCGGTGCGGGCAGGCTCGTGGCGCTGGCCGCGCTGGCGGCCGGACTGACCTCGGCCGCGATGGTGCGTCTGCTGCGGCACTACCCACCGGAGTCACTACTGCGGGTGCTGTATTCGGTGCGCCTCGCCGCGTTGCTGCCCGCGGTGCTCGTGCCGGGGCCCGGGGTGCTGGTCGTGGTCGCGGTGCTGTTCGGTATCGCCTCGTTCCCTGTCATCCCGCTGACCATGGCCATCCTGTCGCGTGGTCTCGACCCCGCGCGGATGGGCCGCACGCTGGCGCCCGCGTGGGTGATCCACCAGCTCGCCGCCGCCACCGGACTCGGCGTGGCCACCGTCGTGCACGCCCTCACCGACAGCTATCGCGGCTACTTCGCTCTCGGCCTGGTATTCACCGTCGTTGCCGTCGGCCTGATCGCCCCGGTTCGCCGTCGCGCACCGGTCACCGTCTGAATCCCGCCCCGGCCGAGCCTCCCGGGCTCGGCGTGAGTATCACCCACACAGAAAGAGATCCATGATGAACCAGGTAAGCCACCACACCGTCGAGATCCAGGGCCGGTCGGTCTTCTATCGCGAAGCCGGTGACTCGGCCAAGCCGACTCTGCTTCTGCTGCACGGCTTCCCGTCCAGCTCGGCCATGTTTCGCACCCTGATTCCCGCGCTGGCCGACGACTACCACGTGATCGCGCCCGATCACCTCGGCTTCGGCCAGTCGGCGATGCCGCCGGTCGACGAATTCGACTACAGCTTCGACACACTCACCGAGATCACCCTGGAACTGCTCGACACCCTCGGCATCGACCGTTTCGCGCTCTACATCCAGGACTACGGCGCCCCCATCGGCCTGCGCATCGCCTCGCGCAATCCGGAGCGGGTCACCGCGATCATCACCCAAAGCGGTAACGCCTACCTCGACGGCTTCACTCCGTTCTGGGAAGTGTTGTTCGCGCATGCCAACGACCGCGCGACCCACGAGCCCGAAGTGCGCAAGCTGCTCGAGCTCGACGCGACGAAATGGCAGTACACGCACGGTGTTCCAGCCGACCGGCTCGCACTGGTCAGCCCGGACAGTTGGACCCTCGATCAGGCCTACCTCGACCGCCCCGGCAACAAGGAGATCCAGCTGCAACTGTTCTTCGACTACAAGAACAACCTCGACGGTTACCCGGCCTTCCAGCAGTATTTCGCCGAGCACCGCCCACCGACGCTCATCGCCTGGGGTGCCCACGACGAGATCTTCGGCGCCGACGGTGCCCGCGCGTATCTGCGTGACCTGCCCGACGCCGAACTGCACCTGCTCGACGCGGGCCATTTCGCGCTGGAGACGCACGGACCCGAGATCGCCGCGCTGATCCGCGATTTCCTCGGCCGGGTACTGGGCTGAGTCCGGTGGACGGCTGGGGGTCGTGGGGCGCCCAGCCGTCCGGGCGGCATCGAGTAACCTGGTCGGCGGTTTATCGGCCACGTCATGGGCCGTCGGCGTATCGGGGGAAACTTGCACGCACGTATTGCTCGGGTGATCGCAGCGGGTTGCCTGGCGCTGACCGCATCGGCCTGCGGCCAGGACAGCAGACCTGCCGAATTCACCGCGGCCGCACCGCTTTCCGCGTTCTACAACCCCAGCGCGGAATCGATTCCGGGACAGCGTGGTTCGGTGATCCGCGCGCAGCCGCTCACCGGTGCGCAGGCGGTGCCCGGCGCCCGCAATTTCCTGACGCTGTACCGGTCGCTGGACGCGCAGGAGAAACCCGTCGCGGTATCGGGAACACTCGCGGTACCCGAGGGCGTCGCGCCCGCGGGTGGTTGGCCGCTCATCTCCTGGGGGCCGGGAAGCACCGGGGTCGCCGACGTGTGCGCGGCCTCGCGATCCGAAGGCTCCTCGCCGAGCCGGGACGAACAGGCTCGCTGGGTGGCCAAGGGGTACGCCGTGGCCAGGACCGACTATCAGGGCTTGGGGACACCGGGCGGTCACGGGTACATGATCGGCGAGACCGAACAACGTGCGATGGCCGATATCGCCACGGCGGCAAGGGAAATCGACAAGACGGTCGGTTCACGCTGGGTGGCGATGGGGCATTCGCAAGGTGGCCACGCGGCCCTGTTCGCCGCCGTCGACGCCGCGGGGTGGACGCCGAACACGCCGCTGCTCGGCGCCATCGCACTGGCGCCCGCCTCACACCTGGGCGAACAGGTGCGGATGGCGAAGTGGGCGGCGTCGAATCCGCTGGGCAAGCTGGGTACGGGCGAGGTGTCGGTGTACCTGCCGCTGCTGGTTCGCGGCGCTCAGACGGTGACCGATGTGGACCCCGCCCGATTCCTCACCGGCCGGGCGCAGTCGCTGCTGCCGGTCGCCGACTCCGAATGCACCGGCGGGCTGCGCGACAAGAGCAAGTGGGGCGGTCTGTCGGCGAAGGACGTGTTCACCGCCGACGGCGACGTCTCCGGGCTGCTGCGAGTCCTCGACGACAACGACCCGAGCGGCCTGCGATTCACCGTCCCGGTTCTCGTCCTCCAAGGTCGTTCCGACCTCACCGTCCCGTTGCAAGCGACGGACGCGATGGTCGCCGAACAGCAGGGGCGAGGCGAGTCGGTCGATTACCGCAAATACGACGACGTCGACCACAGCGAGATCGTCTCCGCGTCCTTTGCCGACGCGCTCGGCTGGGCAGACACCCGCTTCGGCATCACGCGCTGAATTGTTGGAGCGCTGGCGCGCTCGAGCGGGGCCCTTCGGGCCCCTGATCTTCCCTCCCTCCGGGTACTCCTTCGTCGCACCCTCCACTCAGTCCAGATCAGGGCGGGCCCCTTGTGCTTGGTTACGCCCAGAGCAGAAGAGCCGGGTGTTTCGGTCCGGGGGTCCCTACGCTCGGAGTATGGGCGAGCACAGCGGGTTGCGGGTGATTCCAGGCGGACGCGGCGAACAGCAGTCGCGGCCGGAACCACTCTGGCGGGAGGCGCTGGGTGAACGGCTGCGCGCGCTGCGCCTGGAACAGCGCTCCACCCTCGTCGACACCGCGGGTCGGGCGGGCATCTCGCCGCAGTACCTCTCCGAGGTCGAGCGCGGGCGCAAGGAGCCGTCGAGCGAGATGATCGCCGCCCTGGCCGGCGCCCTCGGTACTTCGCTGGGGGATCTCGTCGCGCAGGTAGCCGAATCCATGCGCAGGCACGCCCTCGTTCCGACGCGCGCGGTCGTGCTGGGCGGGCAACGCCAGATCGCCCCCTCGAGTTCCGCTCCTCTCGCGCTGGCCCCGAACGCCGTTCTGCTCGCCGCCTGATCGGCCCTCACCGGGCGTGGCGATCAGCCGTCCACTGCCGCGCTCGTGCGGCCGGCGGCGATCTGGCTGCGGAGTAGGTCGACGATCGCGCTGACGGGAAGTTCGGGGTCGATCGCGCGCTGCACGCCGAGGCCGATACCGAGCGAGAGTAGTTGCAGCGCCGCATCTTCGGCGGGAAGTGGGAGTTCGAGGCCGAGTTGATCGGCCTGCGTCTGGATCACCGAGGCGAGCATCGCCGTCAGGGTGCGTCGGCGCTCGGCGAGTTCGGTGCGGATCTCGGGCATGTGCCGGGTGCTCGTCGCGAACTCGACTTCCAGCGCGGTCCAGCCGACATCGCCGATGTTCTCGTCGGCCCATCGCGCGAATCCTTCGATCCGCTCCGCCATGGTGTCGTGCGTCAGCATCGCGTCCACGAGCGACTGGGCGCGCTCCACGTGGACGACGTCGAGCACGGCCAGGCCCAATTCGTGCTTGGTGGCGAAGTTGGAGTACACCGCGCCCTTGGAGAATCCGGCCTCGGTAGCCACCTTCTCCAAGGGGGTCACGTTGTAGCCGTCGGCCATGAACAGCCGTTTGGCGGTCTCGACCAGTCGTTCACGCGTGAGAGCGTGCGACTCCTTGCGCGTCATCCTGGCCATGTGCAGGAGTTTAGCAAAATGGGCTACCGCTGGAATTCAAATACCGTTAGTATTCGAAATATGACTACACGACGTGGCGTAGCGATCGGCTGCGGTGGCCTGCTCGGCTTCGCCTGGACCGCCGTAGCCCTCGACGCCGTCGAACGCGCGCTGAACTGGGACATTCGCACCGCCGATGTTTTGATCGGCACCTCCGCGGGCGCGGAACTGGTAGCTGCCCTCGGCTCCGGGCGCGCCCCCGCCGACCTGCTCGCCGCACTCGACGCGTCCCCGGATGCCGACCCGATTCTGGCCGCGCACGTCGCCGTCGACCCCGGTAGATTTCCCCCGCTCCCGGGGCTCGGATTCCCCGGCTTCGGCCTGGTCGGCGCTGGTCTGCGCGCTCGTTCGCCCTACACCGCGCTGGCCGGACTCCTGCCGCGCGGCGGCGGCGACGCCGACTGGTTGCGTTCCTTCGGTCATGCGCTGGCCGGCCCGAGCGGCTGGGTGCGCCACCCCGCGACCTGGATAGTCGGCGCCGACGCGGCAACGGGTGCGCGAGTTGCCTTCGGAGCGGGTGACACTCGCATCGCCACGGCCGGCGGATCGGTCGCCGCCGGTGCGCGGGCGGTCGATCTGGGTGATGCGATCGCCGCGTCCTGGGCCATCCCCGGTTGGTTCCCGCCCGTGCGGATCGGCGGCAAGAATTACGTCGACGGCGGTTCGGTGTCGTCGGTGTCGGCCGATCTGCTGGTGCCGCTGGACCTCGACGAGGTGGTGGTCATCGCCCCGATGACGTCCGAGGGCGGTGCACCGGCCACCGGCCTGAACCGGGTCGAACGCCTGCTCCGGACGCAGATGACCCGCGGCCTGGATCGCGAAGTCGCTCTGCTTCGCGCGGCGGGCACCCGCGTGATCCGCGTCGAGCCAGGTCCCGAGGAACTCGCCGCCATGGGCCCGAACTTCATGGACTCGGCCCGCCGACCGGCCACCATCGCCGCCGCCCGTCGCGGCGTAGCGGCCCGAGTCACCGAGGCGCTGCGCGTCGCCACCGCTGGCCGACCCGCATGATCCGCCCGACGCGCAAGCGCCGTGTCCCGGGTCCTGCCAGCTCTCGCGTCGAGGTCGGCGCACCACTCGTTTCGTTCGAAGGAGAAGTCGTATGAGCCGCCATCACGAGGTTGTTGTGATCGGAGCGGGGGTTTCCGGGATCTGTGCGGCGATCAAGTTGATCGAGGCCGGGGTCGAGGAAGTGATGATCGTCGAGAAGGCCGAAACCTTCGGCGGCACCTGGCGGGCCAACACCTATCCCGGGTGCGCGTGCGATGTTCCGTCCGGGCTGTACTCGTTCTCCTTCGCGCCGAACAGCGAGTGGTCGCGACTGTTCGCGACCCAGCCCGAGATCCTCGACTACGTCGACCGGGTGGCGCGCGAGCACGGGCTGGCCGAACACACCCGCTTCGGGGTGGAAGTGGTCGGTTCGCGGTTCGATGAGACGGCGCAGCTGTGGCGGCTGGAAACCAGCGAGGGCCCGCTGAGTGCGCGCTTCGTCGTGTCGGCCGCGGGTCCGTGGAACGAACCACGCCTGCCCGAGATTGCGGGTCTGGCCGAATTCCCCGGCGAGGTCTTCCATTCCGCGCGCTGGAACCACGACTACGACCTGCGTGGCAAGCGGGTCGCGGTGGTCGGGTCCGGTGCGTCCGCGGTGCAGTTCGTGCCCGCGATCCAGCCCGAGGTCGCCGAACTGCACCTGTTCCAGCGCACCGCGCAGTGGGTGCTGCCGAAACTCGATCACCGCGTGCCCGGCTTCGAGAAGAAGGTGATGCGCCGATTCCCGTTCGCGCACAAGGCCTTGCGCTCGACCGAGTACGCGCTGATGGAAGGACTCGGGGTGGCGTTCCGGCATCCGCGGCCGCTGATGCAGACCGTGCAGGCCGTGGGTTCGGCGTATCTGCGTGCCGTGGTACGTGATCCGGCACTGCGGGCGAAGCTGCGGCCGGACTATCTGCTCGGCTGCAAGCGAATCCTGTTCTCCAACAGCTATCTCCAGTCACTGACCAAGAGCAATGTCGACGTGCACGCCACCGGGGTCGCCGAATTCCGTGGCAACACCGTGGTCGGCGCCGACGGCACCACCGCCGAGGTCGACGCCGTCATCCTCGGCACCGGCTTCCACATCCTCGACACCCCGCTGGCCGACATCGTGCGTGGCGCCGACGGCCGCACCTTGGCCGAGCACTGGAAGGGCTCGCCCGAGGCCTACCTCGGCACCGTCACCACCGGTTTCCCGAATGCCTTCACCGTGCTCGGCCCCAGCCTCGGCACCGGCCACTCGTCGGCGTTCGCCATTCTCGAAGCCCAGGTCGCCTTCCTCGTCTCGGCGATCGGGCGGGCCCGCCGCGAAGGCTGGGCGGGGCTGGACGTGCGTCCCGAGGTGCAGGCGCGCTACGTCGATCAGGTGCAAACCGCGCTGGCGAGCACCGTCTACAACGCGGGCGGTTGCCACAGCTATTACATGGATGCCAACGGCCGCAACAGTTTCAGCTGGCCCTGGTCCACCGGGGAGCTCACCACCCGGGTCAGTGCGTTCGACCCGGCCGACTTCACTATCACCCACGACGCGACAGTGCCCGCATGAGCGACCGCGCGAACAACCGACGAGAGGCCACGACATGAGCTACCCACGGATCGACCTCGATGGCGCCACTATCGCGATCACCGGCGCCGCGCGCGGCATCGGACTCGCCACGGCCAAAGCCTTTGTCGAGCAGGGCGCCTACGTCGCGCTCGGTGACCTCGACGAAGCGCTGGCCGTGCAGGCCGCCGCCGAGATCGGTGACCACGCGATCGGCCACGCGCTCGATGTCACCGACAAGGCTTCCTACGCGGCGTTTCTCGATGCGACTGCCCAGTGGCGCGGCCCGCTGGACGTGCTGGTGAACAACGCCGGCGTGATGCCCAACGGCCCGTTCCTCGACCAGTCCGACC
This sequence comes from Nocardia sp. NPDC057272, assembly GCF_042668615.1. Classification (NCBI taxonomy): domain Bacteria; kingdom Bacillati; phylum Actinomycetota; class Actinomycetes; order Mycobacteriales; family Nocardiaceae; genus Nocardia; species Nocardia sp. NPDC057272. The sequence continues at coordinate 32,781 of NZ_JBHUYK010000017.1, read as the reverse complement.
GCATCGACCAGCTCACGATGGACGTCAACGTCTACGGCGTCATCCACGGCATGCGCCTTGCCCTGCCCGCGATGGTCGCGCGGGGCTACGGCCACGTCGTGAACGTGGCCTCGCTGGCGGGCAAGTTCCCGATCAAGGGGCTGGCCGTGTACAACGCCAGCAAGTACGCGGTGGTCGGCCTGACCGCCGCCACCAGGCTGGAGATGGACGCCACCGGAGTCAGTGTGAGCGCGGTCCTTCCGTCGGCGGTGCGCACCGAACTCAGCTCCGGTATCGACTACGGCATCCTGCCCGCCGTCGACCCCGAAGACATCGCCGCTGCCGTGGTCCGCACGGTCCGGACCCGCGCGGCCGAGACCGCGGTGCCCGGGTATGTCGGCGCGCTGGCCAACGCGTCCGGTCTCGTGCCGGAGCCGGTGATGCGGGCTTTGCGCAAGGTGGCCAACGACGACGCCGCCATCACCCGTGTCGACGACAACGCCCGTCGCGTGTACCTGGACCGCATCGAAAAGCAGTGAGGTAACCACCACTCGGGTGTCCGGCGGGGCGAACCGGAACTGCCACGCTGGACCATCACTGGTCGGGATTCGGATCGGATCCGGTCGACAGTGACTGTCCAGCGTGGTCGGCGAAGCGGGAGCGGGCGATCACTCGCGCTCGTGCAGGACCTGGTCGACCAGACCGTATTCGAGCGCGGTCTCGGCGGTGAAGACCCGGTCCCGGTCGGTATCGCGGCGCAGGGTTTCCGGAGTCTGGCCGGTGTGCCTGGACAGGATCGCCTCGATCGCCGCGCGCATCCGGACGATCTCGTCGGCCTGCAGGATCAGGTCGGGAATGGTGCCCTGGCCGCGAGTCGCGGGCTGGTGCAACACGATTCGGGTGTGCGGGAGCATCGCCCGATGACCGGCCGCGCCACCCGCGAGGAGAACCGCGCCGACCGCGATCGCCTGGCCCACGCAGGTGGTGTGCACCGGCGCCTTGATGAATCGCATGGTGTCGTAGACGGCGAGCATGGCGGACAGGTCGCCGCCTTCGCAGTTGATGTAGAGGCTGATCGCCTGGCCGGGACTGTCGGATTCCAGGTGCAGCAGCTGGGCGATGAGCGCGTTGGCGACGCCGGAGTCGATGGGGGTGCCCAGGTAGACGATGCGTTCGCTGAGCAGGTGCGAGTAGATGTCGGTGATCCGCTCGCCGCCGCCGCGATGCTGGGACACGACATTGGGAATCGTATAGGTCATGAGAGTGCCTTCCGGACGGTGCGGAACGAGGTGGAATGGGGCCGCGCGGCAACAACTCTCATGCGGTGATGCCGATGCGGTGGCGGTTCGGGACGACCTGATCGAAGGATTCGACGATGTGGTCGATGAACCCGTACTCGAGGGCCTGGGGTGCGGTGAACCAGCGGTCGTGCAGCGAGTCCTCGTAGACGCGGTCGAAAGGCTGGCCGGTGTCGTCGGCGATGAGGCCGAGCACGGTATCGACGGTGTAGCGCAGGTCATCGGCTTGCACCTCCACTTCCACCGCACTACCGCCGATGCCCGCCGATCCCTGGTGCATGAGGACGCGGGCGTGCGGCAGGGCGTACCGCTTTCCCGGTGCACCGGATGAGAGCAGGAATTGCCCTGCGCTGCAGGCCAATCCGAGCGCCAGGGTGGACACCTCGCACGGAACGAGCCGCATCACGTCGCGGATCGCCAGCATCGACGGCACCGAGCCGCCGGGAGAGTGGATCCACAGCGAGATCCCGGCCTCGGGGCTCTGGGCGCCGAGGGTGAGTAGTTGCGTGATGAGCAGGGTGCCGTTGTCGTCGTCGAGCGGGCCGTCGAGGACGAGGATCCGGCGGCCGAACAGTTGTTCGCGGGCTCGCCAGCTGAACATCGGGGTCTTGTCGTCGTGTGCCATGGGTCCACGGTGCCTCGCGCACACCCCCGCGCGCCGCCGTTGCTGCCCCCAGCAGATCCGCTCACAGCAGCAAGCCCGGCCGCCCGAAGCTCCGCTGTAGGCACGGGCCTCGGAAGGCTCCGGACAGGGAAAGGGCCCGGTGGCGAAATCGCGCCACCGGGCCCTTCGGTCGAACTACTTGGCGTCGAATTCCCGTGCGCGCAGGGAGCGTTCGATGCCCGCTCGGCCCTCGGAGACCAGGCGGTACAGGGCGGGTGGGTGGTCGCCTGCCAGGAACTCGTCGGCCTTGGTGACGGCTTCCTCGCTGATCGCCCAGTGCGGGTACAGGCCGATCACGACGGTCTGGGCGACCTCGCTCGAGCGGCGGTCCCAGACGGCGGGGATCTCGGCGAAGTACTTGTCCACGTACGGTGCGAGCACCGCGCCCTGACCGGCCGGGGCGAACCCGCCGACGATCGCGCGGGCGGTGATGTTGGGCACCGAGTCGTCGCCCATCACCGTGTCCCAGGCCCGTGCCTTGACCTCGGGGATCGGGCGTGCGGTGGCCGCGGTGGCCGCCTGGCGCTTGCCCGCCGCGGTCGGGTCGCCTTGCAGTTCGGCGTCGATGGTCGGGGAGGCCGGACCGTCGGCGTCGATCCGGCCCGCGGCGGCCAGCGCGGTGATGACGCGCCAGCGCAGGTCGGTGTCGACGGTGAGACCGGGCAGACCGGCCGCCGCCGGGTCGGCGTCGAGGAGCTGCGCCAGCACCTCGACGTGGCGCGATTCCAGCTTCGCCCCGGTCAGCGCGTTGACGAAGGCGAGCTGATGATCCGAACCCGCCTCGGCGGCGCGGGCCAGCTCGAGCAGCCGGTCGGCGTAGGCCGCCCAGCCTTCCTGCTCGGCCCACGCCGGATCGGCGTAGCTCGAGATGGCGGTGTTGGCCTGCATGAGCAGCCGCTGCACCACTCCGATCTCGGATTCGGAGCCGATCCCGCGCTGCACGAGTGCCACGAAATCGCGGGCCTTCATCTCGGCCTGGCGGGTCATCTCCCAGGCGGCCGACCAGGCCAGCGTGCGCGGCAGCGAGTCGGCGATGTCACCGACGCGCCGCACGACCACGTCGAGCGAATCGGGGTCGAGACGCAGCGAGCAGTAGGTCAGGTCGTCGTCGTTGACCAGTACCAGCGCACCGCGCGGCACGCCGACGAGCTCGGGTACCTCGGTGCGCGCGGCGGCGTCGAGGTCGAGTTCGACTCGCTTGGTACGCACCAGCTTGCCGTCGACATCGTCGTAGACACCGATGGCGATCCGGTGCACGCGGTACTCGCCCGCGCCGGGCGCGGCGCCTTCCTGCTCGACCGCGAAGCTCGAGAACGTGCCGTCGGAGGCGACAGCGAAATCGGGGCGAAGGATGTTGAGGCCGGTGGTCTTGAGCCACTGCGCACCCCAGTCCGACAGGTCACGACCCGACGCCTTCTCCAGAGCCGCGAGCAGATCGTCGAACGTGGCGTTGCCGTAGGCATGTTCGGCGAAGTAGTCGCGCAGGCCCGCCAGGAACGGCTGGAGTCCCACATAGGCGACGAGCTGCTTGAGCACCGAAGCACCCTTGGCATAGGTGATTCCGTCGAAGTTCACCTCCACCGCGTGCAGGTCGGGGATGTCGGCGGCGATCGGGTGGGTCGAGGGCAGCTGGTCCTGGCGGTAGGCCCAGGACTTCTCCACATTCGCGAAGGTGGTCCAGGCGCTGGTGTATTCGGTGGCCTCGGCCTGGCACAGCACCGAGGCGAAGGTCGCGAACGACTCGTTCAGCCACAGGTCGTCCCACCACTTCATGGTGACGAGGTCGCCGAACCACATGTGCGCCATCTCGTGCAGCACGGTCTCGGCGCGACGCTCATAGGACGCGCGGGTCACCTTGGACCGGAACACGTAGTCCTCGAGGAAGGTGACAGCGCCCGCGTTCTCCATCGCGCCCGCGTTGAACTCCGGCACGAACAGCTGGTCGTACTTGCCGAAGGCGTACGGCACGCCGAAGTTGTTGTGGTAGAACTCGAAACCCTGTTTGGTCTCGGTGAACAGCCGCTCGGCGTCCATGTGGTCGGCCAGCGACGCACGGCAGTACAGGCCGAGCGGGATCTCGCCGCTCGCGTCGGTGAAGGTGTCGGACCACTTCGCGTACGGACCCGCGATCATGGCGACCAGGTAGGTGCTCATCCGCGGGGTGGTGGCGAACGTGTGGCGCACGACCGCGCCGACCTTGTGCTGTTCGATGTCGGCGCCGTTGGAGATGACCACCCAGTCCTCGGGCGCGGTGGCGACGATGTCGAAGGTGGCCTTGAGATCGGGCTGATCGAAGCAGGCGAACATCCGCTTGGCATCGGCGGTCTCGAACTGCGAGTACAGGTACACGTTGTCGTCGGTCGGATCCACGAAGCGGTGCAGACCCTCGCCGGTGTGCGAGTACTCGCAGTCGGCCTCGACGACCAGCTCGTTGTTCTCGGCCAGCTCCGGCAACGCGATCCCCGTCGACTCGTCATAGGAGCTCACATCGAGCGCGACGCCGTTGAGCACCGCCGATCGCACGCGCGGCGCGACCAGATCGATGTAGGTGCCGGCACCAGGGGTGGCAGTGAAGCTGACAGTGGTCTTCGACCCGAAGGTGTCGGACACCTCGGACCCTGCTCCGCGCGGCTGATCGGTGAGGTCGAGTTCGATCCGGTAGTTCTGCACGGCCACTACGGCCGCGCGTTCGACCGCCTGGTCGCGGGTGAGATTCGGGGCGGACATTGATCTCCTTCGTCGTCGACGAACACGGCACGGTAGTTCGGCGTCCACAATGCCACTTGCCGTCGGCGCCCGCTCACGAGTTTCCGCCGACGGGTGGGCCGGGTAGGCCTGATACCGGTTCCGGGCGGGCCGGTAGAGTTCGGGGAAACCCGCAGGTACCGCACCGGAGATTCGGAGGCTCGACGTTGAAGCATGTGCACGCCGGGAAAGTTCGTGACCTCTACGAGGACGGCGACACCCTGCTGCTCGTCGCGTCGGACCGGGTTTCGGTCTACGACGTGGTGCTGCCGACGCCGATTCCGGACAAGGGCGCGCTGCTGACGCAGCTGTCGAACTGGTGGTTCGAGTACTTCACCGGAATCCCGAATCACGTGGTCTCGGCGACCGACGTGCCCGCGGAGTTCGCCGGGCGCGGGATCCGGGTGAAGCCGTTGAAGATGCTGGCTGTCGAGTGCATCGCACGGGGGTATCTGACCGGGTCCGGCCTCGAGGAGTACCAGCGGTCGGGGACCGTGTCGGGGATCGCGCTGCCCGCGGGATTGCGTGACGGGGACAAGCTGCCGGAGCCGATCTTCACGCCGTCGACGAAGGCGTCCGAGGGACACGACGAGGCGATCAGTTTCGCCGACGTGGTGAACCAGGAGGGCCGTGAGGTCGCCGAGCAGCTGCGCGATCTGACCCTCGAGATCTACTCGCGCGGGGCCGAGCACGCGGCGAAGGCCGGCGTGATCGTGGCCGATACGAAGGTCGAATTCGGTTGGGACGGTGACGTTCTCACCCTCGGTGACGAGGTGCTGACCTCGGACTCCTCGCGCTTCTGGCCCGCCGACGAGTGGGAGCCGGGCCGTGCCCAGCGCTCCTTCGACAAGCAGTTCGTGCGCGACTGGTCGACCTCGACGGGCTGGAACAAGGAATACCCGGGCCCCGAGATCCCCGCCGACGTCGTCGAAGGCACTCGCCGCAAGTACGAAGAGGCCTACGAGCGGATCACCGGGCAGAAATGGGCAGGGATCCAGGCCTGACCCGAGGCGGGGCGCGTCCCGGCTGGGAGGACGCCGCCGGCCGCGCGGGTGCGGTGGCGGAGCACGTCAGTGCACGGGTGCGCCGACACCTTTGACCGCGCAGATGTGTTCCATGTTCTCGTTGCCCCAGGCCCCGAGGGTGACCAGCGCCGCGTTCAGCGACACTCCGCGCTCGGTGAGTGAGTACTCGACCTTCGGGGGCACCTGCGCGTAGACCTGGCGGGCGATGATGCCGTCGTGCTCGAGTTCGCGTAGCTGCTGGATCAGCATCTTCTCGGTGACGCCGGGGACCAGGCGTTTCAGGTCGCCGAAGCGTTGGGTGCCGGTGGACAGGGCCCACAGGATCAGCGCTTTCCACTTGCCGCCGACGACGTCGAGCGCGGCATCGATACCGCAGGAATACGGACGCTCTCGCTGCTTCATGCTCGCCTAACTTACTTTTTGGTAGGTATTGCACTTCATAGTCGGTACTTGTGAAGTCAAGCGTAACCCACGAATCTGGAAGAGCGTTGCCGACCGGCATCGAACGCTCTTCGAACGAGGGAAATCATGACCAACATGAGAGTGGTGCAACGGGTTTCGGTGATCGGCCTCGGTGCTATGGGCACCGCGCTGGCCAAGGCATTGCTGGCGGGCGGTCATGAGGTGACTGTCTGGAACCGCACCTCGGCGCGGGCCGAAGCGTTGGCGGCCTACGGCGCGAAGGTGGCGGCGAGCTCGGCCGAGGCGATGGCGGCGGCGGATCTGGTGATCCTGTGCGTGCTCGACGATGCCGCCGTGCGCGAGCACCTCGAACCGGCGGCGGCACAGGTGCGGGGCAAGGTGGTGGTGAACCTCACCACCACCTCGCCGGAGCAGGCTCGCGCGCTGGGCCGCTGGGCCGCGGCTCAGCAGGTGGAGCTGATCGACGGCGGCATCATGGCGGTACCCGAGATGATCGGCGGACCCGCGGCATTCGTGCTCTACAGCGGTGCGTCCGCCGGGTTCGAGCGCTTCCGCGCGGTGCTGGAGTTGTTCGGTCGCGCCGAATTCGTCGGCACGGATCTCGGCGCCGCCGCCATGTACGACGTCTCGATCCTCGGCGGCATGTACGCCATGTTCGCCGCATTCCGGCAGGGCGGCGCGATGGTTCGCTCCACCGGCGGCTCGGCGGCTCGCTTGGCCGCGTTGATGGGACCCTTCCTGCAGGCGATGGCGAGCTTGCTCGAGGGGTACGCGCCCGGCATCGACAACCCGGCGGACTATGTGCAGCAGCAAAGCGACGAGTTCACCGCCGCCGCTATCGACCTGATCGACAAGTCCGCCGCTGAATCCGGCAACCCCACAGAGCTCTACGCAGTCCTGCGCGGGGCTCTCACCGGCCTGTGAATTGTCGTTGTATGCGGTTGGACCGGGAGCCGCGTTCGGGCCACCGGCCCGAACGCGCGGTGACCGGCGAGATGGTCACCGCGCGACGGCGCGGCACTTCGCTGGTCAGGCGCTGACCAGGGCAGCGGCGAGCAAGTCGTCGACGAAGCTCTCGGCTTTCGCGTCGAAGGCGGCGTAGTGAGTGGTTCGCGCATCGCCGCTGATCGCCTCGCCGATCACGAGATTGCCTTCGGCGTCGAGACTTTGGGGCTGCTCCTCGGCATCGGGCAGCAGCCCGACGCGGGAGTCCGCGAAACCGCTGTAGTAGGCCAAGCCCTCGTTGAGCTGGGCTTCCAGCAGTTGCTGCATGCCGGGGACGATCGCGTCATCGGCGGTCGCGCCGGCCAATCCGAGCCACAGGATGCGCTTGCCTGCCAGCCGCGGCTTGCTGCGGCCGTAGGCGAAACCGTAGTTCCATACGGCGTCGATCCAGCCCTTGAGCAGGGCGGGCACACTCTGCCAGTACACCGGGAACACCACGACCACCACGTCGGCGGCCAGCATGCGCCGCATGTGCGCCTCGGCGGTGGGGGAGTAGACCTTGTCGCGATTGCCCCACTCGGGCTGGTCGGCCACGGTCATCCGCGGGTCGAAGTTCTCGGCGTGCAGGTCGAGGAAATCGACCGTGTACCCGGCGGCGGTGAGGCGGCCGACGGCGCGGTCGGCGACATGGGCGGACAGCGAGTCGGAGCGATGGTGGCCCAGGACCACGAGCGCGGTGGGGCCCGGTGCCGAGGTATCGGTGGCGCTCGATCCGGTGGTGGTCAGTTCGGCGGTGGCAGTCGTGGTGGCGGCGGACTGGGTCACGGTGAGCTCCTGTTCGATCGGGTGCGGGCTGGTCGGCCCGGTCGCTTCAGTCAACCGTGGATCGTGTGGACGATCTATGGGTGATCATCTCCAGTCGATAGGAATTCGTCTACGCTGGTGGCGTGGACCCGTTGAGTTCGTTGCTGAGCGGCATTCGTGCCGAAGGATCGGTCGTGGCCCATGCGGTCCTGCGACCACCCTGGACGATTCGTTTCGCCGACCGTGCGCCCTTGATCATGGTGACAGTGCTGCGTGGCGGCGGCACGCTGGTGCTCGCTGATGGATCGCGCACGAGTCTGATCGCCGGTGACACCGCGCTCGTGCAGGCGGGTGAACCCTTCCACCTGGCAGACACGCCCGCCGCGCTCGACCGTCCACACGAGCGCTACGAGCTGTCCTGTTTCGTGCCGGACGGGTTCGGCCCCACCGACATCAGTTGTGCGACATCGGAATTGATCGTCACGCCGGCGACAACCGGTGCGCCAGGCGAGACTTCGCTACTCGTCGGCGCCTATCGGGCATCGGGGCGACGCCACGAACGGCTGTTGCGAGCGCTACCGCAGGTGATGGTGGTCCACGAGGACCCGGAAATGTGTTTGTGGCTGGAGCAATCCGCCGCCGACGCGGTCCGGTTCAGCGCGGGCTCGCAGGCGCTGATGGACCGGCTGCTGGACTGGGCGCTGGTCTGCACGCTGCGCTCCTGGCTCGCCGAACAGCAGCATTGTGCGCCCGCCTGGTACCGGGGGATGGCCGACCCGATCGTCGGCCCGGCGCTCACCGCCATCCACGACCGGCCGTTCCACCGCTGGACGGTGGCGAGCCTGGCCACCGAGGCGGCGGTCTCGCGCGCCCTGTTCGCTCGGCGCTTCACCGAGGTGATGGGCGAACCGCCACTGGCCTACCTCACCGAATGGCGCATGGCCGAAGCCGAAGAGCTGCTCGCCGACCCCGCGCGCAGCGTCGCCCAGGTGGCCACCACGGTCGGCTATTCCGACGCCTTCGGCTTCAGCGCGGCCTTCAAACGACTACGCGGGACAAGCCCCACCGAGTTCCGGGCCGCGCTGGTGTAGGGCGGGCATCGTGTTCGATGCCCGCCCTGTGTGCCCGCCGGCAGGTGGGTCAGTTCCTCGGCGTGAGCAGGACCAAGGGGATCTCGCGCGTGGTTTTCGTCTGATAGTCGGCGTAGCCCTTGTAGGCCTCGGTGACCCGGGGCCACAGTGCCGCGCGTTCGTCGGGGGTGGCGACGTGGGCTGTCATCGGGCGCACGGGGCCGTTGCGCAGTGACACCTCGACGTTCGGGTTGTCGCGCAGGTTCACGAACCAGGCGGGATGGGTGGGGTCCCCGCCGCGGGAGGCGACGACGACGATCGTGTCGCCGTCGATGATCGGCGCGGTCAGCATGACCTTGCGCGGCTCGCCGGATTTGCGGCCGATCGTGGTGAGTTGCAGGGACGGCATTCCGAAGAACGAGTTGCCGATGCGTCCGCCGGTCACCGTGAGCAGGGTGCGGTGGACTCTGTTCATGATCTTCAGCTGCAGGTCGCTGGGCATAGCTGAAATCTACCCCGATCTCAGTGCAGTTGATCGGTGAGGCGGTCGAGGAAGGGGCGCTGGCCTTTGCCGAGCTTTTCCTGCGCCGTGGCGGGGTCGAACCAGTCCGCCCGGTCGATCTCGGGGAATTCCGCGACCTTGCCCGACCGCGGCGGCCACTCCATCTCGAAGGTGCCCGGCACGACATCGGCCGGGTCGAGGTCGCCCTCGACCGCCCACACGGTGAGGTACTTGCGCTTGGTCCCGCTGCGATAACTCACCTCACCGAGGTCGATCCACTCGCCCTCGGGCACCGGCAGCCCGAGTTCCTCGGTGAACTCCCGCCGGGCGGCGTCGCGCGCGGACTCTTCCTCGGACAGGTACTCGCCCTTGGGGATCGACCATGCCGACGCGTCCTTCTTCGCCCACAGCGGCCCACCCATATGCCCGAGCAGGACCTCGATTCCGGCCTCGACGCGGCGATACACCAGCACACCCGCACTGAAAACGTCCGTCATCAAAGCGAGTCTGCCAGGCACCGGCTCGCTCGACGCCGCCAGCCTGGGTGACGTCGAAAACGGGCTGTACCACCGGCGAATTCGGGGTCGGACGACAGCTCCTGAGGTCATGCGTCGCCCGCTCGCAGACGTGCGGCGCGCAGCAACAGGTAGTCGCGTTCGGGCACGCTGGCGGTCTGTCTGGCCGCCCGCTGGTATTCGCGCACGGCCGCGGCCTGCTCGCCTGCCATCTCGTGAAGATGCCCGCGCACGGCGGCGAGGCGGTGCGAGCGTGCCAGCGGTTCGGCGACGCTGTCGGCCACCGCCAGCCCCGCGGCCGGACCGTGCACCATCGCGGTGGCGACGGCGCGGTTGAGGGTGATCATCGGGTTGGGGGTCAGACGTTCGATCATGGTGTAGAGCTGCAGGATTCGCGTCCACTCGGTGTCCTCGGGGCGTCGGGCCTGCGCATGCAGAGCCGCGATGGCGGCCTGCATCTGGTAGAGGCCCGTCAGCCCGGCGGGCATGGTCGCGGTGAGCAGGCGAAGACCCTCGGTGATCTGGGTGCGGTCCCAGCGGGAGCGGTCCTGCTCGGTGAGCGGGATCAGCTCGCCGTGCGGACCGGAGCGGGCGGCGCGGCGGGCGTCGGTGAGCAACATCAGCGCGAGAAGACCGGTGACCTCCGCGTTCTCCGGGAGCAGCGTGCGCAGCGCGCGCGTGAGCCGGATCGCTTCCGCCGACAGGTCTCCGCGACGCAACCCCGTTCCGGCGGTGCTGGTGTGCCCCTCCGTGAAGATCACGTACAGCACCTGCAGCACCGCACTCACCCGGGTGCTGTCGTGCGCGCCGTCGGCGAACGGCCGATTCGATTCGGCCAGACGCTTCTTCGCCCGCGAGATACGTTGGCCCATGGTCGATTCCGGGACGAGGAAGGCCGCCGCGATCTCGGCGGTACTCAGGCCGCCGACGGCCCGCAGCGTCAGGGCCACCGCTCCGGCGGGCGGCAAGTCGGGATGGCAGCACAGGAAGTACATGTCGAGGGTGTCATCGCTACCGACCGCCTCGACGGGCACATCCCGCACGAAAACCGTGGTCTCCCTGCGTCGCCGCGCCACCTCGGCGCGCACCGCGTCGGCCATCCGCCGCTGCGCGACCTGGATCAGCCAGCCGCGCGGATTGTCCGGAAGCCCGTCGCGATCCCACTGGGTCGCCGCCGCGAGCAGCGCGTCCTGCACCGAATCCTCGGCGAGGTCGAAATCGCCGAAGCGGCGAACCAATACGCCGAGGACCTGCGGCGAGAGTTCACGCAGCAGGTCCTCGATGCGCGGAGTCAGCGTCTCGCCTCAGGCCACGTCGGGCGCGCTCATGATCTGGCGCACCTCGATGTATTCCCCGATCGGCTTGCCGCCGGGGCCCGGCGCCGCGGAGGCTTGCGCGGCGATCTCGACCGCGCGCTCGACAGAATCGACATCGACCACCCAGAAACCGGCCAGGAACTCCTTGGTCTCCGGGAACGGCCCGTCGGTCACGACCGGCGCCGAGCGACCGTCGGAGCACACGATCATCGCCTGATCGGGTGCCGCCAGGCCCTGCGCGTCGACGAGTTCGCCCGCGGCGGCGAGTTGTTCGCCCAGTGCCCGCTGGAAGTCGATGTGGGCGGCGATGTCCTCGGGCGCCCACTCCGGCAGCGGGATGTCGCAGTAGGCGGTCTCGGAATAGGTCTTGACCAGCATGAATTTCATGGTTCGGCTCCTGTTCGCTGCGCCCTTGCGGCGCGTTCGACGGTTGGTCGGAGCCGATGAGCAGTCTTCGACACAACGATCGCTGTGAAGTGGATCACAGCGGGATGCTCGTGTCCGCCAGCCGGTCCGGGTCGACGGGTTCCGCCGATTCGATCAGCTGCTTGATCCGGTCGGTCACATCCCACACATTGACGTTCATCCCCGCGCGCACCCTGTTCTGCGCGTCCAGCCAGAACGCGACGAATTCGCGCTCATCGAGATCGCCACGCACCACCACCCGCACGTCGTCGCCGCGTCCGACATAGCCGGAGTACTCCATCCCGACGTCGTACTGATCGCTGAAGAAATACGGAAGCCGGTCGTAGACAGCCGCTTTGCCCAGCATCGTCTTCGCGGCGACGGCGGGCTGATTCAGCGCGGTCGCCCAGTGTTCGATCCGGATCGGCCGGTGCAGCAGCGGATGGTCCTGTTCGGCGATATCGCCCACCGCGACCACATCGGGGTTGCTGGTGCGCAGGGCGGCGTCCACCAGCACGCCGCCGTCGACCGCCAGCCCGGCCGCCGTGGCCGCCTCGATATTGGGCTGCGCGCCCACCGCGACCAGCACCGCCTGCGCGGGCACCACGGTGCCGTCGCCGAGCTGCACGCCGGTCGCCTCGTCCTCGTCGGTGAGGATCGCGTCGACGGAGGTGTTCGTGCGCAGGTCGACGCCGTGCGCACGATGCAGATCGGCGTAGAACGCGCCCATCTCCGGGCCGAGCACCGTGACCAGCGGCAGGTCGGCCGTCTCGATCACCGTCACCTCGACACCCTTGGCGCGGGCCTGCGCGGCGACCTCGAGACCGATCCACCCGGCCCCGATGATCACCAGGCGCCGGTCCGTGCGCAGTATCTCGAGCAGCGCGTTCGAATCGCCGATCGTGCGCAGCGTGTAGACGTTCGGGGCATCGGCGCCGGGAATGTCGAGCGTGCGGGCTCGCGAACCGGTGGCTAGAGCCAGTTTGTCGTAGTCGAGCGTGGAACCGTCGGGCAGTGTCACCGTCTTGGCGATCGGATCGAACGCGGTCGCGGTGGTGCCCAGTCGCAGGTCGACGTGGTGATCGCGGTACCAAGCGGCCGGATCGACGGTGAAATCGGGCAGTTGCTGGGTGCCCGCCAGGTGCTGTTTCGACAGTGGCGGACGCTCGTAGGGCAGCTCCTCTTCGGCGGCCAGCAGAGTGACGCGGCCGTCGAAATCGTTGGCGCGCAGGGCTTCGGCGATTTTCGCTCCGCCCAGACCTCCACCGATGACGACGAAATGCTGATTCGAGCTCATGAACGGACCCCTTCTCGCGGACGACCGGGACTCCTCGCAACCCGAGCCTAGTGCGCGTTTTCACCCACGGGAACGATTCCGGCGGTGACGCGGTTGCACCAATCGGTGGGGCGACCCGGCCCACCACAGCTGACCCGAGAAGAGGAACCCATCGTGAGCGAACAGGCCACCAAGGATGTCGCCGATTTCTGGTTCGACCCGCTGTGCCCGTGGTGCTGGATCACCTCGCGGTGGATTCTGGAAGTCGAAAAGGTGCGCGATATCGAAGCGCGCTTCCACGTGATGAGCCTGGCGGTGCTCAACGAGGGCAAAGAGGGCCTGCCGGAGCGGTATGTCGACATGATGGCCGCCGCGTGGGGCCCGGTTCGGGTCGTCACCGCCGCCGGACAGAAGTACGGCGACGAGATCCTGTCCCCGCTCTACACGGCACTGGGCACCCGGATCCACGACCGCAAGGCCGAGTACGAGCGCGAGACGCTGCAGGAGACCTTCGACGCGGTCGTCGCCGACGCGCTCGCCGAACTGAACCTGCCCGCCGAACTCGCCGAGGCCGCGAACAGCACCGACTACGACGAGGCGTTGCGGGCCAGCCATCACGCGGGTATGGACAAGGTCGGCCCCGATGTCGGCACGCCGACCATCCACATCAACGGGACTGCCTTCTTCGGGCCGGTACTCTCGCGCATCCCGCGCGGCGAGGACGCGGGCAAGGTGTGGGACGGCGTGGTCGCGCTGGCCTCGTACCCGCACTTCTTCGAGCTCAAGCGCACCCGCACCGAGGACCCGGTCTTCGACTGATCATGCGGTCGGGGGTGCCCGCACCGGCACCCCCGACCGATCAGACCGGCTTCGGCGGCAACGCGGGCGGCGTCGAATTCAGCGGATACCCGCCGTGCGGCGGGATCATGCCGGGATGCGGTGCACTCGGACGCCAGAACATCGGGCCCGGCCTGCTGCGATCGCGCAGCGCCCACATCCGCCAGGTGAGCACCGGGTGGCTGGCCATCGCGTTGACCAGCCAGATGAAACCACCCCGGTCGAGCGCGGCACGGTCGGCCATCTCGTCCACGCCGACATCGGTATTGAGGTACTTGCCGGCAGCGAGCGTCGCCATCGCGGTGGACGCGCCGTGCGGCCGGAAGCAGAAGCCGTGATTGTCGGCGGTGTACTCCTGGGCACGGATCAGCGACGACCCGAGCAGTGGCAGCCACGGCGCGACGAACATGCCCAGCTGGCGCCAATAGGAGACATGACCAGCGGCGATATGGCCGACTTCATGCCCGATGATGAACGCGAGTCCATCGGGTTCACGCGCGGCGCCGCCGATTTCGAACAGGTCGCTGTAGACCACGACGAACCGGCGGAACCCGTGGCCGGAGGCGAACGCGTTGATCTGGCCGTTGCCCAGGATGACGTAGGCGTCCGGCGCCTTGTGCATCCCGAATCGCGCCGCCGCCTCCTGCACCATCCGGTAGCCCTCGGGGAACTGGGTGGGCGACATCTTCACCCCGTTCACGCGCTGGGTCGCGAGATTCAGACCACGTCCGGCCCACAGCAGCACCGGCGCGAACAACAGCAGCAGTACATACGGACTGGTGACGATCGAACCGGTCTGCTCCACACCGCGCTCGTCGACGATGGGATCGGCGAACAGCTCGACCGTCATGAGCAGGAGCGCGAGCAGGTACGCGACCGCGGTGATCATGATGACGACGATCAGCAGCGGGATCTCCCACGGATGCCGGGCGGGGCGATCCCACGGCATGAGTCCGCGCGGTCGATGCTGCGGCGGTGCGGGCGGACCGCTCGGCGGGTAGTAGCCGGGCGCGTACTGGCCAGGGGCGACCGGCGGATACGGGCCTGCCTGCGGCTGTGGTGGGGCGTCCTGCGCGGGGAAACCGCCCGTCCGTGGATCGGGCTGGGCCCACGGCGACGGCGGCGCGGTGTCTTTGTCCAGTGACGGTGTTCGGTCGGGCTGCTGGCCGGTGTGCTCCGGCGGGGAACCTGCTGAATGCGGGAAATGCGGTTCGTGCGGGTGCATGAAACGACTCTAAGCGGGCCTGCGACAATCGCAGCCATGCGCGTTTACCTGGGTGCCGACCATGCCGGTTTCGAACTGAAGAATCACGTCAAGGCTCATCTGCAGGAGGCCGGAGTGGAGGTCGTCGACTGCGGCGCCCTCGAATACGACGCTCTCGACGACTACCCCGCCTTCTGCATCGAGGCGGCCCGACGCACCGTCGCCGACCCGGGCTCGCTCGGCCTGGTCTTCGGTGGCAGCGGCAACGGTGAGCAGATCGCCGCCAACAAGGTCGCCGGCGCGCGCTGCGCCCTGGCCTGGAGCGTCGAAACCGCCGTGCTGGCCCGCGAACACAACAACGCCAACCTGATCGGCATCGGCGGCCGCATGCACTCCACCGCCGATGCGCTCGCCATCGTCGACGCGTTCCTCGCGGCCGCGTGGTCGGACGAGGCGCGTCATCAGCGTCGCATCGACATCCTCGCCGACTACGAGAAGACCGGCATCGCGCCAGAGGTCCCCGCGTACTGAGCCCACCAACTGATTTCGTGAGTACATGGGTAACTCGCCGGGTACGGGCCGACCCGACGTGCACTTCACCGTCGGCCGCATCGCCGACGGTGAACGCACCGAGGTCTGGCCGACTACCCGGAGAGGCAGCCTGAGGAGGGTGTGTTTCTTTGCCTGAGGGGCACACTCTTCATCGGATAGCGCAGCTCCATCACCGACGGTTTTCCGGTGGGGTGGTGCGGGTTTCGAGCCCGCAGGGGCGGTTCGCCGACGGGGCCGCACTGGTGGACGGGCAGGTGCTCGAGCGGGCCGAGGCCTATGGGAAGCATCTGCTGCATCACTATGAGTCCGGGTTGACGGTGCATGTGCATCTCGGGCTGTACGGCACTTTCAGCGAGGTCGAGTTGCCGATGGCGGCGCCGGTCGGGCAGGTGCGTATGCGAATGCTGGGGGCCGCAACGGATTTCGGCACCGATCTGCGCGGGCCCACGGCGTGCGAAGTGCTGATGCCGCCCGAAGTGGACGCGCTCACCGCACGCCTCGGCGCCGATCCGTTGCGCGCCGACGCCGACCACGAACGAGCGGGTGCGCGAATCCGGCGCTCCCGCAGGGCGATCGGCGCACTGCTGATGGACCAGGCCCTGATCGCCGGCGTCGGCAACGTCTACCGCGCGGAAGTCCTTTTCCGCCACGGCATCTCGCCCTTCCGCCCCGGCACCTCGATCACCCCGACCGAATGGGACGCCCTCTGGGCCGACCTGGTCGACCTCATGCCGGTCGGCGTCACCACCGGCCGCATGCACGTGGTCCGTCCCGAACACGACACCGGCGCACCGTCATACACCAAGGACCGCCCCCGCACCTACGTCTACCGCCGCCAAGGCGAACCCTGCCGAGTCTGCGCCACCCCCGTCGCACACAAGGTCATGGAAGCCCGAAACCTCTTCTGGTGCCCCACCTGCCAGCCCCGCTGACAGCGCCGAAGCGATTCCCGCTGGTGTGCCAGTGTTCTGGCAGCACCGCACCATTTTTCGGCTCGGCGGCGTTGCTCAGTGTGCTCCACTGATCGTCGTGGTGCGCAGATGCGACACCGCCGACGATAGGTCTGCCGTAGCGGTCGACACCCCGGCCAGGCTGCGGTCAACTGTGACGCGCCGTAGCCGGCCGGTGCCCCCGGTGCCGAGTACGGACTCCATCGATGTCACAAGTCGACCGGTCGAAATCGGCTGAGCCGGACCGCGAAGTGCAGGCTTCGCGATCCGACTCAGCCGGCGACCGCCGTTCCCAGTTCGGGGTCGCCCGATTCAGCGAGCGCGAAACGCCGCCCGCCCGCCGATTTCGCCGAGTACATCGCGCGGTCGGCGCGACGCAACAGGTCGGTGAAATCGCACGTCTTTCCCGGTGGGCAGAAAGCGGTGCCCACGCTGGCCGAAACCGGCACGGGGCCCGCGCTCGACCACACCGGGTCGCGCAGTGCGGCGACCACGCGGTGTGCCAACTCGCCGAGGGTGTCGCGGCGGGGGTTGGCCGCCACCACGAACTCGTCGCCGCCGTATCGGCAGATCACCGTGTCGGGCGGGCACACCTCACGCAAGCGGTTGGCCAGTTCGACCAGTACCTCGTCGCCGATCGCGTGTCCGTAGCCGTCGTTGATCTGTTTGAAGCGGTCCAGGTCCACCACCAGCACACCGACACCGCGGCTCGGGTCGGCGGCGAACGCGCGCACCCGTTCTTGCAGCAGCGTGCGGTTCGCGAGATCGGTGAGGGCGTCGTGGGTCGCCTCGTGGCGCAAGCGGTGCTGCAGCGCGGCGATCTCCTGTACGCGCAGTGACACTTTCGCCGAGATGTTCTGTTCCTGTTGCGCCAGAGCGCGTTCCTGCAGAGCCTGTGCGTAGCTGTCGATGGCCTGGCTGGCCACCAGCGGCCAGCGGGTCGCCACCAGCGAACCCGGAACCCCCGAGGGGAAACCGAGCAGCCAGCGACTGGCGTGGGCCAGCATCCTGGTGCGTTCGAACGGCGCCTCGGCCAACCGCGCGCCGAGCTTGCGCGCCTGTGGAACCGGGAACGGTTCGGTCCGCGCCAGGTGCAGCAGCCGCTCGACGATGTCGACGAGCACCGGCTCCAACTGGTGCGGCGCCGTGGAAGAGCCCGGTTCGGCGCATACCGCGCGGGCCCAGGCGCGGGCCATCGCGGCAACCGGTGGCTCGATGTGGACAGTCATCGACATCACCGGCGGTCGGTGGCGACGAACTTGCCACCTCGATCATTCGCACTGCTACGCGGTTGGGTCCACCGAGTTCGGCACACGCTCACCGCCCCCTTTCCAGATACCCCCGTCCGGCAAAAAGGATCCTAGCAAGCCACCCGAGACTGAAAAGTCACGTTCTGCAACGCGTTCTCTGGTCTCTCGCGAATGGCGATTCGGTATGACATCGCTGCAGCGTCTCCGGCGTTACACATTTCCCGAAAAGAAATTTCGGGAGCCGAAACGTGCAGCGTGATGCCCTCCGCTGGGCGGTGGACGTTGCGTCGCCATGGGTCCCTCCTGGCACGGGGTGCGAGTCGTGACGATGTGGCAGTAGTCGTCACGCGCACTCTCATGGTGGCCTACTCGCCGCCCACGTGCCGGGTTTTTAAGGAAAATTCTCCTATTTAATCCCCCGGTGGAGCAGGCGCCGGTCCCCATGGGCGCATCAACCATCGTCGCCGGGAGGGGGTTTCGGGGATAGGGTCATTAGGCCCTAATCGGGCACAGCGAGGGTTGGTCGCGTGGGAGTGGGGTACACCGGCAGCCGACACGCATCAATCGGGCAGGCAGGGGCCGGATTGGCATTTTTCGCGCGGGGTTCGGTACAGTCGTGGCGCACACGACATCGTGGCGATCCCATCGATGTCGTATGCCTGCGGGTGTAGTTCAATGGTAGAACCTCAGCCTTCCAAGCTGATGGTGCGGGTTCGATTCCCGTCACCCGCTCAAACATGTATTGCCTCCACGGTGCTCTCGCCGGTGAGGTATCGGGGTGTAGCGCAGCTTGGTAGCGCATCCGCTTTGGGAGCGGAGGGTCGCAGGTTCAAATCCTGTCACCCCGACCATCACCATTCGCCCAGCTCAGGCTTGTAGGAGACGGATGCCCACGCAACGCAAGGTCGCGATCGTCACCGGAGCCGCCCGTGGCATCGGCGCCGCAGTGGCCACGAAGCTCGCCGCCGACGGATACGCCGTCGCCGTCCTCGATCTCGACGAAGCCGCGTGCGCGGGCACCGTCGCCGCCATCGAGGCCGCCGGGGGCGCCGCCCTCGCGGTCGGCGCCGACGTGGCCGACGAAGCGGCCGTCACCGCCGCGGTGGAGCGGATCGCCACCGAGCTCGGCGCGCCGACCGTACTGGTCAACAACGCGGGCGTGCTGCGCGACAACCTGCTGTTCAAGATGTCGGTCGACGACTGGGACACCGTCATGAACGTGCACCTGCGCGGTGCCTTCCTGATGACCCGCGCCGTGCAGAAGCACATGGTCGAGGCGAAGTTCGGTCGCATCGTCAATCTGTCGAGCACCTCGGCGCTGGGCAATCGCGGCCAGGCCAACTACTCCGCGGCCAAGGCGGGCATGCAGGGGTTCACCAAGACCCTCGCCTTCGAACTCGGCAAATTCGGCGTCACCGCCAACGCGATCGCGCCCGGCTTCATCGAAACCGAGATGACCGCGGCCACCGCCGCCCGGGTCGGCGCGGACTTCGAGGCCTTCAAAGCCGCCGCGGCCGCGCAGATCCCGGTGAACCGGGTCGGCACACCCGAAGACATCGCCAACACCGCCGCGTTCTTCGTGAGCGAGGGCGCAGGCTTCGTCTCGGGCCAGGTCATCTACGTGGCCGGTGGCCCGAAGGACTGAACGTCGGTCAGGCGCAGCCGAACCGGAAGTCCGCCCGCGCCTCCGTGCCCGCGGCCACGGTGACCCGCACCGGCTCGGTGACGGCCAACCCGCAGCCGCCGGGCACAGTCACCACCTTCGCCTCGTAGCACCCCGCGGGCAGCGCCACCGTGGCGCGCCCGTCGGCCCCGCTGACCAGCGTCGCGACCACCTGCTTCGCATCGCACGGCGTCACCTCGATATCGGCGCGGTTCACCGGAACCGGCTCCCGTCCGGTGAACGTCCACGCCGTCAGCGTCCCCGTCCCCTGCGGTGCTGGATCGGCGCTCGCGACACCGCTGACCATGAGCGGAGCGAGTACGGACAGAGCGAGAAATGTACGGCGCATGAACCTCTCCTCGTCGATGAGTCGGGTCGTCCGCTGCTGATGGTAGGCCCAACAGGATGGAAATCCGCACGTCACACCCGGGTTCGACGTTGACGATTCGGCGACGGATCCCGGCGCCCGGCGTTGCGGTGTCCCGTCGACAGGCTCAGTCGGGCACGGGCGTGATGCCCGCGCGTTCACTCCAGACCTGCTCGGCGGGGACGGAGATCGTGGTCATCTCGGGGTAGCGCAGGGCGGAGAGGGTGCCGCCGAAGACGGCGCCGGTGTCCAGGCAGAGGGTGTTGTTGACCCAGTTCAAGGTGTGGACCGGCGTGTGGCCGTAGAGGACCGTGGCGGTGCCTCGATAGTCCTGGGCCCAGTCGTAGCGGACGGGGTAGCCGTGTTCGTCGAGCTCACCGGTGGGGGCGCCGTAGAGGGCGAAGGAGCGGGCACGGCCCGACGTGCTGCCGTGCAGGCTCTCGGGCAGGCCCGCGTGGGCCACGACCAGCTTGCCGCCGTCGAGGCGGTAGTGGCTCGGCAGGGTGGCGAGGAAAGCGTGTGCGGCCGTACGGAATTCGAGGTCTTCGTCGGCCAGCTGAGACAACGACTGTTCGAGGCCGTGCGCGATGCGGACATTGCGGCCGTCGAGGGCGCGCATCAGCTTGTGATCGTGGTTGCCGGTGACGCACAGGGCGGTTCTCGCGGCCACCATCCCCATCACCAGGCGCAGCACGCCGGGGGTGTCGGGGCCCCGGTCGACGAGGTCGCCGACGAAGATCACGGTGCGCTCGCCGGGGTGGGCGGCACCGATCGGGCGGCCGCGACGGTCACGGTCGAGGACGTAGCCGAGTTCGCCGAGCAGGGTCTCCAATTCGGAGCGGCAGCCGTGGACGTCGCCGATCACGTCGAACGGTCCGGTCAGATCACGGCGATCGCGGGGGAGGAGCTCGGTGCGGCGGGATTCGGTCATATCCCTTCCATCGTCGTGCAGGGCGGGCCCGCGCCGCAACCGCGTTACGGTGCGGTGGGGATCGCCGAGTCGGGCCAGACCCAATCGGCCACGACCGGGATGTCGGCGCCCTGCTCGCGGGTCCAGCGGCGCGCGATCAACCGGGCGTCGACGATCTCCTGGCGCAGACCCGCCGCTCGCTCGCGCAGTCCGGGTACCCGGTCGATCACATCGAGCACCAGATGGAAGCGGTCCAGATCGTTGAGCATCACCATGTCGAAGGGTGTGGTGGTGGTGCCCTTCTCCTTGTAACCGCGCACGTGCAGATTGGCGTGGTTGGTGCGGCTGTAGGTGAGCCGGTGCACCAGCCACGGGTAGCCGTGGAAGGCGAAGATCACCGGGCGGTCGGTGGTGAACAGGGCGTCGAACTCGGCGTCGGGCAGGCCGTGCGGGTGCTCGCCTGCGGGCAGCATGCGCATCAGGTCGACGACATTGATGAACCGAATCCGCAAGTCGGGCAGCCGATCTCGGAGGATCGCCACCGCGGCCAGCGTTTCCAGGGTCGGCACATCGCCCGCGCACCCGAGCACGACATCGGGGGTGGTGCCGGGGTCGTCGTTGTGACACGCCCACTCCCAGATCCCGAGACCGCGCGTGCAGTGCAGCCCCGCCTCCTCGGCCGAAAGCCAGTCCGGCCCCGGCTGTTTGCCCGCCACCACCACGTTCGCGTAGTGCAGCGATCGCAGGCAGTGGTCGTAGGTCGACAGCAGGGTGTTGGCATCCGGCGGCAGATACACGCGCACGATATCGGGGCTCTTGTTCGCCACCACGTCGAGGAAACCGGGATCCTGATGGGTGAACCCGTTGTGGTCCTGGCGCCACACATGCGAGGTGAGCAGGTAGTTCAGGCTGGGGATCTTGCGCCGCCACGGCACCGCCGAGCTGGCATCGAGCCACTTGGCGTGCTGATTGAACATGGCGTCGACGATGTGGATGAACGCCTCGTAGCAGGTGAAGACGCCGTGGCGGCCGGTCAGCAGATAACCCTCCAGCAGGCCCTCGCACATGTGCTCCGACAGCACTTCGACCGCGCGCCCGACCGTCGACAGATCCACATCCCAGCGCCCGACTTCTTCCTGCCAGTCGCGCCCGGTCACCTCGAGAATGTCCTGCAACCGATTGCTGACCAGTTCGTCGGGAGCGAAGGTGAGGAAGTTGTGCGGATTGCGGGC
Source organism: Nocardia sp. NPDC057272 (assembly GCF_042668615.1). Taxonomy (NCBI): domain Bacteria; kingdom Bacillati; phylum Actinomycetota; class Actinomycetes; order Mycobacteriales; family Nocardiaceae; genus Nocardia; species Nocardia sp. NPDC057272. The sequence continues at coordinate 10,849 of NZ_JBHUYK010000017.1, read as the reverse complement.
GGTGACATCGCGCAGCCAGCCGCCGAGGACCCTGGTGGCCTCGTGCTGACCCGCACCTGGCGACATCACGTCCACGCAGTAGTCGCGCCAGTCGGGTAGATCGAGGTCGCGAATCAGCAAGCCGCCGTTGGCAACCGGGTTCAGGCTCATCGGATTCGCCGGCACCTGCTCGAGCAGGGCCCGCACCGGCGACCCGTCCTGATCGAACAGTTCCTCCGGCCGGTACGACCGCAACCACAGCTCCAGCACCCGCCGGTGCCCGGAGTCGGTGCGCGCGTTCGGCAGCGGCACCTGATGGGCGCGGAACGTGCCCTCGACCCGTTGGCCGTCCACCACCGGGGGACAGGTCCAGCCCTTCGGCGTGTGCATCACGATCATCGGCCAGCGCGGCCGTTTGGTGTCCCCGTCCTCGCGGGCCGCCCGCTGGAACCGCGCGATCCGGTCCATGCAGGTGTTCATCGCGGCGGCCATCGCCTGGTGGACCGGTGCGGGGTCGTTGCCGGAGACGATCAGCGGTTCGTAGCCGTAGCCACGGAGCAGCTCGATCAGTTCTGCCTCGGGAATGCGGGCGAGGATCGTCGGATTGGCGATCTTGTACTCGTTGAGCGCGAGGATCGGTACCACCGCGCCGTCGCGCCCCGCGTTGAGGAATTTGTTCGCGTGCCAGCTGCCCGCCAGCGGACCGGTCTCGGCTTCGCCGTCCCCGACCACGCAGAACACGACGAGATCGGGGTTGTCCAGGGCGGCGCCGTAGGCGTGCAGCAGGGAGTAGCCGAGCTCACCTCCCTCGTGGAACGACCCCGGCGTCTCCGGCGCGCAGTGGCTCGGCACACCGCCGGGGAAGGAGAACCGGTGGAAGAATGTGCGCATGCCGTCGACGTCGCGGGGGATGTCCGGTTCGAGCTGGGCGTAGGCGTCCTCCAGCCACGCGCAGGCGTTGGGACCAGGGCCGCCGTGACCGGGGCCCGCGACATAGACCGCGTTCAGGCCGCGGTCCCGGATCACCCGATTGGCGTGGGCCCACACCAGATTCAGGCCGGGCACGGTGCCGAAGTGGCCGAGCAGGCGCGGCTTGATGTCGTCGGGGACCAGCGGGGTGCGCAGCAGCGGATTGCTCATCAGATAGATCTGGCCGACCGCGAGATAGTTCGACGCCCGCCACCACGCGTCGACGGCGACGAGTTCCTCGCGCGAGAGCGGACCGGGCGCATCGGTGAGGACGTAGGGCTTCGGGGCGATGGTCTCGCCCTGACCGTCTCCCACATTGTCCGCCGCGGTGTCGCCCACGGTGGTTTCGGTCATCGCGGACTCCTCGAACTCGATGAGGTCACGGCGCCGTCCGCGCCGCGGGGGCCTGCACGGGCGCCGATCGAGGACCGGCGGCACCGGTGGAGAAACGCACCGCCGAGCCTACCGTCGTGCCGGTTCCCGACGCCGCAACGGCGGTCGATTACTCTGCGGGCCATGCATTCTCTCGGCAGGATCATCGGAATCGGACTCGTCGCGGCCGCCGCGATCACGACAGCGGCCTGCGGCTCCGACACGGATTCGAGCAGCGCGCCGAGCTCGAGCGTGGCCGGCGGGAGCTCCGCGAGCAAGGGTCGCGAATGCACCGCCGACGACGTGAAGGTCAGCGGTGGTTACGGCGAGGCGCCCAAGATCACCATCCCCGACAGCTGTGACCCGCCCAAGACCCTGATCACCAAGGACCTGGTGGTGGGCACCGGGCCGGGCGCGGTGGCCGGACAGCCGCTGACGATGAACTACGAGCTGGTCACCTGGTCGGACAAGCAGGTACTCGACAGCTCCTTCCAGCGCGGCAAGCCGTTCGGGCTCACCCTCGGCGCGGGCCAGGTCATCCAGGGCTGGGACGAGGGGCTGATCGGCGTGCAGCAGGGCACGCGCAGGCTGCTGATCGTGCCGCCGAACCTCGGCTACGGCGAGGGCGGCAACGGGGTGCCGCCGAACGAGACGTTGGTCTTCGTGACCGACGCCGTGCAGGTCGGCCGCTAGCGGCACCCTCAACCAAACACCGATTGCGCGACCGCGCGGGCGGTCAACTACCCTGGTCGGGATGCGCATTGTGCGCCGCACCTGGCTTAGCCGTGCCTGACTATGGCGCGTCGCCCCCTGTGGGGACACCACCATGAACTACGAACCAAGGAGTATGTCCGTGAAGAGCACCGTCGAGCAGCTGAGCCCGACCCGGGTCCGGATCAACGTCGAGGTGCCCTTCGAGGAGCTGAAGCCCGACTTCGACAAGGCCTACAAGGCGCTGGCGCAGCAGGTCAAGATCCCCGGCTTCCGTCCCGGCAAGGCTCCGGCCAAGCTGATCGAGACCCGTGTCGGCCGTGGCGCCGTGCTGGAGCAGGTCGTCAACGACGCGTTGCCCGCCCGCTACGCCGAGGCCGTGCAGGCCACCGAGGTCAAGGTCATCGGTCAGCCCGAGATCGAGATCACCAAGATCGAAGACGGCGAAGAGCTGGCGTTCACCGCCGAGGTCGACGTGCGCCCCGAGATCGCCCTGCCCGACTACTCGGGCATCGAGGTGACTGTCGATTCCTTCACCATCGCCGACGACGACATCGAGGAGCAGCTCACCTCGCTGCGTCAGCGCTTCGGCACCCTCACCGGCGTCGAGCGTGCCGTGGCCGATGGCGACTTCGTGTCGATCGACCTGTCGGCCACCGTCGACGGTGAGGACGTCCCCGAGGCGGCCACCACCGGCCTGTCGCACGAGGTCGGTTCGGGTCAGCTGATCGAGGGCCTCGACGAGGCCGTCATCGGCCTGAAGGCCGGCGAGTCCGCCGAGTTCACCTCCACCCTGGTGGCGGGCGACCACGCTGGCAAGGAAGCCCTGATCACCGTCGCCGTGCAGTCGGTGAAGGAGCGCGAGCTGCCCGAGGCCGACGACGAGTTCGCCCAGCTGGCCAGTGAGTTCGACACCATCGACGAGCTCAAGGAAGACCTGAAGGGCCGCGTGGAGCGCGTCAAGAAGGTCGAGCAGGCCGGTTCGATCCGCGACAAGGTGCTCGACACCCTGCTCGAGACCGTCGAGGTCCCGCTGCCCGAGGCCGTCGTCAAGGCCGAGGTCGACGCCGTGGTCCACGACGCCGTGCACGGTTTCGACCACGACGAGGCCAAGCTGGCCGAGGCGCTCGAGGCGCAGGGCTCCTCCCGCGAGGAGTTCGACAAGGACACCCAGGAAGCCGCCGAGAAGTCGGTGAAGACCCAGCTGCTGCTGGACGCCATCGCCGAGGCCGAGAACACTCAGGTCGGCCAGCAGGAGCTGACCGAGCGAATCCTGTTCCAGGCGCAGCGTTACGGCATGTCGCCGGAGCAGTTCATCCAGCAGGTCCAGCAGGCGGGTCAGCTCGGCGCGGTCTTCGCCGACGTGCGACGCGGCAAGGCGCTGGCCGGAGTTGTCGGTCAGGTGAAGGTTACCGATTCCGACGGCAATGTGGTCGACACCACCGAAATGTTCGGTGACCCTGCGGATTCCGCTGAAATCGAGCTGGACGAAGCCGCTGCTGAGTAGGTTTCGGCGGCGTGATTTGATTGCGCTGTGAGCGAAGAAGGGCGGTACCGGGAGTTCGGTGCCGCCCTGCTTCGTTAGTGTTTGTGACGACGAACCGTATTCGTATGGCCGTAGCAATCGGTGAGAAGAGAAGGCAGGTATCCGTGACGATCAACCAGGCAGGGGTCATGACAGCCGCTACCGCTGGACTCAACCTCAGTGATTCCGTATACGAACGGCTGCTTCGCGAGCGCATCATCTTCCTGGGCACCCAGGTCGACGATGAGATCGCGAACAAGATCTGCGCGCAGATCCTGCTGCTCTCGGCCGAGGACGCGACGAAGGACATCGCGCTCTACATCAACTCGCCCGGTGGCTCGGTCACCGCGGGCATGGCCATCTACGACACGATGCAGTTCGCCGAGTGCGACATCAAGACCGTCGCGATGGGTCTGGCCGCATCGATGGGACAGTTCCTGCTCACCGCGGGTACCAAGGGCAAGCGTTTCGCGCTGCCGCACACCCGGATCATGATGCACCAGCCGTCGGCGGGCATCGGTGGTTCGGCGGCCGATATCGCGATCATGGCCGAGCAGTTCGCCCACACCAAGCGTGAGCTCAACGAACTGCAGTCGCTGCACACCGGCAAGTCGGTGGAGCAGGTGACCGAGGACGCGGACCGCGACCGCTGGTTCACGGCGAAGGAAGCCCTGGAATACGGCTTCATCGACCACGTGGTCGCGCACGCGAACCAGGCGAAGTAACCGCCGCCGTCCCCCCTCACACCAGACAAGCTTGGAGATAAAGATGGCCAACCTCTTCGACCCGCGCGCCGGCCACGGCTCCGGTGCGAGCCTGCCGCAGTCGCGCTACATCCTGCCGCAGTTCACCGAGCAGACTTCGTTCGGCGTCAAGACCTCCGACCCGTACAACAAGCTGTTCGAGGAGCGCATCATCTTCCTGGGCAACCAGGTCGACGACGTGTCGGCGAACGACATCATGGCGCAGCTGCTGGTGCTGGAGTCCCAGGACCCCGACCGCGACATCACCATGTACATCAACTCGCCCGGTGGTTCGTTCACCGCGCTGATGGCGATCTACGACACCATGCAGTACGTGCGCCCCGACGTGGTGACGGTCTGCCTGGGTCAGGCGGCCTCGGCCGCCGCGGTGCTGCTGGCCGCGGGCGCTCCCGGCAAGCGTGCCGCACTGCCCAACGCGCGCATCCTGATCCACCAGCCGTCCTCCGGCGGTGTGCAGGGTCAGGTGTCCGACCTCGAGATCGCCGCGGCCGAGATCGAGCGGATGCGTCGCCTGATGGAAGTCACCATCTCGCGCCACACCGGCAAGCCCGAGGAGCAGGTGCGCAAGGACACCGACCGTGACAAGATCCTGACCGCCGAGGAAGCCAAGGAATACGGCATCATCGACCAGGTCTTCGATTACCGGAAGCTCAGCGGACAGAAGTGACACGCCCGGGCCCGCTGTCCTGATCTGGGCGGCGGGCCCGGCTTTTTCACCCGCGGTGGCTCACAATGGTGAGGACCCGCACAACCCTTCACATCGAACATGCGCGAGTTGTCGACCTGTCTCGCGCACACCAGGTACGGTCGACTCAGGGACCATTGCTCTGATTGACGGCACCGAGACGTATTTCCGGCCCAATCGGGGGACGACGGTCGCACTCGGACAAGGAAGTAGGGACCTACGAGATGGCGCGCATCGGAGACGGCGGCGATCTGCTGAAGTGCTCGTTCTGCGGAAAGAGCCAGAAGCAGGTCAAGAAGCTCATCGCGGGCCCTGGGGTGTATATCTGCGACGAGTGCATCGACCTGTGCAACGAGATCATCGAAGAAGAGCTGGCCGAGTCGAGCGAAGTGAAGCTCGACGAGTTGCCCAAGCCTTCGGAGATCCGGGATTTCCTCGAGAACTACGTGATCGGCCAGGACACCGCCAAGCGGACCCTCGCCGTCGCGGTCTACAACCACTACAAGCGCATCCAGGCGGGTGACAAGGGCCGCGACAGCCGCGGTGAGGCCGTCGAGCTGATGAAGTCGAACATCCTGATGCTCGGCCCCACCGGTTGCGGCAAGACCTACCTCGCGCAGACCCTGGCCAAGATGCTGAACGTGCCGTTCGCCATCGCCGATGCCACCGCGCTCACCGAGGCGGGCTATGTCGGTGAGGATGTCGAGAACATCCTGCTGAAGCTGATCCAGGCCGCCGACTACGACGTCAAGCGCGCCGAGACCGGCATCATCTACATCGACGAGGTCGACAAGATCGCCCGCAAGAGCGAGAACCCGTCGATCACCCGCGATGTGTCGGGCGAGGGTGTGCAGCAGGCGCTGCTGAAGATTCTGGAGGGCACCCAGGCGAGTGTGCCGCCGCAGGGCGGCCGCAAGCACCCGCACCAGGAGTTCATCCAGATCGACACCACCAACGTGCTGTTCATCGTGGCGGGCGCGTTCGCGGGCCTGGAGAAGATCATCTCCGACCGCACCGGTCACCGCGGCATCGGCTTCGGCGCCGAGGTGCGCTCCAAGGCCGAGGTCGACACCGACGACCACTTCGCCGACGTGATGCCCGAGGATCTGATCAAGTTCGGTCTGATCCCCGAGTTCATCGGCCGCCTGCCCATCGTCGCCTCGGTGACGAACCTGGACAAGGAATCGCTGGTCACTATTCTCTCCGAGCCGAAGAACGCACTGGTCAAGCAGTACGTTCGCCTGTTCGAGATGGACGGCGTCGACCTCGAGTTCACCGCCGACGCCCTCGAAGCGATCGCCGATCAGGCGATCCTGCGCGGCACCGGTGCTCGCGGCCTGCGCGCCATCATGGAAGAGGTCCTGCTGCCGGTGATGTACGACATCCCCGGCCGTGACGACGTCGCCAAGGTGGTCGTGAACGCCGACACCGTCATCGACAACGTCCTCCCGACGATCGTGCCGCGCAAGGCGCAGCGTCCCGAGCGTCGCGAGAAGTCGGCGTAACAAACCAACGGCAAAGGGCCCCTTCGGATCTGATCCGGAGGGGCCCTTCGCTGTGTGTCGATGGAAGCTAGCTGACGGCCGGATTACCCAGGCTCGGCGCGGCCAGGGGATCGTCGGCGTCGTCGGCCGGGATCTCCGCGCTGGCACGGACGATCGCGGTGCTGTAGCGGGCGCTGGCGGCATTGTGGATGAGCAGGGCGACACCGATCATCACCGGGGCCACCGCGTGCACAGCGGCGTCGTACCAATGCTGTGCGCTCAGGTGTGGATAGGTGTTGAGGGCGATGGTCAGCGTGAGCAGGAACAGCTCGGCGATCAGCACCTGGTTGCGGTTGCCCATCACGCCCCACTCGGCCACCCGTGTGGTGCCGATCATGATGATGATCAGGCACACGCTGATCATCGCCTCCAGGCCGAAGCTGGCCCAGTAGAGCGGGTCGGTGGGTCCGCCGGGGGCGATGTTGTGCTGGACGTTCACCGCCGACCACAGCATGCCCGTGATCACCACGCCGGCCAGTGCCCGCAGCGACCAGGTGCGGTGCTGATAGAGCGAGGCGAGGCGAGCGCGCGGGTTGGACTCGCGACGTTGCGCGGCGATGGCCTTGCGGGCCAGCATCAGGTCCGACATCTCGGCCCGCTCCAGCTCCGCGGTGGTGTCACGCAAGCGGTCGGCGTGCGAGGAGGCGGCCTTGATGTGCTTCCAGCGCTGATCGCGCTCGTAAGTACGGATCTTTTCGGCGAGTTCGCGCTCGGCGCGCAACTCGTCTTCGGACAGCGCGTCGGTCAGTGCGGGGTCGGACTGATAGGCGATGCGACGCCTGGCCCGTTCCACCCGCACGGGCAGAGCGGTGACCTCGTGGTCGAGCGGGTGTTCCTCGCGCATCGCAACTCCAGGTAGCAAAAGGGTTCGCCGGGTCGCGTCATTGTTGCGCATCGAGCGGGGAGAGAACACCCGCGGGCCCGAATTGCTCGGCCCGCAGGCGCTGAAAATGTCTGGCGCACAACTGTGTAGCTGTCTGTGCAGCGATGCGGGAGACGGTGACGACCGTTCGAGAACGGTCGCGCCCGGGCCGAGGAGCGTCGTTGATCCTCCGTGGTTCGCCGTTGAACCTTCATCCCGTAAAAGTGCTTCTGATGATGTTTCGCTGCTGGTCACCGCGGTGTTACGCCGACCTGAACCGCCCGTCCTTTCGTCCGTTTGGTCCGTCTTGGGAGGCCCTTCACTGAATACGACGGGTTCGGCACGCAAAACTCATCGGCGTATCCTCGCGGTGTGTCGGACTGGTGCTGCCGATTTCGTGCTGTTTACTCGGTCCGTCAATCAGATGTTCGAGTGACGAGTGGAAGCGGAGGAGACATGGCACTGCCTACGATGACCGCCGAACAGCGCACCGAGGCGTTGGCCAAAGCGGCTGCCGTGCGCAAGGCGCGCTCGGAACTGATCGGCAAGGTGAAGGAGGGCAAGGTCACCGTCGCCGATCTGCTCAAGAAAGCCGACAGCGACGACCTGGTGAAGAAGACCAAGGTCGCTGCCGTGATCAAGGCACTGCCGGGCGTTGGTCCGGTCAAGGCCGCCAAGCTGATGGACCAGGCCGAGATTCCCGAGGATCGCCGTATCGGCGGCCTGGGTGCTCGTCAGCGCGCGGCCCTGCTCGACGCCCTCGAGGCCTGAGCCGATTCGCGATCCGACGCCCGTGGAGCTGGATGCACGGGCGTCGGGATGGTCTGTGATTCGCAGTAGGTGATTTACACGCAATAGGTCAGCAGGAAGTCGTTGATCCGCAGGCGCCATCCCGGTTGCAACTCGATCGGGAGGGTGCCGACGCGAGACCAGCGTTCGCTGTCGGGAGCGGCGAAGAAAGTTCCGGAGGTCGCGGGGGCCTCGCGGACGAACACCTTGCCACGGTCGGGGGCGACGAAGGCATGGACCCGCGAGACGAGCCGATCACGTTCGATCAGTATCGGCGTCGCCGCGGAAGCGCGAACCGATTCTTCCCCCGAGGGGTTGCGGCCGAGGACGTAGGGCCGGTCCAGTGGGTAGCTCAGCCCGTCTTCGGTGACCAGGGCGCCGCGCGAACCGCTGTGGGGCGGCGCGCTCTTGCTCAACGCGACCGGTTCGGCGCGTTTGGCGGCATCGAGTGCTTGGGACCAGGCGCGGGGCGCGTTGGCGGCGGGTGAGCTGCGCGGGCCGGTGCTCACGGTGACGCCGTCGGAGTTGCTCGATCCGGTGCCTGCGACATCGCCGGTGGTCGGGCGGCTGCCCGTGCTCACCGTCTCGCTGTCGGGTCGGCCGGCGTCGGGCTGGAAACCGGAGGTCGCGGGCTGGTCGGGTGTCGGCGCCGGGAATCCCGCGGTGGCCGGGAGCGCGTCGCTGGTGTCGGTGGATCGCGCGATCGGCGGGCGCAGGGCTTGGAAGCCGGTGGCTTCCGTCGGTGCGGGCTCGTCGACGGATTCGACCCGGCGCGGCGGGGGATTGCGGCGCCGGCCCAGGTTGAGCACGAAACCGTTGCCGGTGACGATGCCCGCGCGCAGGTCGGTGCGGGGATTGGCGCTGGTGGGGTCGGCCATCTCGGCGCCGACCGCGATCCGGCGGACAGGTTCGCGGATGATCTCGTCGACCCAGGTGAAGGCCCGGTCGCCGGCGAGGCGGCGGTTGCCCTCCGCGCCGGAGATCTCGGCGATCACCGCGCCGCGCAACAGGATCAGCATCCCGTCGGCGGTCGGGGCGAGCACGCCGAAAGGCGGTGGGGCAGAAGCGCCGCCGAACACCACGCCCGCCAGGCGCTGCGCCAGGGCCGCACCGGGTGCGCTCGCCGCGGTGTTGTTGGCGACGGTTTCCACCGCACCGAGTAACCGATCGGTCGACGGTGTCTCCCCGGCCAGATAGACGACGACATCGCCGAATCGAGCGACGATCCCGGTCCCCGGCACGATGGCCACGGTGGACGAATGCGCGTGCATCAACGCCTCCTTGTCGGACTGGCCTTCACCGCTGCCTCGGCCGACCCCGCTGTGCGGCAGACCGCGACCTTGGTCTCCGCCGCCAGCATAGATGGACCGACGCCCGGGGATAAGGTCCGAAGGCAAATTTCGAACGGCGTTCGTACCAAACGATGTTCGTCGGCCGCGTAGGATCGGCGCATGAACGCCGCACCCGTCAGTCGCCGGGCCCGACCGGCGAAAGTCCCGTTGAGCCGCGATCTCGTGATCGAGACCGGACTGCGCATCCTCGACACCGAGGGCGCGGCCGCGCTCACCATGCGCCGGGTCGCCAAGGAACTCGACACCGGCGCCGCGTCGCTGTACGTCTACGTCGCCCATCGCGACGACCTGCTGACCGGCATGCTCGACCACGTTCTGTCCCAGGTCCAGGCGCCCACCGAGGGTGCCTGGCGTACCCGGGTGACTCAGCTGGTCGAGTCCTCGATCGAGGCTCTCGGCCGCCACGACGGTCTCGCGCTCGTCGCCTTCGGACGATTCCCCACCACCGAACACGCCCTCGGGTTGATCGAGCAGTTGCTGGCCCTCCTGCGCGACGGCGGCCTCGATCCCGCGACCGCGACCTGGGCCGCCGACCTGATCTACCGGCATATCGCCGCCGAGTCCGTACAACGCACCGCCGGTGACATCCGTGCGCGCTGGGCCCTGCGCGCGCTGCTCAACGGGATCATCGCCACTCCGGTGGCCGGTGGACCTGCCCGGCTCGCGCGCGAGGACGAGATCGCGGCGCTGCAGGAGATCGAGCGACGGGCCGGTGCGCCGTTCGCCGAGGTGGGCATGACCGCGATTGCCGAGGACGAGCCGCCGTCGCGAGAGGTGTTGCGGGCCTTCGTCGTCGAGGGGCGGGCGTGGGTGTGGCCGGACGACAACGATCAGCCGGTCGGCTACCTGGTTCTCGGGCTGGTCGACGGGCAGCCTCATATCGATCAGGTTTCTGTCGACCCGGCTCATGCGGGCGCGCGGATCGGCAAGCGGCTGATCGACCATGCGGTCGCGTGGGCCAGGGACAACGGACTCGAGGAGATCACGCTCACCACGTTCACGCAGGTGCCGTGGAACGGTCCGTACTACGAGCGCCTCGGGTTCAGTTACATCCCGCCCGCTGACGAAACTCCTGGCTTGCGGGCGATACGTGCCAGCGAGATCGCTCATGGGCTTGACGAGTGGCCGCGTGCTTGTATGCGTGCTGAGCTGGAGGCTTGGAGCAGTGACTGATCAGGGGTTCTGGTAGTCCCAGGACGGTTTGAGGCTGTGTTTGTTGGCGCGCTGGCGCGCGCGTGTCCGCGGCCCTGAGGGGCCGCCGGTTAGGCGCCGCGGAATCGCTCCTTCGTCGCATCTC